>JAFDVU010000235.1 GCA_018268835.1 Acidobacteriota bacterium | reverse complement strand
GATTGCACCCTCGCCCTGCGCGAAGACTAAACGTAGCGCAGGCCTCCCGGCCTGCGTTTGGATCGAACCGCAAACTACCCCGGCACGCCCGAAGCGCTCGAATTTTCCACCCCGCGCCGCAATCTCAAAACCGCGAAAGCCACCGCGGCGCCAGCGCGAAGCTCAGTTGCACCGCCACGATGAATCCGATGCTCGCGTAGGTGCTCCACGCGCACAACGCCGCGCCGAACGCATACAACGCCTGCGCGATCAGGATGCGGCGCACGATCGCGCGATCGAGCTCCGCCGCAGTCCCCGCCTTTAGCGCGCCTGACCGCAGCGCGCAGCGCCACGCCGCCAGCAGCGCCGCGCCCAGCAGCAGAATGTTGCCCCAGTAACACAGCAACGCCACGCGGTACTGGATGAATTCGGCCAGCAGCCGCGTGGAAAACGGCATCAGCGATACCCCGAACAGGAACGCGATGTGCAGCCACGTGATGTGCCGGTCCGTGCGCTCGCAGGCGTTCAACTGCGCCTGCTGGCCGTTCCAGAAAATGCCCAGCGTGAGGAAGCTCATCAAGTAGGCGAGGACCTGCGGCGCCATCGCCCGCAACGCGGCCCACAACTGCGCCTCCCCGTGGATGGCCTCGCGCGCGGGATTGCGCAGGTCCAGCACGAGCAGCGTCATGGCCACCGCGAAGATGCCGTCGCTGAGCGCGGCCAGCCTCTCCACGCTCTGCCCGGCGATGTGGTTGTACGTGAGTCGGTTCATCGCTGCCCCGGAGTGCGGTCCGCGTACTTCTCCCAGTGTCCCGCGATTTCCTCCACCACCACGCGGCCCACCCGCCACGCGGCTTCGAGCGCCGGCAGGTACGCCGAGTATCGTCCGATCTTCGTCTCCGCCAGGCTCGCCGCGGCCGTCGCGCCCGGCCGCTGCTGATCGTAATTGCTCACCGCGCGCAGCACCATCACGCGGTCCAGGTTCGCGCGCCCGGTCCGGGCCAGGAACGTGAGCGCCTGCAACGTCCCGGTGTCCTCCATCCCGCAGGTCACGTAGTTGCCCCTGCCGCCCGTGTGATACCGCACCCAGTCGTTGGCCCACCGGCTGAGCAGCGCTCCGTGCCAGAACGTCATCGATGAGAGTGTGTCGCCCCGGAGCACGAACGGCGGACGGCGCGCGGCGGGCTCGCGATACTGTTCGCGGCGGGAGCGCATCGCCGCGGAATCCTCCAGGCGCACGCTCTTCGTCAGCCCGAACGCCCAGCCGGCGAGCGCCGCGTTCAGGTGGTAGACCTCGCCCGCCTCCTGGTCGCGGCGCGGCTGTTCGTAGGGGACGCTGCGGCGCAGCGGAACGTAGCCGGTCGGCCAGCCGGCCGGAATTTCCCGCGCGTCGATCTCGTGCGCGAGATCCCCGTCCACCACCCACTCGGCCCACGCCGCCGAGCCGAGCGAAACGTCCGCCGGATCGCCTCCCGCAATTCCCGCCACCAGCCAATACGCGCGCGAAAGATCGAAGCGTCGGTCGAGCCCGAGCGCCGTGATGCTGGCCGCGGCGCGCGCCGTCCCGACTCCGGTCACGATCCCGAGCACGCCCCCGGAGTTCATGCGCAGGTCGCGGTAGCCCTCGGGGAAGGGAAGTACGCGGTCGAGCTTTTCCCGCTCCACCCAATACTGAAATTCGCCCGGTTCATCCCCGGTATCGGCGCCGCGCTCGAACATGGTCACCACCACCACGCGCACCGGAATCCGCTGCTGCGCCCCCGCCGCGCAGGCACCCAGCATCGCCGCGGCCAGCCATCGCATGACCAACATGGCGCGCAGTATACCCTGAAAGGCGCCCTGCTACAATAATCGATTCCACCCACATGTTGGACCAATCCATTCAGGACCTGCTGTCCCGTTCGCTCAAGCGCATCGAAGCCGCGCAATCGCCGGCCGAACTCGAAGCCGTGCGCGTGGACGCGCTGGGACGCAAGGGCGCGCTTGCCGCCTTCAGTAAAGAGATGGGCAAACTCCCGCCCGATGAGCGCAAGCGCATCGGCATGGTGCTCAACCAGGCCAAGCAGAGCCTCGAATCCAGCTACGAATCGCGCGAGCGGGCCTTCGCCGCGGACGCCCTCAGCGCCCGGCTCGACGCCGAATGGCTGGATCTCACCCTCCCCGCGCCGGGCCCGCGCCGCGGCCACCTCCACCCCATCACCCGCATTCAGCGCGAACTCGAAGACCTCTTCGGCTCCCTCGGCTTCACCGTGCTCGACGGCCCCGAGGTGGAGACCGAGTATTACAACTTCGACGCCCTCAACATCCCCGCCACCCATCCGGCGCGCGACATGCAGGACACCTTCTGGCTGGACGGCGGCCGCCTGCTCCGCACCCACACCTCGCCCGTGCAGGTGCGCGGGATGGAACGCCTCGGTCCGCCGCTGCGCATGATCGCCCCCGGCCGCGTCTTCCGCAATGAGAGCGTCGACGCCAGCCACGAGCACACCTTCTACCAACTCGAAGGCATGATGGTGGACCGCAACGTCTCCGTCGGCAACCTGATCTATTTCATGAAGACGCTGCTCACCGCGATCTTCCACCGCGACGTGACCGTCCGCCTGCGTCCCGGCTACTTCCCCTTCGTCGAACCCGGCTTCGAACTCGACATCCAGTGCCTGATCTGCGGCGGCCCCGGCTGCCCGGTGTGCAAACAGAGCGGCTGGGTCGAACTGCTGCCCTGCGGGCTGGTGCATCCCAACGTGCTGCGCACCAGCGGAATCGATCCCGCCGTGTGGGGCGGCTTCGCCTTCGGCCTCGGGCTGACCCGGCTGGTGATGATGCGCTACGGCATCGACGACATCCGCCAATTGCAGGGCGGCGACCTCAGATTCCTGGAGCAGTTCTAGTTCGCCATGAAGTTCTCCTATAACTGGATTCGCGAATTCGTACCCGGTCTCACGCAGGCGGCGCTCCCCCTGGAGCGGCTCATCACGATGAAGACCGCCGAGTGCGAGGGCATCGAAGAGACCGGCCGCGCGCTCGCCGGCGCGAGCGTGGCCGCCGTGCTTTCCGTTTCCCCGCTGCCCGACACGCACAACGTGAAGGCCGTGGTGGATCTCGGCGAACTCGGGCTTCGCACCGTGGTCTGCGGCGCACCCAACTGCCGCGGCGGGATGCTCAGCGTGTGGCTTCCCGTGGGCCGCAAGATGATCCACGGCGTCGATAGCGACGGCATGCTCGCCTCCGGCGACGAACTCGGAGTCAGCCGCGATCACTCGGGCATCCTCGAGCTCACCGGCGGCGAACCCGGAGCCGCGATCGCCGGCCTCCTGCCCGACAGCATCATCGAGATCGATAACAAGAGCATCACCCACCGTCCCGATCTGTGGGGCCATCACGGCATGGCCCGCGAGGTCGCCGCGATCCTCGCGCTGCCGCTCACCGATCCGGTGAAGATGGACCTGCTCCCCGCGGGCGATGCCGCCATCAAGGTGCGCATCGAAGACCTCACCCTGTGCCCGCGCTACAGCGCCCTGGTGTTCGACAACGTAAAGGTGGAGCCTTCGCCCCTCTGGCTCCAATACCGCCTCACCGCCATCGGGCTGAACCCGATCAACAATATCGTGGACATGACGAATTTCGTCATGGCCGAGCTGTCGCAGCCGATGCACGCGTTCGACGCCGATCTGCTCTCCGGCGACACCATCGTCGTGCGGACCGCGCGCCCGGGCGAAGCCTTCCGCGGCCTCAACGGCGAGGAGTACACGCTCGATCCCGCCAACGTAGTCATCGCCGACGAAAAGGGCGCCATCGCGCTCGGCGGCGTCATCGGCGGTTTCGACAGCGCCATCAGCGGGCGCACCACCCGTGTGGTGCTGGAGAGCGCGAATTTCCTCGCCTCCTCCATCCGCAAGACCAGCGCGGCCATCAAGCTGCGCACCGACGCGTCGATGCGGTTCGAAAAGGCGCAGGATCCGGCCAATACCCTGCGCGGACTGGCGCGCGCCATCGAACTGCTGCGCCAGATCTGTCCGGGCGCCCGCCTGGTGGGCGGTGTCGCCGATCATAAGCGCGAAATCCCCGCGCCCCCGCCGATCGAGTTGCCGCTCCCCTGGCTGGCCGCGAAACTCGGCCGCGAACTGCCTTCGGACGAGGTGCGCCGCATCCTGGAGAGCCTCGCGTTCGGCGTCGCCGAAGCCTCGCCCGGCGTGTTCCGCGTGACCGTACCTTCCTGGCGCGCGACCAAAGACATCTCGCTGCCCGACGACCTGGTGGAAGAGGTCGGCCGCATGATCGGCTACGACACCATCACCCCCACCGCGCCCCTGGTTCCCGCCGCCGTACCGCCTGGGAATCCCACCCGCCGCTTCCATCACCGCGTGCGCGACATCGTCATCGACCAGGGCTTCACCGAGGCCTACAACTACAGCTTCATCAGCGAGGAAGCTGCCGCGGCCTTCGGCTTCTCGCCGGAGAGCCATCTGCGCGTCACCAACGCCATCGCCAGCGACCAGACCCTGATGCGGCGCAGCCTGCTGCCCGGCATCTGGCGCAACGTGGTGGAGAACGCCAAACACCAGGAGAGCTTCCGGCTGTTTGAGATCGGCATGGAGATCCGCCCGCGCGCCGAGGGACTGCCCGACGAAATCCCGCACCTGGTGGCCGCTCTCTACGATCGCCACGGCGACGGCGCCTCCGGCCTGTTCGAGATGAAGCGCGTGGCCGAGTGCCTGATGCCCGGCGCGGTCACCGCGCCCGCCGACGCGCTCTCCTGGGAACACCCGGCGCGCGCCGCCACCATCGAATGGAGGGGCAAAACCGTGGCGCGTCTCTTCGAACTGCATCCGAATTTGGTGGAGACGGGCCGCGCCGCGCTGCTCGATGTGGATCTGGCGGTGCTCGAAGCGCTCAGCGCCGGGGAGGCCAGGTACACGCCCATCCGCCGCTATCCTTCGAGCGCGTTCGATCTCAGCGTGATCGCCCCGCTGCGCGCCCACGCGGGCAAACTCCAGGAGACGATCGCCGCTTCCGCCGGCCCGCTGCTCGAGTCAGTCGAGTTCCAGCGGCAGTATTCCGGTCCGCCGCTGGCCGATGGCACCAAGAGCGTCAGCTTCCGGGTCACCATCGCGGCGCCCGACCACACGCTCTCCAACGATGAAATCGCCGCCGCGCGCGCCGGCATCATCGACCGCATGCGCGGACTCGGCTTCGAACTGCGCGTGTGAGCGCCAACCGCACGCAGCCCGGCGGCTGGGTCCCGCGCAAGCGCGGTGTCTGCCGCCGCTGCGGCGCCGCCGTCCCCCAGGGCCGCTTCACCTTCTGCTCCGCCGCCTGCGTGCACGAGTGGAAGCTGCGCACCGATCCCGCTTACCTGCGCGAACAGGTGTTCGCCCGCGATCGCGGCGTGTGCGCGCTGTGCGGGCTGGATACCGAGGCGCTGCGCCGCGACAAGCGCAAGCTGGATTGGTCCGCCCGGCGGCAGTTCGAAAAGGATTGGGGCACGCGGCGCCACCTCTGGGACGCGGATCACATCCTGCCCGTCGCCGAAGGCGGCGGCGAGTGCGATCTCTCCAACATGCGCACCCTCTGTCTGAAATGTCACCGCCAAGCCACCGCGGCCCTGCGCGCCCGCCTGCGCCGCGGGTAACGGGCCGCGCGGCGTGATACGCTCCCACTCGTGAAGCGACGAACTTTCCTTCTGGCCGCCGGCGCCGTCCCCCTTTTGCGCGCGCAGTCCCCGCTGGCGCGCGGTCTCTGGACCGCGCGCTGGATCGCCGTCCCCCGCGCCTCCCTCGCCGGTTACGGCGTCTACCTCTTCCGCCGCGCGTTCGATCTGGCGGCGCGCCCCGAGCGCTTCGTCGTGCACGTCTCCGCCGACCAGCGCTATCAGCTTTCGGTGAATGGCCGCCGCGCCGCGTGGGGTCCGGCCCGCGGCGACCTCTTCCACTGGCGCTACGAAACGGTGGATCTCGCGCCCTTCCTGCAAGCCGGACGCAACGTGATCGCGGCCACCGTCTGGAACTTCGCCGACGATGCCCCGCAGGCGCAGATCACCCAGCAGACCGGCTTCGTGTTGCAGTCCGACACCGCCGGCGGACGCGTGGCCGATACCGGCGCCGCGTGGCGCTGCGTGGCCGATCCGGCCTACTCGCCGATCCCCTTCTCCAGCGCCGACATGCACGGCTATTACGTCGCCGGACCCGGCGACCGCGTGGCCGCCTCGCTGCATCCGTGGGACTGGCAATCCCCCTCCTTCGACGATTCCGCGTGGGCGCCGCCCGTCACCATCTCGCCCGCCGCCGGGCGCGAGGCCCGCGACGTGCACTCGCGCTGGATGCTGATCGAACGCACCATCCCGGCCATGGAGGAGCGCCCCGAGCGCCTGCAGCAACTCCGCCGCGCCACCGGCGTGACGCCGCCCGAGCCGTTCCCCGCGCAGTCCGCGCCCTTCACCATCCCTGCGAACACTACCGCCAGCCTGCTGCTCGACCAGACCTACCTCACCACCGCGTACCCCGAACTCACGCTCTCCGGCGGCAAGGATTCGGTCGTGCGCATGAGCTACGCCGAGTCGCTGTTTCTCCCCGCGCCGCCCAACGGGCGCAACGAAAAGGGCAATCGCAACGAGGTGGAGGGCAAGATCTTCATCGGCAACTACGACGAGATCACGCTCGATGGCGGCGCGCGCCGCGCATTCCGCCCCCTGTGGTGGCGCACCTATCGCTATCTCCAACTCGATGTGACCACCCATGCCGAACCGCTCACGATCGACGATCTCGCCGCGACCTACGTCGGTTTCCCCTTTGAGCGGCGCAGCCGCTTCGACGCCGGTACCCCCGCGATCAACCGCATTCTCGATACCGGCTGGCGCACCGCGCGGCTCTGCGCCCACGAAACTTACATGGACTGCCCCTATTACGAGCAGCTTCAGTACGCCGGAGATACGCGCATCCAGTGTCTTGTGAGCCTGTTCGAAACCGGCGACGCGCGGCTCATGCGCAACGCCATCGACCTGCTCAACGATTCGCGCCAGAGCGACGGCTGCACCATGAGCCGCTACCCCACGCGCCTCGAACAATACATCCCCGGCTTCGCGCTCTGGTGGATCGGGATGGTGCGCGACTACTGGTGGTACGCCGCCGATCCCTCCTTCGTGCGCCGCATGCTGCCCGGCGTGCGCGCCGTGCTCAGCTTCTTCGAGGGCTATCAGAAGGACAACGGATCGCTCGGGCAGTTGCCCTGGTGGCGCTACTTCGATTGGGTCCCGGAATGGCCCAACGGAGAGCCGCCAATGGAGGCCGACGGATCCTCGTCGATCTTCGACCTGCACCTGGCCATGGCCTACGGCTGGGCGGCGCAACTGGAATCCGCCCTCGGACTCCGCGCCATGGCCGATACCTACGCCGCGCGCGAAAAGCTGCTGCGCGCCACCGTGCATTCGCTCTACTGGGACGAGTCGCGCAAGCTGTACGCCGATACGCCGGCGAAGAACAAATTCTCGCAGCACGCCAACACGCTCGCCGTGTTGGCCGGCGCCATCACCGGCGACGCGGCGCGCGCCCTCATGCTGCGCGTCCTCTCCGATCCCGGTCTCGCGCAAGGTCAGCTCTACTTCAAGTACTACATTCACACCGCGCTCGACCAGGTCGGCGAAGGCGATCGCTACCTCGACCTGCTCGACGACTGGCGCGCCATGCTCAACAACGGCCTCACCACGTTCTCCGAAATCGTGGACCGTCCCGGAAATCCCTCGCGCTCCGATTGCCACGCCTGGAGCGCCAGCCCGAATATCGCCATTCCGCGCACCGTGCTCGGTGTGGATTCGGCGGCGCCCGCATTCCGCCGCGTCGTCGTGCGCCCCCACCTGGGCAAGCTCGCCTACGCCGAGGGCACCGTGCCTCATCCGGCGGGCGCCATCGACGTTCGCGTGGAAGCGGGCGGGTCGGTTTCGGTCACGCTGCCCGCCGGAGTCGCCGGCACGTTCGAATGGCGCAATCAGCGAAGGGACCTCTCACCCGGTCCGAACCGCTTCACCCTGGCCTGAGAGGGCCGTTCCCACGGTCGGGCCGCGCGTGATAGTGTGGTCAAGAGGTACACGCGAATGCGCTGGACCGGGCTCGCGCTGTTGCTCCCCTGGCTGATCGCCGCGCAGACTTACGATTCGCCGATCGTGCGCGGCGTGGTGATCGAGTGCGATCCGCGCCCCGCCGGCGAACTCTCCATCCGCACGGCCGATAACCACGTGCTGCGCTACCTGTTCGACAAGCGCACCTACGCCGAACGCGACCAGGAGATGATCGAGCCTGCGCATCTCGCGGCCGGTGAAAAGGTGGAGATCGTCAGCGACCGCGCCTCGGGCGACCCGCTTCGCTACGCGCGCACGATCCACGTCGTGCAGCCCGTACCGGCGCAGCGTCCGCTGCGCTCGCGCGTGCCGCGCCCGTACGATCCCCGCCTCGACACCGTGCGCACCGGAACCCTGACCTATTCCGGCGTGGTCTATCGCGTCAACGCCGAGAAGTTCGTGCTGCACACCCGCGAAGCCGGCGACCTGGCGATCTTGCTCCGCACGGACACCCGCTACCTGGAAAACGGGCAGATCGTCGACTCCGCCAGCCTGAAACCCAACACCCGCGTTTTCGTCCGCGCCGGCAAAGACCTCTACAACGAAGTCGAGGCCTACCAGATCATCTGGGGCCGAATCATGGCGCCGCGATAGCCATCCCCCGAGTACCGTCGGCCTCCGGCCTGCCGGAAACACTCGGCCTTTCGATCCCGCAACCGCGCCACCCGCAGCCCGCCTCGCGGCAAAGTAGCGCAGGCCTCCCGGCCGACCTTTGGATCGAACCGAAACCCGCGCAAACCCGCCGGAAGCACTCGT
>JAFDVU010000234.1 GCA_018268835.1 Acidobacteriota bacterium | reverse complement strand
GCATTCTCACTTCGCATGGTACCGTCGGCCTCCGGCCGACCTTTGGATCGAACCGCAATCTACCCTGGCACGCCCAAAGCGCTTGGGTTATCGAACGCCCTACCTACAGCACCAGCAGCACCCACTCGCCCTTGCGCCGCTCCTCGCGCGCCGGCGGCAGCGCCGCGCGCAACGCTTCAACCTCGTGCGATTCGATGCCGCTGGCGATCAATACGCCTCCCGGCTTGCGCACGCGCAAGAGATCGCCGGCAAGCGCGACGATCGCTTCCGGGTTGATGTTGGCCACCACGATATCGGCCGACGCCGCGGCCACCGCGTCCGCCGAACCGACAAACCCCGTCGCCGCGATCTCCACCGCCACCGGATCGATATCGCACGCCACCACCCGCCCCGCGCCGAGCAGTGCCGCGGCCCGCGCCAGGATGCCCGATCCCGTCCCCACGTCGAGCACCGACGCGCCCGGCGTCACGTAGTCCTCCAGCGCCTCGATGCAAAGCTGCGTGCTCTCGTGAAAGCCCGTGCCGAACGCCATCCCCGGGTTCACCGCGATGCGGAACCGGCCTTCCGGCGTCGGGTCGTCGCGCCACTCGGGCACCAGGAAGAATCGCCGCCCCACCTTCATCGGCGGGAGTTTCTCGCGCGCCTCCAGAATCCAGTCGCGCTGCTCCTCCTCGCGCTCGCGCGCCCCCGGAAAGCGCTCGCGCAGCGCCCGCCGGTCGGCCGAGTCGCCGAAGAACGCGCGCACGGCGACCGGGTTCAACTCCACGATGCCTTCGCTGCCCTGTTCCCAGAGTTCCGCGATCAGCAGGTCGCGCTCTTCGGGGTCGCAGTCGATTTCGAGTGAGAACATATCTCCTATTCTGCGGGAAAGCGCCGGTGATAGCATGTGGGTCATGGCTGCCCGCTCGATCCTGCTGCTCTTCCTGGCGGCGCTCGGCACCGTAAGCGCCCAGAACTCCTCCATCACAGTCGGCCTGCGTTCGCGCGTCGAAGCCTTCAAGGGCTCGGGCGATTGGCGCGAAGTCCACCTGCAGCAACCGCTCTCCCCGTCCGCGACCGCCATCGTCATCTGCGACATGTGGGACAAGCACTGGTGCAGCGGGGCCACGCGGCGCGTCGGCGGCCTCGTCGTCCGCATGGAGCCGTTCCTCGAAGCGGCGCGCAAGCGCGGCATCCAAATCATCCACGCGCCGTCGGAGACCATGGCCTTCTACCGCGACGCGCCCGGGCGCCTGCGCATCCTCGCCATCCCGAAGGTGGCTCCGCCCGTGCCGCTCAGCCTGCCCGATCCGCCCCTCCCCATCGACGACAAACGCGGCGGCTGCGACACCAACGACACATTCTACAAGGCCTGGACCCGCGAAAACCCTGGCCTGCGCATCGACGACGCCGACGTCATCTCCGACAACGGCGACGAAATCTACAGCTTCCTGCGCAGTCGCGGCATCGGCACCCTGCTCGTGATGGGCGTCCACACCAATATGTGCGTCCTCAACCGCGGCTTCGCGATCAAGCGCATGACCGCGCTCGGCATCCGCTGCATCCTCGTCCGCGACCTCACCGACGCCATGTACAACCCCGAGGATTCGCCCCACGTCACCCACGACGCCGGCACCCAACTCGTCATCGAGTACATCGAAAAATACTGGTGCCCCACCACCACCAGCGAAGCTCTCCTCCGCGCCTTCGCGCAGTAGGGTCGGTGAGTGAGACTCGCCATGCGAATTGCCGCCGGGTGTTATCGTGGAATTTCACCGGAATCATGAAGCTACAAGGCATTTTCCCCCCCATCGCTACCCCCTTCGATCACGAAGGCAACATCTATCTCGCGAAGATCCGCCACAACGTTGAGAAGTGGAACCTCACCACTCTCTCCGGCTACGTCGTCATGGGCTCCACCGGCGAAAGCGTCATGCTGACTCCGGAGGAGAAGTTCTGTATGTGGGAGCAGGTGGCCAAATACGCCGCTCCCGAGAAACTCCTGATCGCCGGCACCGGCGTGGAGAGCGTTCGCGAAACCGTGTGGCTCACCAACCGCGCCGCTGAAATGGGCTACAAGGCAGCCATGGTCCGCACTCCGCACTACTACCGGAACCTGGTCAACAACGCCGCCGCCCAGACGCTCTACTACCGCGCCGTGGCCGACCAGGCCAGGATCCCGCTCATCATCTACAACTGGCCGCAGACCACCGGCGTGGACATTCCGCCCGATGCCGTGGCAGCGCTCAGCGAACACCCCAACGTCATCGCGATCAAGGAGAGTTCGGGCAGCCTCGAAAAAGTCATGCAGATGATCCGCGAAGTGCGCGAAGGGTTCAAGGTGCTGGTCGGCTCCGCGCCCACCCTCTGGCCCTCGCTGCTCATGGGCGCGTGCGGCGCCATCCTGGCCTACGCCAACGCCGCTCCGTACTCCTGCATCGCCATCTGGGAAGCCTACCGCACTCGCGAGGAGGCCGCCGGGCTCGACTGGCAGAACCGCATCGCCCGCGCCGCGCAACTCGTTACCGTGAAGTACGGCATCCCCGGCCTGAAATACGCGATGGACCTCAACGGCTACTACGGCGGCCCGCCGCGCCTGCCGCTCGTCGTCCCCACCGAAGCCGCCAAACGCGAAATCGCAGAGGCCTTCGCCAACCTCAAAGGCTGATCAGTCCGACTCCACCGGACCTTCGCCCACGCTCAGATCGGCGATCATGCGCTCCCGCCGCGCCGCCGCCGCCGACACCGCCGAGTCCATCGCGATCCAGTACACCATCGCGCCGATCGCCGCCGCCGCCGCCAGCGCCACGTAAAACGCCAGCGTGCTCGCGAGCGCATAGCGCGCCAGGTACGCCAGCCCCACCGGCACCAGCCCCAGCGGATACAACAGGAACACCAGCGCCTGAAAGCGGCTCGATGCGCCTCCCTGCGAAACCCGCGTCGCGCTCAGTCCGCGCGGATACTGCACGCTCGACACGTTCCCCATCGCCAGCAGGTACAGCGCGCACACCCCCACCACCGAGAGCGTCTCCGCAATCGCCGCGCCGCCGAGGTTCAGCCGCAGCAGGCTCGTGATCGCGATCAGAATCGCCGTCTCCAGGTACGTGTACGCCAGCGACGCGATGTTCTTGCCCACCAGCGTGGCGCGCAGCGGCTGCGGCGCCAGAAAGTAAATCTGCGCGGCGCCGCGGTCGAACCCGAAGCAGTTCCAGTAGGACACCTGCCCCAGCAGCGTCAGCGCGTAGACGCACACCAGCGTGAGGAAGTGATTGGAAAGCGTGGCGTGCTTCTCCGCGCCCGCCCCCATGACCAGCGGCAGCCACACCATCAGTCCGAAGCTGAAGCCCATTACGAAGATCATGCGGTAGCGCGGCGTGCGCGCCAGCGACCGCAGTTCCTTCTCCACAATCGCCGCCAGCGGATCGGGAAAGATCCGCGCCGGCCACCGGTACAGCGCGTCGATCGCCGCCCGCGCCCGCGATGGCCCCGCGGCGGCCGGTGTCGCCTCCGCCGCCAGCGTGTCCCAGCGCATGCTGCGCGCGAACTGCCCGCGCCCGAACCACGCGGCCAGGCAGGTCCACCCCGAAAGATACAGCAGCGCCGGCGCCACCCGCACGCCCAGCGCGGCGTCGCCCGCCGCCGTCCACGGCCAGAACAGGTCCGCCACCGCGCGATCCCAGCCCGGCAGATTGCCCGCGCCCTCGTTGCGCAGGAACAGGAACCGCGGCACCATCCACAGCATGAACAGCAGGAACACCAGCAACTCGCGGACCCGCCGCCGCGAGAGCAGCCGCTCCAGCAGGCTGCGCGTTCCGCTGGCCAGCAGCAGGTTGAACAGGATGAAGATCGCCGCCGGCGCCGGCGCATACCCTCCGCGCGTGAGCGGATTGCGGAACAGCGCCGCCGTGCCCGCCGCCAGCACGATCAGCATCTCCACCCCGGTGGTCAGCCGCAGCAGCACCTCCACGTAGAACAGCCTCCCGTGAGGCGCCGGATAGATCCGCAGCTTCCGCAGGTCGAGCGACGATCCCATGCTCGCCGAGAGTATCGGCATCGCCTGCCAGTACACGCACACGCCCAGCAGCCCGAGCGGGATCCACAGCCGCAGTTGCGCGGGATCGGCGCCGGCCAGCACGTAGTACACCGCGCACCCCACCGCCGTCCAGATGCCGTACCAGATTGCGCCCGTGATCAGGCTGAGGATCGCGCCGCGCCGGTTGGCGCCCATCCGCATGCACAGCCACTGCGCGCGCAGGATTGCCGCGACTACAGCCACTCCAGCCGCTCCAGTTCCTGGTCCGCGCCCACGATCCGCACAAACGCGTCCTCCAGCGATTCCCCGCCGGCGCGCAGTTCTTCCAGCGCGCCTTCCTTCACGATGCGCCCCTCGTTGATGATCGCCACCCGGTCGCACAGCCGCTCCACCACTTCCAGCACGTGCGTCGTGAGGAAGATCGTCGCGCCCCGCCGCACCTGGTCGATCAGGATGTCCTTCATCAGCCGCGCGCCCACCGCGTCCACGCCCTCGAACGGCTCATCCATCAGGAACAACTCCGGATGATGGATCAGCGACGCCGCCATCGCCACCCGCTTGCGCATGCCCTTGGAATACTCGCCGATGATCTTGCGGTCGTTGGCCAGTTGGAACAGGTCCATCAGATCGCGCGCCCGCTGCATCGCGGTGGGGCGGGGAAGCCCGTACATCCGTCCCACGAATTCCAGGAACTCCGCGCCTGTCAGCCGGTCGAAGAGCAGGCTCTCGTCGGGCACCAGCCCGATCCGCTTCTTGATCTCCAGTTCCTGCCGCGGCATTTGCAGGCCCAGAATCTCGATCTCGCCGCTATCCGCCGGGGCCAGTCCCGTCAGCATCCGGATGGTCGTGCTCTTGCCGGCGCCGTTCGGTCCCAGGAAGCCGAAGAACGACCCGCGCGGAACTTCCAGATCCACGCCGTCCACCGCGGCTTTGAGGCCGTACGCCTTCCTCAGGTTGCGGACCGAAATCGCGGGAGAGGACACGAAGCAATTTTAGCGCGCGACGCCCGGATACCGCCGGTCCGCGGCGCGCGTGTGCGCCGTCACACGCGGGCGCGCAGGAATTTCGCCAGCCGCTCCATGGCCGGCTCCAGGATCGAACTCTCCGCCGCGTAGCAGATCCGGAAACTGCCCTCGCCGCCGTTGCCGAACGCCACGCCGGGCGCCAGCCCCACGCGCGTCTCCAGTAGCAGGTCGCGGCAGAAGCCGAACGAATCGTTCAGCCCCTCCACCCGCGGGAAAAGGTAGAACGCGCCGTCCGGCGTGGGCACCGTCACCCCCGCGATGCCGCGCAGCGCCTCCAGGCACAGGTCGCGATTCGCGCGCAGCCGCTCCAGCATGCGCGCCAGTTCCTCCTCGCCCTCCGCCAGCGCCGTCTCCCCCGCCTTCTGCGCGAACGTGGGCGCGTGCGAAACCACGAACTCGATCAGCTGCGTCGCCTTCGTCACCAGATCGCGCCGTCCGATCAGCCAGCCCACCCGCCACCCGGTCATGCAGTAGCTCTTCGAAAAGGAGTGGATCACCACCACCGCGTCCTCGCGCGTGGCCATGCGCAGAATCGACGGCACCGGCTCGCCCAGCCGCGTGCCCGCGTAATACAGCCGGTCGTAGACCTCGTCGGCGATCAGCCACAACTCGTGCCGCCGCGCGAATTCGAGCAGCCGCCGCTGCTCTTCCGGCGACGCCACCCAGCCCAGCGGATTCGAGGGCGACGTGTACAGCAGCATGCGCGTGCGCGGCGTCACCGCTGCCTCCAGCGCGTCGAAATCGATCCCGTAGCGCGCCGCGCGCAGCGGATGCGGAATCTGCCGCACGTTCGCGTTCGCCATCATTACGCTGCTCGACCCGTTCGGCCACGCCGGCGTCAGCACCAGCGCGTCGTCGCCCGGATCCAGCACCGCGCGGATTCCCAGGTTCAGCGCCTGTACGCCGCTCGCCGTGACAATGATCTCATCGGCCGGATCCAGCGTCACGCCGTGCAGCGCGGCGTAGTTGTCCGCAATCGCCCGCCGCGTCGAAGGCAGCCCCGCGTTCTCCGTGTAAAACGTGAAGCCCTCGTGCATCGCCCGGATCGCCGCCTGCTTGATGTACTCCGGCGTCGGCAGGTTCGACTCGCCGAAGTACAGCCGCAGCACCCCGTCCATCGACATCGCAATCTCCGCGAGTTCGCGGATGCGTGAGCGGGGCACCATTTCGACACTGGACGCGATGGAGGGCATCTCGTTATTTTCGCACCGCGCACCCTTATAATGGATCTTCCATGAGCGTACACTTCCCTATCGCCGCCATCACCGACGAGTTCTCGCCGGACATCGAAACCGCCGTCGCTTCGATGAAGTCCATCGGCATGGCCGGAGCCGAACTCCGCATGGTCTTCGGCAAGAACATCATCGACCTCTCCGACGAGGAACTCGACCGCGCCATCGCCATCGTGCGCGGCGCCGGCCTCGAAATCCTCTCCATCGCCTCCCCCCTGCTCAAGTGCGTCCTGCCCGATTCCCCCGACGTGGACGCCCGCTTTCAGCAGGACATGTTCGCCGCCAAACACACCTTCGCCGACCAGCCGCGCCTCACCGCCCGCGCCTTCGAGATCGCCCAACGCACCGGCGCGCGCATCATCCGCGTCTTTTCCTACTGGCGCACCGTCGATCCCGACGCCTGCTTCGATCGCATCGTCGTCGCCCTGCGCGCGCTCGCCGATCAGGCGGCGGCCCACAACGTCATCATCGGCCTGGAAAACGAGCACGCCTGCAACATCGGCACCGCCGCGGAAACGGCCCGGGTCCTCGCCGCGCTCGATCATCCCAACCTCCAAGTGGTCTGGGACCCGGCCAACGCCGTCGTCTCCGGCGAAAAGGCGATCCCCGACGGCTACCGCCTCCTGCCGCCCGCCCGCATCGCCCACGTCCATGCCAAGGACTGCACCATGGACGGCCACAAGCCCCTCTGGTGCGAACTCGGCAACGGCGTCGTCGGCTGGCGCGAACAGATCGATGCCCTCGTCCACGACGGTTACAAAGGGTGGATCAGCCTGGAAACCCACTGGCCCGGTCCCGGCGGAAATAAACACGAGGCCAGCATGATCTGCGGCCGCCGCCTCGCCCAATTCGTTGCCGCGTAACCGGCCATGACTCCTCAAAAGCGGCCGCTCTACCGGTCGCTCTACTTCCAGGTGCTGGTGGCGATCGCCTGCGGCGTCATCCTCGGCGCCTTCGCCCCCGGCACCGGCGAGGCCATGAAGCCGCTCGGCGACGGCTTCATCAAGCTCATCAAGATGATGATCGCGCCCATCATCTTTTGCACGGTCGTGATCGGCATCGCGGGCACCGAAAACCTCAAGAAGGTCGGCCGCACCGGCGGCTTCGCCATGCTCTACTTCGAGGTGGTAAGCACGCTCGCCCTCATCGTCGGTTTGATCATCGTCAACACCCTGCGGCCCGGCGCCGGCATGAACGTGGACGTGCGCACCCTCGACGTGGGCGCCGTCAGCGCCTATGCAGGCCCCGGTAAGATGCAGTCCACCCGCGATTTCCTGCTCAACATCATCCCCACCACGCTGCTCGATGCCTTTGCCAAGGGCGAGATCCTTCAGGTCCTGTTCATCGCCATCCTCTTTGGTATCGCACTGCAGCGGCTCGGCGCCCGCGAAAACGCGCTCTTCCCCTACATCGAGAAAATCTCCGAGGCCCTCTTCGCCGTCGTCCGCATCATCATGTACGCCGCGCCCCTCGGCGCCTTTGGCGCCATGGCCTTCACCGTCGGCGCGTACGGCGTGCAGAGCCTGCTATCGCTCGGACGCCTCATGGCCACGTTCTACCTCACCTGTCTGGCCTTCATCTTCGGCGTCCTCGGCCTCATCGCGCGATTCCACGGCTTCAGTATCTTCCGCTTCCTCTCCTTCATCCGCGAAGAACTCCTGATCGTGCTCGGCACGTCTTCTTCCGAAGCCGCGCTGCCCCGCCTCATGGCCCGCCTGGAACTGCTCGGCGCCGGACCGCAGACTGTCGGCCTCGTCGTCCCCGCGGGCTACTCCTTCAACCTCGACGGCACCTCGATCTACCTCACCATGGCCGCCGTCTTCATCGCCCAGGCCACCAACACCCACATGAACCTGACGCACCAGGTCGGGCTGCTCGCCGTGCTGCTGCTCACCAGCAAGGGCGCCGCCGGCGTCACCGGCAGCGGCTTCATCGTGCTCGCCGCGTCGCTCTCCGCCGTGGGCCACGTCCCCGTCGGCGGACTCGCCCTGATCCTCGGCGTGGACCGCTTCATGTCCGAAGCCCGCGCCCTCACCAACATCATCGGCAACGGTGTCGCCACCATCGTCGTCGCGCGCTGGACCAACGACCTCGACCGCGAAGCCCTCAAGCGCCAGCTTCAGGGCTGACCGCAATTGCACGGCGGGCAACCCTTATCGAACACGATCCGCCACTTGCCGTCCGCTTCCCGCCGCCATACCGAAGTGAACGTGCCCGTGCGCCTGCGACCCGGATCGTACACCGGCCCCGACGTCATCGCCAGCGTCCCCGATTCGAGCACCTCCACCTGCTCCGGCTCCCACGAAAATGGCGCGCGCGGTCCCTCGTAGTAGCGCTTCCACGCGTCCGCCACCTGCGCCGGACCACGCAGCACGCCGCCCGCGCTGAAGAACACCGCCTCCGCCGAGAGGAAGCCGGTGAACGCCGCATGGTCGCGGTCCGCCATCGTGCGCGCAAACGCGCGCTCTGTGGCCCGCACCTGTTCTTTCAGTTCCGCCGCGCTCTGCGCCATCAGCGGCACGGCCGCCAAAACCGCGAAACACAACCGTCGCATCATACCCTCCGGGATACCACACCCCAGGTACCGCAGGCCTCCCGGCCTGCCTTTGCACGCAGACACGGCACGCCCCAAGCGCCAGG
>JAFDVU010000233.1 GCA_018268835.1 Acidobacteriota bacterium | reverse complement strand
CCCCGGCACCGGCGCCCGCGCAGGCGACGCCCAGCGGCCGGGGCGGCCGGGGCGGCGTTCCCGGACCCGGACCCGCTGTCGGCGGCGATGTGGATGAAACCCCCGCCGTCACCAAACACACGATCACCGTCGACGGCAAAACCCTGAACTACACCGCGACCGCCGCCCAGATGCCGCTCAAGAACGCAACCGGAGAAACCGAAGCGCACATCTTCTACGTGGCCTACACGCTGGACGGCGCCGACGCCGCCAAACGTCCGCTCACCTTCTGCTTCAACGGCGGTCCCGGCGCGGCCTCCATCTGGGTGCACATGGGCGCGATGGGTCCGCGCAGTCCGCGCCTCATGCCCAACGGCAGCATGCCCCCGCCGCCCTATCGAATGAAGGATAACCCGAACACGTGGCTGGACCAGACCGACCTGGTGTTCATCGATCCCGTGGGCACCGGCTACAGCCGCGCCAAAACGGTGGAGATCGCACGCCGCATGAACAGCGTGCAGGGCGACCTGCAGAGCGTGGGCGAGTTCATCCGCATGTACCTCACGCGCAACGACCGCACACTCTCGCCCCTGTTCGTCGCCGGCGAAAGCTACGGCACGTTCCGCGCCGCCGGACTCGCCGGCTACCTGATCGATCGCGGCATCGCCTTCAACGGCGTGATCCTGCTCTCCGCCACGCTCAATCTGGAGACCATCTGGTCGCGCTCCGACGACCTGGTCTACGCGCTCGAACTCCCCACCTACGCGGCCGATGCCTGGTATCACAAGAAGGTCGCCGCCGACCTGCAGAAGAAGGACCTGCGCGCCTTCCTCAAGGAGGTCGAAGGCTTTGCCATGGGCGAGTACTCCACCGCGCTCAACAAGGGCGACGCGCTCCCCGCCGCCGAACGCAAGAGCGTGGTCGATAAACTCGTGCGCTACACCGGGCTCGAAGCCCGCTACATCGAGCGCAGCAACCTGCGCTACGATGTCGCCCACTTCACCCGCGAACTCCTGCGCGACCAGAACCTGCAAATCGGGCGGCTCGACGGGCGCCTCGCCGGACCCTCATCGATGAACGTCGGCGAGACCAGCGAGTTCGACCCCTCCAACACCCTGATCGCGCCGCCCTTCAATTCGGTCTTCACCGATTACATCCGCACCGAACTGAACTACAAGACCGACATGTACTACTACGCCCTCGGCGGCGGCATTCAGCCCTGGGACTGGCAGGTGCAGAACGGCTTCGCCGAGACCACCTCACTCCTGCGCAACGCGTTCGCCAAGAATCCGTACCTGAAGGTGATGGTGGCGGCGAGTTTCTTCGATCTCGCCACCCCGTACTTCGCCATCGAGCACACGTTCAACCACATGGGGCTGAGCCCGGAGATGCACAAGAACGTGACCTGGGACTACTACCAGTCCGGCCACATGCTCTACATCGACAGCGATTCCAGCGCCAAGTTCCGCAAGGACGTGCGCTCGTTCATGGACGCGTCCATGCCAACCGACCTGAAGTAGCGTGGGACGGACGGGGATCAAGCTGCGCCGTCAGCGCAGCTTGATCCCCAGGTCGCGCAGGTTCTTCTCCGGCACCGGCGCCGGAGCTTCGCACATCAGGTCGGTGCCGCGCGCCGTCTTGGGGAAAGCGATCACGTCGCGGATCGAGGTCTCGCCCGCCAGGATCATCACCAGCCGGTCCAGCCCGAGCGCGATTCCACCGTGCGGCGGAGCACCGAACTCCAGCGCGTCCAGCAGGAAGCCGAAGCGGCGCCGTGCCTCGTCGTCGCTCATCCCGAGTGCGTTGAAGACCTTCGCCTGAACGTCCTTGCGGTGAATACGGATCGAACCCGACCCCAACTCCACGCCGTTCAGCACCAGGTCGTACGATTTCGCCCGGCAGCGCGCCGGATCCGCCGTCAACTTCTCCAGGTCGTCGTCATGCACGCTGGTGAAGGGGTGATGCGCAGCCATCCACCGTTGCTCTTCCTCGTCCCACTCGAACATCGGGAAATCGACCACCCACAAGAACTGGAAATTTTTCGGATCGAGCAGTTTGTGACGGTCATTGAACTTCTGCGCCAGGTTCAGGCGCAACTGTCCCGCCGCCTGGAGGACGGTCTCCTCCGGGCGATGCCCCTGTGGCTCGCCCGCCCACGTGACCAGCACCACCAGGCTGTCTTCCTTCGCCCCGATGCGCTCCCGCACCTTGGCCATCGGTTCGGGATAATCGCGCTCCAGGCGCCGCGCGTCGTCGTACACGCGCAGTCCCTTCTCGTTGCCGAACGCTTTGAACTCGTCGCGCTCCTTGCGGCTCGGCGTGCCCGTGCCCGGGATGTGGATCGCCACCAGCGGCATCCCCGCGTTAGCCAACTCGGGCAACAGGTCCGTCACAGGATGCATCGGCGGCACGCGCAGATCCGGCTTGTCGATCCCGTAGTTCTCCATCGCCTGCCTGTAGGTCAGGCGCGGAAACTGCGCCGGAACGTTGTAGCCGGCCACCTCGCAGATGCGCTGCACCAGCGGCTCGATCACTTCGAAGATGCGTTCCTGCTGCGGGAAGCTCATCTCCAGGTCGATCTGGGTGAACTCCGGCTGCCGGTCCGCCCGCAGGTCCTCATCGCGGAAGCAGCGCACGATCTGGAAGTACTTTTCGAAGCCGCTCACCATCAGCAGTTGCTTGAAGATCTGCGGCGATTGCGGCAGCGCGTAGAACGTGCCCGGCTGCACGCGGCTCGGCACCAGGTAGTCGCGCGCACCCTCCGGCGTGGAGCGCGTCATGAACGGCGTTTCGATTTCGAGGAAGCCCTGCCCGTAGAGGAACTCGCGCACCGCGAAGGACATCTTCGAGCGCAACATTACGTTGCGCTGCATCTGCGGACGGCGCAGGTCCACGTAGCGGTACTTGAGGCGCGCGTCCTCGGCTACGTCCTTGTTCTCGTCCATCGGGAACGGCGGCGTCTTCGATTCGTTCAGGATCCAGATGCGCCGGGCGACCACCTCCACCTCGCCCGTCGGCATGTTCGGGTTGACCGTGTCCGCCGAGCGCAACTCCACCGTGCCCTCCACCGCGAGCACGTACTCGGCGCGTACCTGCTCGGCCCGTTCGTGAACCGCCGGGTCCACGTCCTCGTGGAAGATCGCCTGCGCGTGGCCCGTACGGTCGCGCAGGTCGATGAAGATTACCGCCCCATGGTCGCGGCGGCGGTGCGCCCAGCCCATCAGAAGGACGGTCTGTCCGGCATGCTCGGCGCGCAGTTCCCCGCACATATGGGTGCGGCGGAGGTCGCCTAGAAAATCCAGTGCAACAGCGGTTTCCATAAGTGTTAGTTCGAGTTTCCCGCCAGAACGGCGGCGATTTCTTCCGGTGTCAGATTCTGCTGCTCGCCGGTGGCCATATTCTTCAGCGCGTAGCGCCCGCTGGCCAGTTCATTGTCCCCGATGATCACGGTGTGGCGCGCGCCCAGCTTGTTGGCGATCTCCATGGCGCGCTTGAGCTTGCCTTCGACGAGTTCCACGCTGCGTCCCGCGCGCCGCAGGTCGCGCGCCAGCAGCGCAGCCTGCCGCACCGCGGCTTCGCCCAGCGGGGCGACGACCAGATCCAGCCCGCCCGGCGCCTGCTCGCCTTCCACGCTCATCACCAGCCGGTCCTCGCCGATCGAAAATCCGATACCCGGCGAATGCACCTTCGATCCCAGCGATTCGGCCAGCCCATCGTACCGTCCGCCGCCGAGCACCGAATTCTGCGCGCCCAGCGCCCCGTGCACGACTTCGAACGTCGTCCGCATGTAGTAGTCCAGCCCGCGCACCATGCGAGGCCGCACTTCGTAGGGGATGCCACGCTCGCTCAGGTACTTCCGCACCGCGTCGAAATGCGCGCGGCACGTATCGCACAGGTAGTCCAGGATCGAAGGCAGCGCGTCGATCACCGGCTGATCGGCTTCCACCTTGCAGTCCAGCACGCGCAAGGGGTTCGTCTCCGCCCTCCGCCGGCAGTCGCCGCACATCGACTCCGCCTTGCCGCGCAGGTTCTCCTTCAACGCCTCCACGTATTTCGGACGGCAGTTGTGGTCGCCCACCGAGTTCAGCAGCAGGTGGAAGCCGCTCAGCCCGGCCCGTGTCAATAGCTCCACCACCATCTCGATGACTTCGGCATCCACCAGCGCCGATTCCGACCCGATGGCCTCCGCCCCGATCTGGAAGAATTGCCGGTAGCGCCCCTTCTGCGGACGTTCGCGCCGGAACATGGGTCCGATGTAGTACAGCTTCTGCACCCCCGGACGCTGGTCCAGACGGTGCTCGATGTACGCGCGGATCACGCCCGCCGTGTTCTCCGGCCGCAGCGTGAGCGAACTCTCGTCGCGATCCGTGAACGTGTACATCTCCTTGCTCACAATATCGGTCTCCGCGCCCACTCCGCGGGCGAAAAGCTGCGTCTCCTCGAGAATCGGCGTGCGGATCTCGTGGTAGTTGTACGCCCGGAAAACCTCGCGCGCGACGGATTCGACGCGGTTCCAGACCTCGGTAGACGGGGGCAGTAAGTCCCTGGTTCCTTTAACGGCTTTGATCAAGGTAGTTTGGGAATTCTTTATGCTAGCACGCGTCGCATGACGGGCGGGCGACGCCGGCAGCTTCGTGTATCCTGAAGGTTGGTGTTTTCGCTAACGCTCGATTCCGTGCTCGACCTCGTTCTGGCTCGGGACCAGTGTGGCGGCCGGCGACCGGTTTCGCTCAGCATGAAATGCATAGTCTGATCGCGGGCCGTCCTGGCGAGTGCCGGCCGCACGCCGTCCCTGGCATGATGAGGCAGGCTTCTCTTAGTCCGTGTTCCCCCCCAATCATGCAGCGGCCCGGTGCCGCGCAAGGAGGTTTATTCAGTGAATCGTATTCGATCCATCGCGCTGATTGGAGTATTGGGCGCGGGCTCACTGTGCGCCCAGTTGCCCGACCGTGCCACGCTCTCTCAAGCCATTCAGGAAGCCGTAGAACATAATCTCAATCTCCTCGCCGAACGCTATAACCTCTCGGTGGCCGATGCCCGCATCCTCACCGCCCGGCTTCGTCCCAACCCGGTGGTGACCGCCGGGGTGGACTACATCGATTTCCTCAACCAGTTCACCCCCGACCAGAACGTCGGACCCACCGAGTGGAACCTGCGCACGGATTTCCTGCTGGAGCGAGGGGGCAAGCGCGCGCGCCGCATCGAGGTCGCCACAGATGCCCGCGAAGTCGCCAAACTCCAGTTGCTCAATACCACCCGCCTGCTCGTCCTCGACATCCAGAACGCCTTCGTGGACGTGCTCCAGGCCAAGGACAACCTCCTGCTCGCGCGTGAAAACCTGACCGCGTTCCAGGGCATCGTCGCGGTCAACACCGATCGCGTACGCGCCGGCGACCTCGCCAAAGTCGAACTCACCCGCACCCAGGTCGCGCGCATCCAGTTCCAGAACGCCGTCCGCCAGGCGGAGTCGAGATTGCGCGTCGCGCTCAACCACCTCCAGACCCTGATGGGCCGCCAGGTGCCATCCCCTACCTTCGACGTGGACGGATCCTTGCGCCGCGATGCCCAGCCCCTCGTTCTCGACACCATCACCACCGAGGCGCTCCAACTCCGCCCCGATCTCCAGGCCCTGCGCAAAGACCAGGCGCGCTCGGAAGCCGAGATCCGCAACCAGATCGCCCAAGGCAAGGTGGATTACACCGTCAGCACCATGTTCCACCGCCAGTTCTACAACGGCATCTCCGACACCCTCGGCTTCTTTTTCAGCGCGCCACTGCCGGTGTTCAACCGCAACCAGGGCGAGATCGAGCGCGCCCGCCAGGAGCAGCGGCAGAGCGAAGTCCGCATCAAAGCCGCCGAAGCCGGCATCCGCGACGAGGTGCGCAATGCCTGGGTTCAATACAACACCTCCAAGGACGTGCTCGACAGCATCGAACACGGCCTGCTCGACCAGGCGCGCGACGTCCGTGAAACCATGGAGTACAGTTACCGGCGCGGCGAGGCCTCGCTGGTGGAATTTCTGGATGCGCAGCGCGCTTTCAACGACGCGCGGCAAAGTTATAACGACGCGCGCGCCGATTTCGCGCGCAGCCTCTACACCATCGATTCGATCTCGGGAAAGGCCGGACAATGAAGACCGCATCCCTCATCCTCGCCGCGCTCCTGCTCGCGTCATGCGCCAGGAAGGAAGATTCCCCGGCGAAATCCGCCGCTCCGCCGCCCGGCGGAGAGCAGCGCGCCGCCGACGGCACCGTCACCATCCCCCCCGATTCGCCCAAGCTGAACGAGATCCGCGTCGCCGAGGTGAAGACCGCCATCGTGCCGTTCGATGAAGTGGTCTCGCCCGGCAAAATCGAGACCAATCCCAACCTGGTCTCGCGCGTCGTGCTGCCCTTGGCCGGGCGCGTGGACACGGTTCTGGTCAGACTCGGCGACGCCGTCAGGCGCGGTGATCCCCTGCTCACCGTAGAATCTCCCGATGCCGACGCCACCGCCTCGGCCTGCCAGCAGGCGCGCGCCGGCCTCACCCAGGCCCGCGCAAACCTCAACAAGGCGCAGGCCGATTACGACCGCGAAAAGGATCTCTTCCAGCACAACGCCGTCGCCCAGAAGGACGTGCTCACCGCCGACAACGCTCTCGCCCAGGCCAAGGCCGCCGTCGAACAGGCCGAAGCCGGCGTGCAGCAGGCCGATCGCAAGGCGCTCCTGCTCGGCCTCAAGCCGGGCGTCTTCGGCCAGAAACTCACCGTCTCCTCAACCATCTCCGGCAAGGTGCTCGACATGAGCATTGCCGCCGGCGACTATCGCAACGACACCACCCAGGCCGTCATGACCATCGCTGACCTGAGCACCGTCTGGGTCTCCAGCGACGTGCCCGAAAGCTCCATCCGCTTCATTAAGGTGGGCGAGCCCGTCGACGTGCAACTCACCGCCTATCCCAGCGAGACCTTCCACGCCCGCGTCAGGCGCATCGCCGATACCGTCGACCCGCAGACGCGCACCATCAAGGTCCGCGCCGAAATCGATAATCCTCATGAACAGCTCCGCCCGGAGATGTACGGCACCATCCGCCATACCGATGCCATGCGCAACCTTCCGGTGGTGCCAGTCGGCGCCGTGGTGCAGGGCGACGGCAAGAGCAGCGTGTGGGTGGAACTGTCTCCGGGCCGCTTCCGCCCGGTCGAGGTCAAAACCGGCGAACGCTACGGCGACGTCCTGCCCGTGCTCGGCGGGTTGCAGGCCGGCACCCGCATCGTCGTGGACGGCGCCATGCTGCTGCGCGCGCAATAACGAGGCCAACGCATGATCGCCAAACTACTGCGCTTCGCGCTCCAGCAGCGCTTCATCATGATCGCCCTCTCCTTCGGGCTGATCGCGCTCGGCGTCTTCAGCTTCCAGCAGCTCAAAGTGGAAGCCTACCCGGACATCTCGGACACCCAGACCGTGGTCATCACGCTATACCCAGGCCACGCCGCCGAAGAGGTGGAGCAACAGATCACCGTCCCGATCGAACGCGCGCTCAACGGCGTGCCCAGCGTCATCGCGCGCCGCTCCCGCACGATCTTCGGACTTTCCGTGGTCGAGTTGACTTTCGCCTACGGCACGGACGATTACTTCGCGCGCGCCGTCGTGCTCGAAAAACTTCGCGACGCCGATCTCCCCGACGGTGTCAGCCCCTCGCTCGGCCCGCTGGCCACTCCCATCGGCGAGCTCTACCGCTACGTGGTCGAGGGCAAGGGCTACAACGATATCCAACTGCGCGAATTCGAAGACTGGATCATCGAGCCGCGTTTCCGTCAGGTCCCCGGCATCGCCGATGTCACTCCCTTCGGCGGACTCGTCAAGCAATACCAGTTGATCCTCGACCCGGCCGCGCTGGATCGCTACAACCTCTCCATCGGCCAGGTCGCGCAGGCCGTCGGCGCCAATAATCAGAACGCCGGCGGCGCCCTGCTCGACAACGGACAGCAGTCCATGGTCATCCGCGGAGTCGGCCTGATTCAGAGCACGCAGGACATCGAGAACATCGTGGTCGCCGAACAGAAGGGCGTCCCCGTCTTCGTGCACGATATCGCCAGGGTGGAGATCGGCGCGGCGCCGCCCACCGGCATCTTCGGCATCGGCAGCGAGACCGGGGTCGAAGGTATCGTGCTCATGCGCCGCGGCGAAAACCCGAGCGAAGTCCTCCAGGGCGTCCACGAAGCCGTCGAGGACATCAACTCCACACGCCTCCCTCCGGGAGTCCACATCCGCGGCATCTACGACCGCACGGACCTGGTGGCCAACACCATGCACACCGTCTCCCACACGCTGCTCGAAGGGCTGGTCGTGATGGTCACCATGCTGCTGCTCTTCCTGGGCAGCGTGCGCGCGGCCGTACTCACCGCCATCACCATCCCGCTCTCGCTCCTGTTCGCTTTCGCGTGCATGTACTTCACCGGCATCCCGGCGAACCTGCTCAGCCTCGGCGCCCTCGATTTCGGCATCATCGTGGACGGCACCCTGGTCATGGTGGAGCACATCGTCCACCATCTTCACGAACGCGAGCAACGCGCCGGCGAGGCTACCGTCTTCGAGACCATCCTCAACGCCGCGCTCGAAGTCGAATCGCCCATCTTCTTCTCGCTGCTCATCATCATCTCGGCCTATATCCCGCTCTTCACGTTGGAGCGCGTCGAGCGCCGCCTCTTCACCCCTATGGCCTACACGGTCTGCTTCGCGCTGCTCGGCTCCATGCTGCTCGCCCTCACGCTCATCCCCGTGCTGGCCACGTACCTCTTCCGCCACGGCTGCAAGACCTGGGAGAATCCTGTCCTGCGCTGGCTCTATAACGCGTACGAAGGCGTGCTCGGCTTCACCGTCCGGCGCGCCGCGTGGGCCACCGTGGCGTGCGGCGCGCTCGTCGTCGCCGGCGCCTTCGCGCTCTCCACTCAACTCGGCAGCGAGTTCCTGCCGCAACTCGATGAAGGCACCATCTGGGTGCGCGCCAACTTCCCCGCCGGCATCTCGCTTGAGAAATCCGCGGCGGAGGCCTCCCGCATCCGCCACATCCTCGAGACCTTCCCCGAGGTGCAGCTCGTCAGCTCCCAGAGCGGACGCAACGATTCCGGCACCGACCCCTACGGGCCGAACCGCAACGAGTTCTTCGTCGCCCTCAAACCCTACGACACCTGGCCCGCCGGCATCCGCAAGCCCATCCTCGTGGACCAAATTTCCGCCAGGCTGCGCGCCGAAATTCCCGGCGCCAACTTCTCCCTCACCCAGCCCATCATCGATAACGTCACCGAGGCCGTCACCGGTTCCCCCGCCGACCTCGCCGTCATCATCAGCGGCCCCGACCTCCGCCGCCTGCGCTCGCTCGCCGACCAGACCCTCGACGCGTTACGCACCGTCCCCGGACACGCCGATACTTTCCTCGAACAGGAAGGTGAGCAGGCGCAACTGCGCATCGCCATCGAACGCAAGGAGGTCGCGCGCTACGGCCTCAA
>JAFDVU010000232.1 GCA_018268835.1 Acidobacteriota bacterium | reverse complement strand
GGTAGGGGCGGAGCCGAGGTTCCTTTCTGAGGGTATTCGGAGAGCCTCGGGGCCGACCAGCGGGAGGCACCGTGAGCCCTCAATCTGCGATTGGTTTTCCTTCTAAGGAAGGGTTTGTTTTTCTCCCGATGGGAGTGTGTTGCCGACCGCCGACCAACGGGAGGCGCCGCGCCGTGGGGTTTCATGCGGTCTGTTTGCCTTTCAAACGGCCGAGGAGTTTGTGCTTGGCCTGCTGCATGGCCAGCGCGGCTTCGGTGTCGGAGTGAGAGCCGGCCAAGGCCTGCAACTCCGCTAAGGTGACCTCGGGCCGCAGGCAACCTTCGCAGCGCGGCCACTCCTGCAGGAGTTCGAACGGCGTGGCCCAACGTGGGTAGACCCTGCGGCGCTTGCCGTTGGCCTGGGTGATGACTTTGGGCACGGCACAGGGACGATGAAAGTTCACGTAAGGGTTGAGATGCTCGCGGTAGAAGCGATCCATCGCCTGGGCGTGTTGCGCGTCGATGTAGCCGTAGCCGATGTGCTTGCGGATGATGGCTCCGTTCTTGGCTTCCACCAGGCCGTTGTCGCCGGAATGGTGCGGTCGCGAGCGGGTTTGTTCGATCAGCAGTTTGGAGAGCAGCCCGGCCACGGTGTAGTTGATGAACTCACTGCCGTTGTCGGAGTGAAAGCCGCGAATCACAAACGGGAATTGCTCGAGCATCGCCTCCAGCACCGGCAACAGATAGATTTCCGAGATTTGCGGTGTGGCCGCCACGATCTCCCATTGCGTGACTTCGTCGACGGCATTGATGTGATACAGGCCCTTGCGTCCGTCCTGATCGCCCTGGTGCACAGTGTCGATGCGCAGGTATCCGGGAACGCCCTGTGGCCGTGGCTTACGCCGTTCGCCGATCGGGGTTGGTGTCGGCCGGGTCGGCTGATAGCTGGTGTTGCGTTTGCGGTAGTCGAGTGTGTTGCGCAACCGGTAGAGCTGCGCCACCGAGATCCCGGCCAGCCGCTGGTAGGCGCCCTGTCCGTACTCGTTGTACTCGCGCTGCAGAATTCGCCTGGTGGCCGGTCCGCTCAAGTTCCCGTGGGCCCGGTCCACATAGGCCAGCAGGGTCACATCCGCGGCGGTGTAGAGGCTTGGGAACCGCGTCCGTTGGTAGGGCACCAGGATCACCCGGCCGGTTTCCAGATACCCGCCAATCAGTCGCGTCACCTGCGCCCGGCCCAACCCCGTCATCTGCCCGATGTAGAGCCGTAGGACGCCCTTGTCGGGTCGTTGCAGGCCTGCGTATTCGTACCGCACCAGCGTCCTTTCCACCCACTGGTACATTTCTTCGCGCAGCAGTCCGGTAAATCGGATCGCGCGGTTGGCGCTCACAAGTGCCCGGATTTGCTCCAGGCTCGTCGTCTGAGAATCGTCCATTTTGATGATCAATCCTCAGCTTCCCGCCAACCCTTCAGGCTCATCTTGCGTGAGAATCCAATCATCCGTTCAGGCTCATCTTGCATGAGACAAGAGTTCATGCTGCGCTAGCCGGCGTGAAGTATATAATAGGGTCCAGATGTCTGCCTCGTACCGCCAGCGCATCACCGCGCTGACTGAAAAGTATGGAGGGGAGTGGGCCGTACAACACGCACAACGCCTGATACGGCTCGTCGAGACCATCGGCCACGGCCTCGCCTACGACCCCGAAGTGATCTGGCTGGCCGCCCACATGCACGATTGGGGCACGCTGCCGCGCTGGTCCCGCGACGGCGTTTCGCACTGCGCCCGCAGCCGCGAACTCGCCGCCGAACAATTGCGCAAACTCAAACTGCCTGAAGCCACCGCCGAGCGCGTGCTCGAAGCCATCCAGTACCATCACGGCGGCGCCGACGATCGCTGCATCGAAGCCCAACTCCTGCGCGACGCCGACGCGCTCGATGGTCTCGGCCTCGTCGGCCTGCTCCGCGAGTTCGCCTGCGTGCCCACCGAGGGCAGCAGTTGCTACTCGATCCCCACCGGCTACGGCATGAGCGGCGCCTACGAACGCGCCCGCATGCGCCTGGAAAACAACCCGCGCATGGTGCGCCTGCCACGCTCGAAGAAAATCGCCACCGAGCGCGCGCGAGAGATGCGCGCCGCGCTCGACGCCTTCGAACGCGAGTCCTTCGGCCTGGTGTAATTCCGGCCCCGTCGACTAACCTGGGGACGGACTGGACTTCCGCGGCGCCGTCTCGTGCCAGAGTGCGCGTCGGCGACTATACGACCGGGTGGATCGCCTGATGCTGGGGCGTTTATCAGGAGTAATCGACTTCTACAGGAGTTCGGATAGTTGCTCGAGTGTGATCTGGCAATCCCGTAGGATCTTGTGCAGGAGGCCCGGACCGATGGTCTCGTCTGAATGCACGGGGACAACCGTGCTCCGCCCATCGTCGTGCCGGAGGAAGTGATGACTGCCCTTTACTCGCAGGACGCCGAAACCTGCCTGTGCGAGCGCGGTGATGAGCTCCGGTCCGGTGACACGCGGGGTACGGCTCATGCGGCGATGGTCACTCGCTGGATGCCGACGAACTCCAACTCCTGCTCGGGCGCGCCCTCCACTTCCAGGCACAGAGCGATGGCTTCGCGGATTCGGTCGGTGACCTCATCAAGCGAACGTGCCTGGGTGTGGCAGGCGGGGATCTGGGGAACGGAGGCTACGTAATAGCCCTCTGAATCGCGCTCAATCACGACGTCGAACTGGCGTGGCACGGGATGTCCTCGCCTCTATTGTAGACGGGTTCGTGCAAACGTGTTTCGAAGGCGCCGGCGGGAAGGGCGTTTATGGGGACTTATCGCAACCAGGAATGCTGAGGTCCTCAACCCGGCAAGTTAGGCAGATATCCGAGGCCTGGGGCAGGTGTAGCAGTGCCCTTGCTTCGCAAACGGGTGGCACCACCTTGAAACAAAAGAGCCTGCACTCTGCAGAAGGCGGATGGATCGACGTACGCCGCCTTGATCAGGCAGCACTTTTTACACTTCTTGCCGCTCCCGCAGTCACATGGATCATTGCGACCAAGCTTCCACGCACTCATTCGCTGCTCATTTCGCGCAGAGTTCGTCTACTGGGAGCGCTGATTGCGTCACTTCTGCCGTGACCGTCAGCGTGAACGCATGCGGCATGGGAAGGTTGTCGGCATAGACGTGACCGTGGATCTGATAGTCGTCGGTCCGGGCCGCGCCGATGTAGAACGTGTCTGACCATACTCGCCGTCCTGGCTGAAGGTCCTGGCAGTCGATTTCGATGCGGAACCGGTCGTCGTTCCGGTTGATGTCTACGTCACCAGGATCGCGCCGGTGCATCGGGCGAATCCCGCGCATGGCTCGCTCTCCTGCATATTCTTCCTTCTTTGGTTTTCCCGGTAAGTCTTCGACCGGTAGCAGTCCGATACCCATGGGAACGACGATTTCGTTCATTCGGATCTCGGGCATGACCCACGTCCGAACATCGCCGTTTTACCCGCAATCGAACGGGAAGATCGAGCGCTGGCACAAATCGCTCAAAGGGGAGTGCATCCGACCGGGCACGCCGTTATCACTGGAAGATGCCCGGCGTCTGGTAAGCGGATACGTGGACCACTACAACAACGTCCGCCTGAACAGCGCCACAGGCTACGTCACGCCGAAGGACATGCTGGCGGGGCGACAACTGGAGATCCACGCGGAGCGGGACCGGAAGTTGGAGGCCGCCCGGAAACAACGGCAGATTCGTCGGCAGCAAGCCGCTTAACGAATCGCGCTCTTTGGGCGCGGGGTGCGGAGGCTCAACTTCCCGTTTGCCGACGATCCACTCGCGACGCCAAGAGGCGCCACTGCCCTGAACTCCCACCTTGCTCGCGGTCTATGCAATCGACAACGTCACCCCATCGGGGCTGATGGGCGAATTTCCCACCCTCATCGCGATCGGGGCCCGTGGACCAGGGGCTACGTTGGACGGAACCTTGACGTTCACCTGCAGGACGCCGGAGACGATGCCCGGAGCCGCACCCGCGTACAGGACCTCCGCCTCCTGGCCTTGCACCCAAACGGTCACCGGAGACTTCGGCCGCGTCAGGACGTCTTTCGCAATCTCGCCGTCCACACCGGCCGGGTCGGTCTGCCCGGCGCCGGTCGCGTAGAACACCACCACCGAACCCCGTGCGGCTGGAGTCGCCGGACCGTTCAGCGTGCCGTCCTGGTTGAGCAGGGCGGCTTGTCCCTGACCGGACGAGTCCATCGTGAAGATTCCCGGATAGGCATCGGCGACGTTTTGGTCGAAGGGAACCATCCCCTCCCCGTTGCGGACGAGCTGCACCGTCACCTTCTTCTTCCCGGCGACGCTGAAGGGCACGACGAAGCCGACCTGCGAGGCGTAGGCATACAGCATCGGCGCGGGCACGCCGTCGAACAGCACCTGCGTGCTGCCCGTTTCCGTGGCCACGCGTCCGGCGGCGTCGAGGCGGAGCGAGGTCAGGATCGGAGGGCCGATCTCGCCCGGCACGCCGCGCTCCTTGAACGCCATGACCGCGCCCGGAATCACCGGGGTCGTTTGAAAGATGGCGCCGTGGAGCAGGTTCGATGTGCCGACCCCCGCCACGGGTCCGCCGAGCGGCGTGAGTTCCAGCAGCGCGCCGGACTCCGTGTCCACGCGCGCGATGGTGTCGGAGAGGTAATTGACCGTGTAGAGGTATTTCCCATCGGGAGAAACGGCCGTACCTGCCGGATTGATGCCCACCCTGGTCACGCGAGGAATCCACCTCTGAGTTCGCAGGTCGTAGAAGAAGACGCTGTGCCCGTCCCACGACGTGACCAGGAGCTTGTCTTTGGCCGCGTTGAAGTCGATGCCAGCCATGGCGCTGGTGGCCCAACTGCGCGCCCGGCCCATCTCCTTGTACAGGTCGTAGTTGTTGATCATGCCGAGGAACTGGTTGGTGTCGAGGTGGACCTTGTAGATGGAGCAGAACCCGTCCAGATAGGCGATTCGGTTCTGCTCGTCGAAACCCGCTCGATTGCCTCCGGCGCCTCCCGTGAACGGGGCCGCGGGAATCTCGATCCGGTTGAGCACCCGCAAAGTGGACGAATCCAGGACCTGGATGACGGCCCAGTCCGGGGTTCCGAATTGAACGTAGAGTTTGGAGCCGTCGGGCGACGCCTTCACGCCGCCGCCGTTCACGAGGGCGGTCTCCAGCGGGAAGGAAGCCACGAAATCGAGCGTGCGAGCGTCCACCACCAGGACCCGGTCGGGATTCTTGCCGGGAAGGTTGGCGGTTGCGGCGATGCGGTCGCGGAAGAACGTCACCCTGGGCGGCCACGACAGCCCGTCCGGAAGCTGGCGGCGGAGAAGCGATACTCCGGTGTTGGGATCGATCACTTCGATTCCGGCGCCGCCCAGCAAATACAGCTTCCCATCGTAGTACTGGCAGCCCCCGGCGCCGGACCTTCCCGGCGGCGTCAGGGACCCGACCAGCTTGCCGGAATTCAGGTCCAAAACCTGAATCGCGGGGGACTGCTGGCAGGCGATGTAGGCCCTGGACCCGGCCGAGGTGATGGCGTTGGGTCTTCGTCTCCCGGGAAAGAACAGCACCCTCATGACCTCCGCGCCGGTAAGCACGTCCACCTTGCGCAACAGGTTCGACATGCCGTCGTCCACTATGTAGACGAAGCGCGGGTTCACGGGATCGAAGCGAACGGTGGTGAGAACTTTGGCGGGCTTCATCGGCAGGCGGCGCGAGATCGCACGCACGGCGGGATCCCATTCCACGAGATACAACTGGTCCTGCACGCGCCCTTCGTTCCCGTCTTCCCACGAACCCACCGCATATACCTTGCCCGTCTCCGGATGGACGGCGAGATCGGACACGCCGTCCGGAATGGAGGTGGTAACGATGTGCCGGAAGGCGGCTAGATCGAACGCCGTGAGATTTCCGAAACCTCCGCTGTCGACCGGCGCGTTCCATCCGAGATAGGCGACGGCGCCCGACGGATCCACGTGTAAAGCGTGGATGTTGCCGTTCATGTCGCCGGCTTCCCTGGGAAGCGTCGCCTGCTTCTCCACCGCTCCGTCGTCCAGGTTTATGGCGCTCAGAACACACTGCTGGCCCGGATAGCCGACGCAGTAGAGGAGGTTGGCGCGGGTGGGCGAAAGCGCGATGGAGGTGGGCACGGGCCCGTTCAACGGCAGGATTCTATAGCTCAGGTCCTTGCAGTCGACGATGGCCAGCCCGCTGGAGACGCCGATGTAGACCTTGCCCTGCGGGGACGCCTTGAGACAGTCGCCATAATAAGCATTCAAGGGCAGGACCTGCCGCACCCGCTGCTGCTCGGTGTCGATGACCGTCACGTTGGCGGTTCCGTGGTTGACGACGAACAGCAGTTTGCCGTCCGCCGACAGCACCGATTGGTGGGACGCCAGCATCACGCCTGCTTCCGACATGTCGATCGCGGAGCGGATCTCCCCGCGCTCGAGGTCCACCACGAGCACCACGTCCGTGCTTCCGAACGGAACGTAGCCGGTCTTCCCGTCCGGACTGATGGAAAGACAGTGCGGGCCTGGGTCGACGCCTTCGAGCGGCAGCAGAACGGAGGCGGCGCCGGGTGGAGGGGCGGCTTCGCCGCCATGCGCCCGGGGGACAAGCAGCGGCGCAAGCGCCGCCCGAAGCATGCTCCGGCGGGATAGAAGCTGGCTGATCCGGCACGAGGCATTCAGGAATGGTTCGACCGACATGCTGGCTCCCCAAGCACTACAGGATACCGGGATTAAGAGGCCCTGAATTCAGTATAAGATAAGTGGAGCCGAATCCAGCTTGAAGACGGTTAGCAGGTGCGGGACAATGCTCCGTTCGGCTTCCTCCCGGATGACGGGCTACTCGGAAGTTGGCCGGACTGGCGGCGGCGCTAGAATAATCTTGCCGGGCGAAACGGAAGCGGCACTGCGAGGACGCAACCATGCTGAGGGATAGTCCGGCGGGCTCATCGAGACGATGAACGGAGCGCGGCGGGTTCGCTTCTGCGCTCCTCAAAGAAACCACATCGGATCGGTAGACCCTCATGCCTTGAAAATCCCCGCCCGAAGGGCGGAATGCTCACTAGCGGAGAGCGCGATCTCTCCATTTCAGGCTGAACCAACACAGAGGTTACACCCCAAAGAGTTGACTCCACGGCATCGCGGCGTACTGATGGTACATTTCGCTAGGCTATTCAGTTGATCTTTTGGTTTTGTGGGAATGAAGACTGGTCGGGGTAGAGCCTTCGCCGAGTCGGCGTGATGTCTGCGCGTTCCGGATTACTCCCCATAAGTCGACTTGCGGCGTGAAGTCACGGCCACTTGACGTATCACGCCCGTCTCGCCATCTGACACAGCGCTGGGAACGGCCGCCGGTCAAGATCAGCGTCGGCGACAAACCGTCAACTGGACCTCGGGACGGTTTCCGGTAAGCTGACGAATATCGGCCACAATGGTTTGGCCAGCGCGGGTGCTATCGCTAAAAGCTGACCCGGGCGCTGATCTGAAGTTCGCGGCCGGTGCCTTCAGCCATCGTTATGGAACCAAACTGGGGAGTATTGACGAAGTTGTTGGGATATCCCCAGTTGCTGTGATTCGAGGCGTTGAACGCATCTACCCGGAGGATGAAGTTGTGCCGCTCGGTGATCGAAAACTGGCGCTGAAGGGATTGGTCGAGATTTACCAAGCCGGGCCCGAAAAGGGTATTGACGCCGGCGTCGCCAAAGGTATACGGAGCGGGCGCGGAAAAAGCCGCTGGATTGAACCATTGCGCCGTGGTACGCGTCCCGGACGGAAATGCGGGTTGGCCGGTGACATTAGCGCGAATCGGGTTTTGCCCCAGCAGCGTTCCCGCATTCGCCGTATCGCCGAAAACCTGGATGGTAAAAGGCATACCGGACTGGGCTGTGAAGATACTCCCTAGAGTCCAGCCTGATGTCAGCCGGTGCAGCAGGCCGCGCCCTCCCCACCCGGGCACATTGAAGACCACACTGGCCACAAACCGGTGAGCGACGTCCATGCCGTTCAGCCCCTTCTCGGCGGCGAGGTCCGAGTTGTTTTGCGGGACCGACGCCTGCATCATCGCCGACCGAAAATCCGGCGCGTCCGTCAGGCCCTTCGACCACGTGTAACTCGTAAGAAACGTCAGGCCGCCGCGAAACTCCCTCCGTGCATCGACCCACCCTGCCTCATACCAGCTATTGGCAGTGTTTTCCAGGTAGTTGATCGCCGACACGGGAGTCGAGGCGTTCTGAATTGCGAAGTTCTCCGGATTGTCGCCCGCGAAAGAGGTGCCCGGAAGGAATGTGACGGTCTGATAGGGCCGCCGCGGCTGGATGGGGCCCGGCCCGGGAGGCGCATTGTTGATCAGGTGCGAACGTTGCAGGTGGTAGCCGCGCGCGCCGAGATACGCCGCCTCCACTACGATGCGGCCCGGCAGCGCTTTCTCCACAGTCAAGCTCCACTGATTGACGTACTGAGCGGCCGAGTGCGGGTCGAGGGAATTGAAGGACACCACAGTCTGCCCCAGCACCGGCGGAGCGAAATCGAACCCGAAGAGGCTCGGGGTGTAATTGTCGCTCTGGCGGGTTTCGGCAAAGACATAGGGAGGATTGTGGCGCTGGTTGCACCACGTGTTCATGTCCACCGGCGTATAGAACATCCCGAACCCCGCACGCACCACGATGCCCAGCCGGCGAACCTGCTGGGCGACGCCGATGCGCGGCGCGAAGTTGGCGTGGTTGGGGTACCACAGGCCTCGTGGCGTTCCGGCCTGCCCTCCTACGAACGCATACAGCTGATCGTTTCTGAAGAGCAGGTTCGCGCCCGGCTCTTCGAGGTCGATCAGCGCACTCATGTATTCGTACCGCAACCCCAAGTCGACCGTCGTCGTTTTAGTCACCTGCCACGTGTCATCGACGAATGCATTTCCGTACCACTGACGGAGGTTCATCGAGGGAACGCCCGCCTGGCGCTGCTTGACCACGGGGTCTCCCAGGAGAAAGCTGGCCAAGCCTGAGCCGGTCCCGTCGTTGCTGGCAGTTCGTGTCGTGAAGCCATTGGTGAACTGGTAATATCCGCGAGTCTGGAAAAAGCCCCACATCGGCCAGAAGAAGGGCAGATAGCCGCCGCCTAACTTTAGCGAATGACGCCCGGCCTGCCGGTTCCAGGTATCTTGCAGGTGGAGGAATGTATCCCAGTCCTGGACAGGCGTCGCGTTGAACGAGTCCCCGATGGGGCTGTAGCCCTGCACGTTGAAATACGGCATACCCCATGAGCCCTTGCCGCCCCAGGAGACGCCTTGAATCCCGAGCTCGGAAACATAGTCGTGCGTTAAGTTGTTCTCCGAGTACTCGTGCATGGATAGCCGCGACATGCCGAACGAGACAGTATTGATCATCGTCGGCGAGAAGATGTGGGTGTAAGAAACCGTCAGGTGTTGGACCAGGTTGTCGTTGAACAACCCGAAGCCGGGGAGGAAAGCCGGCGTGAATCCTCTTTCACGCTGTAGCGAATAGCGGCCAAACAGAGTATCTCCTTTGGAGAAATT
>JAFDVU010000231.1 GCA_018268835.1 Acidobacteriota bacterium | reverse complement strand
GCGGCCAAGGCGTTCAAGCCCATGCCGGCGGACGAAAAGAAGCAGATGAGCGACGAGCTCAGCGCGAAAAACCGCCTGGCGCTCGACCACTACTTCCGCAACCACATCGACGCGTAGCTACCAGCGCGAATTCCTGCCGATGAAGACGGCGCCTACAATCAGCAACAGCGAGCCCCACCAAAGGGGCGCGCGCAGTTCTCCAAGGACCACCGGGCGGGACGGCGGAACGAACAGTTCCCAGATTCCCTGACCCATGATCAGGAACCCGTAGACGATCAGCAGGCTCCCGATGAAGATCCAGATGGAGATCATGTGTCTTTGGCTCACGTGCTCTCCCCAACGCGATTGTACAATGTCCGCGCGCCTCCGCCGCGTTGCGGATCGATCATAGATCCGGCTCGTGCCTGGCCACGCGGGAAATGGCGTTGACCAGTTTCCTGTACGGAACGTCGCTGTAACTCTCAAACGGCAGCCACTCGCCGTCGCGCCAGGTGGAGTAATACCAGCGTGAGAACAGCGCCAGATACTCCTGCCGCTCGCGCGGCGAGATCTTGAGCGGAGACACGCGCGCCAGCACTTCGCGCAGTTTGCGGTCCAGGGAGACAGGACGGCCGTTCACCAGTTCGAAGCCGAAGCGCTCGGGGGCGCACCACCAGCCGCCGCGCAGGAACCACAACTCCACTGAGTCCGCAGCGGTGGAGCGTGTGACCGCGACGCCGTCCAGCGCGTCCACGTCGCGCACCAGTTCGTCGCGCAGACGCAGGACCTCCTGCACCTTTTCGTAGCGCTTGTGCTGGCGCGCGGCATCCTCGAACATCATCTCTTCGCTCAGACGGTCGCGCGAGTGCGCGATCGATTCCAGCAGGGAGCGTCCGCCGCTGTGCAGGAACTCGACCACGCGCGCGACCTCGTGGCCGTATTCGGCGGCGCCCACGACCTGCTGGCACGGCCGCAGGCACATCGCCATCTCCCCGTAGATGCAGCCCGGGTGCTCCGGCGAGGGCGCGAGGTCCTCCTGGCAGCGGCGCATTTGAAACAGGTCCAGGAACTGGGACTCGAAGCGCTCGGCCGAGGCGCGCGAGCGGAACGGCCCGAAATTCAAGCCGGCGCGCGAGAGGGCGGTTGTCAGCTGGCTGCGCGGGAACTCGTTGTGGAGCACGATCCGCACCCAGGGCGGCATGCGCAGCTTCATCAATTCGGTATAGGTTCCCGGGAAGTGGCGGCGCGCCTGCTGGTAGAAGACTACCGCGCTCTCCAGCGCCGAACCGGTGAGCCGGTACTCGATGCGCGCCACGGTGTGCCGCAGGTTGAGCAGGCGCGAAGGCCGCTCCCGCTCCCTGAGCAGGCGCAGCAGGCGGCGCCGCAGCACGGCGGTCTTCGAAAGGTACGGCTCACCTTCCTTCGGCCACAGCAGGAACACCGCGGGGGAGTTGGGCAGGGCCTCGATCGCGGCATCCAGCGCCGCGAGATCCGTGCCGGCTTCGATCGTCCGCATCACTGGTAGAGCCGCTGATACTGCGCGCGCGGCACCGGTGCGACGCGGGACACGCCCAGGTTCTCCAGCACATGCTCGCGCCGGCTCATGCCCGCCAGCGCCACCGTGATCCCCGGGGTGGAGCGGGCGAACTGAATCGCTCGCTGTGCCGGGGTTCCGAGTCCGGGCAGCAGGGCTGCCACCGTGTCCGGCATCTGCCCGATGACGCGCCCTTGCAGCAGGCTTGCGCTTGCGACCACCGTGATGCCCAGCCGCGCGGCGCACTCCAGCACGTTCTCCGGGCGATCGACGTAGGCCTCGACCATCGCCAGGTTGAAGGGCAGTTGCACGAAGCGGAAGCGATGCTGCGCGCCGCCCACGCGTTCCGCGATCCCGGCCATCCGCGGCAGGCTGAGCGCGCCGTGTTTGCGATAGCCGTCCCAGGTGGCGGTGCCGTACCAGCGGATCTTACCCTGGGCGGCGAGTTGTTCGAGGCGATCGAAGGCGCGGGCGATGCGCGTGTCGAACTCGGCCGGAGTGAGAAAGCCCAACTGTGTCTCCGGGTTGTGCAGGTAGAAGACGTCGAGAGTGTCCACGCCCAGGTTGGCGAGGCTGCGCTCCACCTGGTCGGCGAGGAAATCCGGCGCCATCGAGTGCATCCCGCCGGCGACGTCTTCGGGCCGCAGGGAAGAGGGCACCGCACCGGGCGTGAGAAATCCGGCCTTGGTCGCGACCACGATCTCGTCGCGCGCGAGTTGCCGCAGGGCCGCGCCCATGGCCCGTTCCGAGCGCTGGAGGCGGTAGTTGATCGCCGTGTCGAAGCAGTTGATGCCGTGCTCCGCGGCGGCGAGGAGGGCGCCGGTGTAGGCGCCGTCGGTGCTGTCGTCCGCTTTGCCGAGGTAGGTGCCGATCCCCAGCGAAGAAACGCACAGACCCTGCGCATCGCGGAAGAAGGCGTTTTCGCGCAGCCGCGGGAAGCGGCTCTGGTAGCGAGCGGTCCCCGCGGCGGTGGCGTGCATCTTACTCCGTGACGGCTTTGGAATCGATCAGGGCACGGACATCGCGAATGAAATCCTCGACCGGCTTCGCGCCCTGGTCGCCGTGCTTGCGGTTGCGCACCGCCACCTGGCGGTTCTCCTGTTCGCGATCCCCCACCACCAGCATGTACGGGATCTTCTGCAGTTGGGCGTCGCGGATTTTCAGGTTCACCTTTTCGCTGCGCTCGTCCACGGTGGCGCGCACGCCGGCCGCGTCAAGCTGCTGCTGGACGCTCTTGGCGTACCCGGTGTGACGGTCCGTGATAGGCAGTACGATGGCCTGCACCGGCGCGAGCCATACCGGGAACGCCCCGGCATAGTGCTCGATCAGGATGCCGAAGAAGCGCTCGATGGAGCCGTACAGAGCGCGGTGTACCATCAGCGGCTGGTGCGCCTTGCCGTCCTCGGCGATGTACTCCAGGCCGAAGCGCGCCGGCAGGTTGAAATCGAACTGCACGGTGGAAAGCTGCCATTTGCGGCCGATGGCGTCCACCAGTTTCACGTCGATCTTCGGCCCGTAGAACGCCGCCTCGTCGGGCGAGACCTTGACCTTCATGCTGAGCTTTTCGGTTGCGCGCTGGAGCGCGTTCTCGGCGAGTTGCCACTGGTCGGCCGATCCGGCGTACTTGCTGCTGGCGCCGCCGTCCCAGGTGGAAAGTTCGGCTTCGTACTCGGTAAACCCGAAGGTGTGCAGGGTGTCGATGGCGAACTGCAGGCAGTCCACCACCTCGCCTTCGATCTGGTCCTGCGTGCAGAAGATGTGCGCGTCGTCCTGCGTGAAACCGCGCACGCGGAACAGTCCGTTGAGCACGCCAGACCGTTCGTAGCGGTAGACCGTGCCGAGTTCGCCGAGCCGCACCGGCAGGTCGCGGTAGCTGCGCTGCCTGTCGGCGTAGATCAGGATGTGGAACGGGCAGTTCATCGGCTTGAGCTGATACTCTGCGCCCTCCACCTCCATCGGCTTGAACATGTTCTCCGCGTAGAAGTTCGCGTGCCCGGAGGTCTTCCACAGGTCGAGCCGCGCCACGTGCGGGGTATAGACCAGCGAGTAGCCGCGCCGGATGTACTGGTCGCGCATCCAGTCTTCCAGTTGTTTGCGGAGGATTCCGCCCTTGGGATGGAAGAAGATCAGGCCAGGGCCGGCCAGTTCCTGAATGCTGAACAGGTCCAGTTCCTTGCCGAGTTTGCGGTGGTCGCGCTTCTTGGCCTCCTCCACCTGCTTGAGGTAGGCTTCCAGTTCCTTCTGGGTGAACCAGGCGGTGCCGTAGATGCGCTGCAACTGCTTGTTGTGCTCGTCGCCCTTCCAGTAGGCGCCGGCGATAGAGAGCAACTTGAACGCCTTGATCTTCGAGGTGTCGGGCAGGTGCGGCCCGCGGCAGAAATCGATGAAATAGGGGCCCAGCGTGTACTCGGAAAAGACCTGGTCGGCGCGTTCGGTGATCAACTCGCACTTCATCCAGGCTTCGGAATATTTCTTGAGGCCTTCGTCCTTTTGAGTCAGGACGCGTTCATAGGGCAGGCTGCGCGCCTGGATCTCCCACATTTTTTTCTCGATCTTCTCGAGATCTTCGGGAGTGAAGGGGGTAGGCCGGTCGAAGTCGTAGTAGAAGCCGTTGTCGATGGGCGGACCGATCCCCAGCTTGGTTTCCGGGTAGAGTTCCAGGACAGCGGCGGCCAGCAGGTGTGCCGTCGAGTGGCGGTAGACGTAGAGCGATTCCGGATCCTTGGCGGTCAGAATCTGCAGCGAGGCGTCTTTCCCGATGGGGCGGGTGAGGTCGAACAGTTCCCCGTTGACCTTGGCCACGATGGCGGCGTCGGCCAGGCGGGGGCTGATCGAACGGGCGATGTCGATTGGGCGGGTCTCCGCCGCGACGGATTGTTTGCTCCCGTCGGGCAGAGTAATCTCGATGTTGCTCATAAGGGGAATTTTTAGCGTAACACGCTTGTTTTCGAGGTGGCGCGGACCTGCCCGAACGGGCAGGCGGCGGACCCTCGCGCACGGGGTATGATGGAAGGACAAAGGTCTTCATGGCAGTATCCAGCCTGGCCGGAATCGATGAATCCCAACTGGTAGCGCAGGCGCGCGACGGCGACGCAGATGCGTTTAACGAGCTGGTGCGCCGGTACGAAGGCAAAATCTTCCGCCTCGCGCAGCATGTGACGCAGAATCGCGAGGACGCCGAAGATGTGCTCCAGGAGACGTTTCTCAAGGCCTACGAGCACCTGGATCAGTTCAAGGGCGATTCCAAGTTCTACACCTGGGTGGTGCGCATCGCCGTCAATCAGGCGCTGATGAAGCTGCGCCGGCGAAAGACCGATAAGTCCGTCTCGCTCGATGAGACCATCGACACCGGCGAAGATACCGTGACGCGTGAAGTCGCCACCTGGGACGAAGATCCGGAGGAGCGGTTTTCGCGGGACGAGCTGAACGGAATCCTGGATACCGCGATTCAGAGCCTGGAACCGCTTTACAGGTCGGTATTTGTGCTGCGCGACGTCGAAGAACTGTCCACGGAAGAGACCGCCGAAGCGCTCGGGCTTTCGATTCCGGCGGTGAAGAGCCGCCTGCTACGCGCCAGACTGCAACTGCGTGAGAAACTGACCCGCTTCTTCAAGCGCAAAGGAGACGACGCCTTTGCTTACATGTAAGGACTTTCTCCACGAACTGAGCGAGTACCTGGACGAGAACGTCGACGCCGAACTGCGCTCCAAGCTGGAACGTCACATCAGCGAGTGTCCCAATTGCTGGGTGATCGCCGACACCACACGCAGGACCATCCGGATCTATAAAGGGATGGACCCTTACCCCATCCCGGCGGAGGTAGAGGGCCGCCTGATGCGGGCCCTCGAAAAGAAGATGGCCGATAAAAAGCGCACGCAGTAAGCGTGTGCATCGCCGCTCAGTTCACCGCGAACGTCACTCCCGGCTGCGAACGTCGCGCGGACGCGGTCGCGCCAATGGAAACCGTGATGACGATTGCCTGTCCGGTGCGTGCGGTCGGCGGTACGATGGCATTCACCTGTACGAGGCCGGCGACGGCACCCGGCGACGACCCGGCGTAGGTAACCACGGCCGGCTGCCCGTCGATATCCACGCGGCAGGTTCCGTCGGCGAGTTTGACCGCTCCTCCCGTGCTGGGAAGCACGGCTCCGTTGGCCCAAGTGGGGTCGCTCAACTCTCCCATCCCGGTTACGAAGATCGCGATCGCGGAGCCCCGGCCGGCGGCGTTCTTGGTGGAATTGATGGTGGGAACGCCGGAGCTGTCGTAGTTGAGTATGGCGCCCGGACCTTGCCCCAGACCCGCGAACGTGAAGATGCCGGGATCTTCGGCAACCACCGTGACCGTGGAGCCCGCCGGAGGCGCCGCCCCGTTGGTGACCTGAATCGTCGCCACCGGGTTCGCCGTGCCGACCAGGGATCCGATTTCCTTCGGGACCGCCACATTAATCTGGTTCAACGAGGTCATGATGATCGGCGCCAGGACGGTAGTCGCGGTGGAAGTGACCGGATCCACCCAGGTGAACGCCACCTGGACGCCGTTCCACGAGGTGGGATACACAAGGGTTGTGCTCGGCGGCGTCGCGGTCGGCGTGGCGGTGCTCACTGTGGACGGGCCCAGGTTCTGGCCGAAGATGGAGACGATCTCACGCGGGGACACGGAGCGTAGCGGGTTCGGCGCCGCGACCGGATTGGTCCCGGTGCCGGTCCAGACCGAGGTAGCAAGATAGCTGGCCGCGTTCACCACTCCAGTGATGGACGGCAGCGACGGATCGGTGATCGTCAGGGTGGCTGTGGCCGGCGCCTGTGCCGGATTGTTGGGCGGCGCCGGATTGGTCACCGCGATGACCCACGTGGCCGGATATACCGCCGGCGTGATCGGCGGCGTCAGATAGTCTTTCTTGATGGTCGCCTGCAGTACCTTTCGGCTGAGCAGAGTCGAAGGCAGGGTGACCGCCTGACTTGCGCCCAACTGCATGGTCACCACCGAGGTGGAGAAGAAGTTGTCCCCGTTGATCGTGATCACCGCGTCGATGAGCGGACTTGCGCTCATCTGAGACGGGTAGATCGGCGATGTGGCCCCGGGCATCGTCTTCAGTACCGGCGGTCCGGCGGTAACAATCAGGCTCACCGCCACGGTCCAGGAACCGTTCGCGGCATTCACCGCGGCAATCGTGATCTGCCCGGCATAACTGCCCGGATCCAGGGTCGCGACTGTGGCCATATCCAGGGTCACATAGACGGGCGAGGAGGAACCGGGGAACGCCGACCCGCTGGTTGCCAGCGAAGGCAACTGTGTTGACGAACTGGACACCCGGATCCAGGACGCCGCCGACGTGCCCTTACCGCTTCCCACGGTCACGTTGAACGGGATGATATCGCCCGTCGAGGACACGTCCAATTCCGAGCTGGTCGGGCTGGCGGCGGAGGTTCCCGTGGTGTAGAGGAACGTCAGCGTCGGCGTCGCGGAACCCGAAGGCGGCGGCGAGTAGTTGGTTGTGGACGAAGACGGCGAAAGCACCATCGTGGAGGGCGGATTGGTGATCAGCAGCGTCACCGGCACGGTCGCCGGCTGTTTCGAGCCTGGCGTCGTGTCGATCGTGATCGCGCCGGTGTAGCTTCCCGGCGCCAGCCCCGTGGGATTCACGGTGACGGTCAGCGCCAGCGGGGCGTGTCCGCTGTCGGGCGTTACCGTCAGCCAGCCCTGCGGGGACGAACTCACGCTGGTGACCGAGAGCGGGAGGGAACTCGATGCCGCCGGCAGCGACACCGTCACCTTTACCGGCGACGGGATTGTGGCGTTCACCTGGTAGGAAAAACTCAAAGACCCCGGGCTTGCGGTCGGCCCGGTGGTTTGGGCGTAACCCGAGATGCCGAGGCAAAATCCCGCCACGGCCAGTGCCGCAGTCTTCACGTTGCGCGTCTTCATGCACCTGCTATCGGCAGATGCGGCTGAAAACTTCACTGTCCTGGTGGGACTGAATGGTCTGCGAAGCGGGCAGTTCCGTTTCCGTCTGCATGAGAGGAAGGGAACTGGCGGGGGAAAAGGAGACTTCTGTGGAATCGGTCAGGATGGGATTCGCGAACGCAGGCACGTTCGTCGAAGCGAAGATCAGATGGATCCGGGCCGCCCGCTTGTGGTTGCAGATCATGTCAGGATCGCGGGCCCCTTACGGAGCCGCGCGCCCTTCATGGATAACCCATCGGCACAAAGGCGGAGAAACTAGAGGCCAGTGTCAGGCAATATTTTCGGCAGATTAGGGCATCTTAAGATCCCGGCGCACCGCCGGCTCCGCCCGGAACCCCTCTGCGATGCGCGAATCGCCGCTTCCCCAATTCCCCGTAGCGCGCCTTGGCCCGCGATTTGATCAGGCGGAACTGGGTCTCGGTGAGGTTCATCTCCCGGCAGATCTGTTGCGGTGGCTGCTCTTCCAGGTAGAAGCGCACCAACACTTCCCGGTCGCGTTGCGGGATGCTTTGCAGGAGGCGTAGCGCCAGTTCGTGCGTTTGGCGATCCACCACCTGGCGTTCCGGGGAAACCTCGCGGTCCCGCAGGTTCAAGCCGGGCTCGATCTCCACCTCCCTGCGCCGGGCGTGCACCGCGTCTTCGATGTAGGCCGCCACCTGGCGTCGCAGCACCGTACGGACATATCCCATGAGGCGCTCCGGTTCGCGCAGGTCGCCGCGCTGTATGGCCTGGGCCACGATCAGGAAGACGTCGTGGACCTTATCCTCCAGGTCGTGGGTGCCGAGTTGCCGCCACAGGAAGTAGCGCACGCCCTTCACGAAGACGGCGTACAGTTCCTCCATGCCGGCCGGATCGCCCTGGCGGATCCGTTCCACCACCCGCGCCCAGGGCTGCTCCCGGGTGTCGCCCCCAGTCGCCTCCGGAACCGAATCGGGAGTCACTGCTCGCCCACCGCGATGTACGCAGCCCAGTAGCGGGGCCGCGCCCGCCAGTCCGAGGAATGGATCATTTCGAGTTGTGCCGCGCGCAGCGCGGCCGAAGGTGTGACGCCGCCTTCTCCCAGGTTGCGGTAGAGGGCGTGGAAGATCGCCCCGCTTTCGTCCGGCGTGGCCCAGATTGAGGCGATCACGGTCCGCGCACCGGCGGCCAGCCAGGCGCGGGTCAGCCCCAGCAGTCCGGTGCCGGCAAGCGCTTGGGCGCCGACGGAGTGGCAGCCGCTCAGTACGATCAGTTCCGCGTCAGTATGCCAGGCTGCGATTTCCTGGGGCGGCAGCAGTTCCGACTCACGCCGCGGCGTGAGACTGAGCGCGATCAGCCCCTGCGGATTGCCCCCGCCCGATTCCAGAACGTGGGTGGCCAGATGCACCACCGCCGGGCCGCGCGCGAGTTCCTTTAGCAGGTTCTCGCGCGACGCCGCCGCGCCTTCCAGCAGAACGTGGTCCCCGGGCCAAAGCCGGGCGCACGCTTCGACCTCCTGACCGCTGCCGACCAGCCGGGGTAGGAGCAGGGCGCCGGGTCCGGGCGCGGCATTTCGGTCCAGCCGGGCATCGGCGGTATTGTAAATCGCATCCCCCACCCCCAGGAACAGCGACGACGGGGCCGGCCGCCTGCGCTGCCCGGACTCCAGCCACCCGGAAGCGCTCGAAATCGTCTGAATCACATGGCGCTCCACCAGAAACCGGCCGTCATCGCGCAGCGCGGGCAGGGGCGTTTCGAAAAGTCCGCTGTCGAGCGCGATCAGCCAGTGGGTCCTGCGGCGGATGCCTTCGCCGAGGGTCCCGAACAGGGAGCGGTACAAGGCGGCCGAGTCCGCATCCGCATCAGGGCTGCCGCGGCGCACTCCCTCCGACACCTTCTTTGCCAGTGCCTCGATCGCGCAGCGAGCCGGCAGGCGGTGAACCGTCAGCCCCTCCCGATCGACCGCCCACAGCCAGGAGGCGGACTTGCCGGTCTTGACGGCCAGCAGGGCGCTATCCCCGTCCATCGCCGAGCGAACCCGACCGAGAAGGTTCTCGACCGGCGCAACCCGCACGCCGGGCAGTTCCAACTCCAATCGCGCCACTTC
>JAFDVU010000230.1 GCA_018268835.1 Acidobacteriota bacterium | reverse complement strand
CGCGAGACGCGATTGTTGGTGCCGCGCCCGGAGAGGATGGAGAACGGCGCTCCGCTCTGCCACACCATGCTGGAGGCCAGGTTCCACCCGCCGATTACGGGGTCGAGCAGGTGGTGGTGCAGGCGCTTCCCTTTGCCGAAGGGCAGGTCGTAAGCCACGTTCGCCTTGAACATGTGGGTCAGGTCGAAGTTGGCGCGCGCCCGCTCGATCCCGGGGTTGTTGATGTCCAGGAAGTGCTCGATGCGGCTCTGCACATCGCCGTCGGAATCGCTCAGCACCTTGGAGAAGGTATAGTTTACGTCGAGACTGAGGCCCTGGGTCAGGCGGCGGCGTGCCTGCAACTGCAGCGCGTTGTAGCTGGAGCTGGAATAGTTGGTCAGCATGTCCGCGCCCAAGGTGTACGGGTTCTGGAAGAAATTGACCGAACCGTTTAAACCGTTGGTGGCGTAGTAATACGCCAGGGCGCCGGGTTCGCCGGTTTGCAGGTAGCCGGTCACGTTGGCGTCGCTGAACGATCCGCCGCGGAGGAGCTTCGGGAACACGGTGAGCTGCTGGCTGCCGGGGATGCTTGAATTATACGCGGGGTTGAAGGTGCCGCTCTGCTCCTGCGCCAGAAAGCCGTTGTTGCGCGCGCGGAGAAAATCGGCCAGGAAGCCGTTCTGCCGCAGCACCACCTGGTTGAAATCGAAGGCACGGAAGCCGCCCACCATGTGGTTGCCCACGTAGCGCGCCTCGAACACCGTGTTCCCCACCTGTTGCTGGATGCCGAACGTGTACTGCTGCACGTAGGGGCGCCGCAGGTTGGGGTCGATCATGCCGGTGGCGTTGAAGGGATCGAGGTTGTAGTTGTCCTGGATGGTGCGCGGCACCTGGAACACCGGCGCGGTGATCACTGGCAGCCCGGTGGCCACGCGGTTGTTCAGCCCCACATCGCCCACCGCCTGCTGCAGCCCGTAATTCGTCTCCAGCATGGTTTCGGGCGCCAGGATGGCCTGGTCGTTCACCCAATTGATGGAGTAGCCGCCGCGCACCGCGGTGCGCCCGTTGCCGAACACGTCCCAGGCGAAGCCGAAGTTGGGAGCGAACTCCTTGAAGTCGCGCCGGTACCAGCGGCGTCCGGTGGAGCCGCCGGTGAAGTCGATAGTGGCGTTGCTCAGCAGCGTCTGTACCGCGCTGCCCTGCACCACGGGCGCGACTTCGAGTCCGTCTGTCTCATCGGCGACGCCCGGAAGTTGCCAGCGCAGCCCCAGCGTCAGGGTCAGGCGGGGCAGCAACTTCCACTTGTCCTGGAAGTAGAACGCGTACTCGTTGAGAATGAAGTTCCGCTCGTAGCGCTGTCCGCCGACGAAGCCCGATGTGCGGCTGGCCACGTTGAACGTCTGGCTGTAGCTGTCGATGTAGCCGCCGAGCGTGGCCAGCAGGGAGTTGGCGGTGTCCAGGTCCGTGCTGGAGATGCCGGGGAGGTCGCGGCGCGAGAGCGCGGGCTGTCCGGCGCCCATCCCCAGAGTGAAGGTCGGGACCACGCCGGCGGCGTCGTAGGAATCCACGCGAACCTGCTGCCCCTGGAATCCGAATTGGAAAAAGTGGCGGCCCTTCTGCCACGCCGCATCGTCGGCGAAGTTGTAGGTGTTGGTGGTGCGCCCCTGCGGCTGGAACTCGTTCACCGGGTCGCTGAAGATGGTGCCGGTGACGATGCCGCCGCCGAACTGCTGCGAGGTGAGGAAGTCGCCCGCCGTCCGGTTGAAGCCGCCGTGCAGTTCGTTAGTCAGGCTGGCGGTTGGCGTGGTCCGCCAGGACAGCGCCAGAAAGTGCGCGTGGTTGGGATTGGTCGCTTTGGGAATCAGCGAGTAATCGTTCTCCGCGTCCGGGCGGTCGGTATTCTGCCGGTTCCAGGCGTAGGTGCCGCTGAGCGCGTTTTTGACGCTGATGTTGTAGTCGAGGTGCCAGTTGACGTTGTCCTGGGTCTCGTTATTGCGCTGGTTGAAGCGGTAGCCGGCGGTGTTGCGCCCGTCGCCGGTTTCGGTGTTGTTAATGTGGCTGGCGTCGGGCACCTGCGCCAGGATGCCCGCCATCACGCTATCGATCTGGGTGTTGCGCAGGGCAAGCAGATTCTTCTGCACCAGGGTGCTTCCCGATTGGTAAGTGAAGATGCCCTGGCGCGCGGCCGCGGTCAGGATGGTGGTGTTCACGCCGGTCTGCGAGTGGTTGCGCAGCCCTTCGTAATCGGCGTAGAAGAACAGCTTGTCCTTGCGGATGGGCCCGCCCACGTTGCCGCCGAACTGGTTCTGGTTGAGGAACGGCAGCGGCGCGCCGGCCTGGTTGTTGAACCAGTCGTTGGCGCTGAACTGGTTATTGCGGTTGTACCAGAGCACCTCGCCGTGAAACTCGTTGGTGCCGGAGGGCGAGGACATGGCGAACTGCGTCGCACCGCCGAAGCCTGCCGAGTTCTGGTTGGCGGTCACCAGGGTCATCTCGCGGACCTGCCCGAGGTGCGGCTTGTTGGGCGAATAATCCAGCGCGTTGTCGCGGATATAGTTGTCCTGGATGTTGACGCCGTCCAGGGTCATGTTCGAGTACGACGTGCGCAGTCCGTTGATCACGGTGTTGGAGTTGCCGTTGTAGACCACGCCGGGCTGGGTCTGGATCAATCCCAGCACGTCGCGATCGAGCAGGGGCAGGTTCTTCACCTGGTCCGTAGTGATAGTCTGGGTGACCTCGGAGTTTGAGGTGCTCACCGCGTCGGCGCCGGAGGTCACGTCCACCGAGAAGGTCACGGCGGCGGTTTGGAGCTTGACCGTAGGCATACTGGTTTCGCGCGCCGGATCCACCGCCACGTCATGCAGCGTGGTCTTGACGAAGCCCTTGGCCGTGATCACCACGTCGTACCGCGCCGGACGCACCCCGATCAAGTTGAACTGCCCGTCATCGGCGGTCTTCGTAGCGAGCAGCGGCTTTTGGCCGCCGGGGAGGAGCAACTCGACCTCCGCCGCGGGCACCGAGGCGCCTGTGGGATCCACTACCGTACCCGAGATTCGTCCCGAAATCTGCCCGAAGACCGGAAGAGCAGCCACGAACGCAAACACCACAGCCCTGAAAGCATAGCGCATGATCTTATTGAACCCTGGAATTGGACGAGTGACTCCGGATTTCGGCGCGCCGTGAACGTTTTTTAACGGGCCGGGGCACGGCGGCGGTGGCCGCTCACGACCGCGTCTTCAGGTCGTCCCGGAAAAAGCCGTTGAGGTCCGGGAACGGGACAGAGCCGGCGAGACCGGCGAAGCTGCCCTCTTCGGCGATTGCCTTCGCCGCCCGGATGAAACCGGTCCACGCGGCACGGGCCAGCGCCGAACCAAGGCTGACCCGGCGCACGCCCAACTCCGCGAGGTCGGCCATGCGCAGCCCGGTATGGGTACTCATCAGCACGTTCACCGGTTTGGACGCGGCGGCGGCGACGATCGCGCGGATGTCTGCCGGGGTGGTGGGTCCGGGTGCGTACAACACGTCGGCGCCGGCATCGGCGTAGGCGCGCAGGCGGCGGATGGACTCGTTCAAGGGGTCAGGGTGTCCGACCAGATAGCACTCGGCCCTGGCGGTGAGCAGCACGCCGGGCGCGGCGGCATCGATGGCGGCGCGGGCGGCACGGATGCGGTCCGCTGCCAGTTGCAGGTCGTAGAGCGGGTGGGCCCGGTCGCCCGTGGCGTCCTCGATCGACAGTCCGGCGACACCGGTCGCGACGCAGCGGCGGACATTCCCGGCGACGGCTTCGGGCTGGTGCGCATAGCCCGATTCGAAGTCGGCATTGACGGGCAGATCGACCGCCGCCACGATTTCGGCGATGTGGGCCAGCGCCGCGTCGAGGGGTACGGCCCAGTCCGCGTCCGGCAGTCCGCGGGAGAAGGCGAAGCCGGAACTGGTGGTGGCCAGGGCGGGGAATCCCAGGTGGCGGAGATAGCGGGCCGAACCGATGTCCCAGGGATTGGGGATCGCAAAACAGCCGCTTTCGTGGAGCCTGCGGAATGCCGCACGCCGCGGCTCGAATCCGGAGTGAGACATGAGGGGAGGGTAGCACAGGCAGCCGGACCGATTTCGGAAAGCCCTATACTTCAAAAATGCGGACCTTCACACTGCTTCTGCTGTTCGCTTTGCCCGGCCTGGCTCAGGAGCGGGTCGATTTAGGCGTCGTGGACCGGATCAAAACCGAAGCCTTCGATCATTCGAAGGTGATGGACCACCTGTACCAGATCACCGAAGTCCACGGACCGCGCCTGACGTGGTCCAGCGGGTATCAGGATGCCGCAGGCTGGGCCGTGTCGGAGTTCAAGCGCATCGGCCTGGAGAACGTTCACCTGGAAAAGTGGGCGCCGGGCGGGCGGAGTTGGACGCTGCAGCAATCCTCCGTGGAACTGGTGGAGCCGCGTTACCAGGAAATGACGGCGGTACCGCTGGCCTGGAGCTCATCGACGAACGGTCCTGTCACCGGAGATCTGGTGCTGGCGCCGTTTTCCGCATCGTTTCGCGACGGGCCGAAGAAGTATGCCGAGTCCATGAAGGAGTATCAGGCGAAATGGGCGGGGAAACTGCGCGGCAAGATCGTGCTGCTGAGCGCGCCGCGCGTGCCGCAGCCGCAGACGCGGTCGCAGTTCAGCCGTTACACAGCGGCGGAACTGGCTGAGATGGCGAACGCGCCGGAGCCAGCGGCGAAGCTCGCCGCCCGGACGCTCGATGAATTGGAGTGGCCGCAGGATCCGGCGGAAACCGGCAGGTTCTTTTCGAGCCTGCCGAACTCGCTGATGGAGCAGTTGTACGATCTCTACGACGAAGCGGTTGCGGGGCGCGCCCGGTTTCTGGCGCAAGAGGGCGTCGCCGCGGTGCTGCTGGAAGATCAGCGGGCCCACGAAGGCATGCTCTTCGCCGAAGCCGCCGGCAGCTTCAAGAGCGGCGACACGATGGCGCCTCCGACGTTCGTGGTCACGGCCGAGCAGTATGACCGGATCGCCCGAGCGGTGGAAAAGAAGCTGCCGGTCCAGGTAAGGCTGAACCTGAAGGCGGAGATTTCCTCCGGCGACCGGGACGGGATGAACGTCATCGGCGAGATCCCGGGCGGCGCGAAGAAGGACGAGGTGATCATGATCGGGGCGCACTTCGATTCCTGGCACTCCGGTACCGGGGCCACCGACAACGGCGCCGGCAGCGCGGTGATGATGGAAGTCATGCGGATCCTCAAGACGCTGCATCTGCCACTCGACCGGACCGTGCGCATCGGATTGTGGGGCGGGGAAGAGGAAGGGCTGTTCGGCTCGCGCGGCTACGTGAAGGAGCACTTCGCCGATCCGAAGACCATGAAGGTGACCGCCGAGCACGCTAAGCTCTCCGGCTACTTCAACCTGGACAACGGCAGCGGCAAAATCCGGGGGGTGTATTTACAGGGGAACGACGCCATGCGGCCGGTGTTCGAATCGTGGCTCGCGCCGTTCCGCGATCTCGGGGTGACCACCATTACGATGCGCAACACCGGGGGCACGGACCATCTTTCGTTCGATGCCGTGGGCCTGCCCGGCTTCCAGTTCATCCAGGATCCGCTGGATTACGGCACTATCACGCACCACTCCGATATGGACACGTACGACCACGCTGTTCCGGCGGACCTGATGCAGGCGTCGGCGGTGATCGCGACGGTGGTTTACGAAGCGGCCAACCGTAAGGAGATGCTGCCGCGGCGCGCGCTGCCGAAGGTGGAGTAGGCCGGGCGCGAGCGGCTCGTGCGAGAGGGGCATAACGCCCCGGAGCAACTCCTGTTGCCGCGCGGCGGCGCGCTGCCAGCGGGTCTGCCCCGGCGAGGGGGAAGCGTCCTGGGCGAGCAATCCGCTCAGGCAGAGCACAAAGGTAAGGACGACACGCCTCATAGCACCATACGCGCATCACCAAACGATCCGGTTGGGGAACGACGCCGAATTCACTTGCCGGCCAGGATGGCTCTGACCCGCTTTAAGACCGACCACGACGCGGCCAGGAAAATCACAGAGGCAAGGGTGCCGGTCCACAGCCACGTATCCGGCTGGTTGCGCAGTCCGGCGAGCAGATCGGCGGCGGTGGCGCCGGCGAGGTGGGCGATTCGATCAATAGCCATGCCCAACCATCGGCGGAGTAGCGCGGGAACTTTAGTCCCTCGGGATCACCTCGCGGAAGGGCCGTGCGCCGCACCCGCCTAACGGCCGGCGCCGTTGTCCCACAGCAGGCGCCACGAGCGCTTCTCCCCGGGGTCCAGGACCATTCTGTCGCCGCCGGCGGGCAGGAAGCGGCCTTTCGCCGGCTCCAGGCGGTACGTGCCGGAGGGCAATAGCGAAAACGCGAAGAAGCCCTGATCGTCGGTGGTGGCCTCGAAATGCGCGCCGGAGGCGGTGTCGATGAGTTCGACCTGGAGCCTGGACACGGGAGTGCCGGCGGGGCTGACGATCAGTCCGACAATTACGCCGCTGGAGGGGGCGGCGAGAAGGACGCCGGTGAGTGCCGCAAGCAGAAGCAGTTTCGTGATGTCATGGCGCAGGAAACGGATCATCTACCTGGATGACGCGTGCCGGCAGGCCCCGAAAATTAATTTTTGTAAAGTACGCGCGCGCCGGCGCGGGCCTTACCGCAGTTCGATGCGATGGGCGCGGCCGTCGTCGGTAAGCCGCGCGGCGGCGCCGGCCCGCGGTTTGCCGTCGATCACGATCTGGCGCCCGGCGGGCGAGGGATGCACGGTGAACACGAAATCGCGGGAGGCGGGCCGGTAGCCGCCTTCGGGCGCGCTCACGGAGATTAGGCCGCGCCGGTAGGTGAGGGCGGTCCGCCGGAACGCGCCCCGCAGGTAGTCTTCGGTGAGGCCGTCGTCCTCGTACAGGGACGCGGACGCCTCGCCGCGGGCATCGGGGTAGATCTCGAAGCGCAGGGGGGCGAACGGTTTTTCTCCCACGTAGTTCATCTCCGGGCCGAGCGGCAGGATGGCGCCGCCACGCACGAAAAGCGGCACGGTTTCGAGCGGCGCATCCACCTGGATCATGCCGCCTCCCTGGTGGCGGGCGCCGGTCCAGTAGTCGTACCAGACCCCGGCGGGAAGATAGACCAGCCGGGACGTCAGATTCGGCTTGAGAATCGGGGCAGCGAGCAGATCCCCTCCGGCCAGGAATTCGTCATCGACGGCCAGGGTGTCGGCATCGTCCTGGTAATCGAGCAGGAGCGGCCGCAGCAGCGGCACGCCGGTGCGGTGGGATTCTTCGAGCGCGGTGTACAGGTAGGGGAGCAGCCGGTAACGCAGCTTCAGGTATTTGCGGATGATGTTCTCGTAGTAGGCGCCGTAGCGCCACGGCTCGTGATCGTAGGATGCCATATCGGCGTGATTGCGGCAGAAGGGCGTCAGAAAGCCCACTTCGTACCAGCGAACCAGCAGTTCGGCATCGGCGCGGCCGATGAAGCCGCCGATGTCCGCGCCTACGAAGGGCTCGCCCGAAAGCCCCAGGGTCATGAACATGGGCAGGCTCAGGGCGAGCGCGTCCCACGTGCTGCGGTTGTCGCCGGCCCACATGGTGGCGTAGCGCTGGATGCCGGCGTAGCCGGCGCGGGTGATCACGTAGGGACGCTGATTGGGTAGGAGGCGTTCCAGGCCCTGATAAGTGGCGCGGGCTTCGTTGAGCGCGAAGACATTACGATTCTTAGCGTATGAAGAGTAAGTTCCGCCGTCATAAGTAATCACGTCCGCCTGCGACTTACCGGACTGATCGTTGAAGTCGGAAGGCTCGTTCATATCGTTCCAGATGCCGGCGACGCCGTTGGCGGTGTAGGCACGGTGCATATCTCCCCACCAGCGCGCGGCCGCCTCCAGTGTGTAGTCCACGAAGACCGAATCACCCGGCCACACGCGCGCGATGTAAGTTCCGCCATCCTTGCGCTTGAGGAAGTAATCGCCCGCCTTGCCCTGATTATACGCATAGTAACTTCGATCCTGCGGCGCGAGTTCGGGGTGCGCGGCGGCGTCCCGCGCGCCGGGGGCGGGCGGCTGGTACTTGATGCCGGGATCCACGATGGTCACCACTTTGACGCCCTGGGAGCGCAGGCCGGCGGTGAACGCCCGCGGGTCGGGGAAGCGCGAGGTATCCCAGGTGAAGGGGCGGAAGCCGTTCATGAAGTGGATGTCCAGGTGGAGCACGTCCAGGGGCAGATCGTCGGTGCGATACTTGCGCACGACCTCCTCGGCGACCGAAGCCGGGTAGTAGCTGTAGCGGCTCTGCTGATTGCCCAGCGCCCACATGGGCGGCAGGGGCATGTGCCCGGTGAGGTCCGCGTAGCGGGCCAGGATCTTGCGGATCGAGGGCCCCTGGAAGAAGTAGTAATTCATCTCGCCGCCTTCGGCGGAGAACACGGCGTACTCCTGAGACGAGGCGCCGAAATCGAAGTGGGTGCGGTAGCTGTTGTCGAAGAAGATGCCGTAGGCGGCGCCGCCCTGCCAGCCGATGTAGAACGGGATGCTCTGGTAGACCGGGTCCGTGCCCTCCTGGTAACCGAAGGTATCGGAGTTCCACATGGTGAATTCGCCGCGGCGTTTATCGAGCCGCGCCGCCTTCTCTCCCAACCCGTAGAAGTGCTCGTCGAAGCCGAGTTTCCTGGCGGCGGCGACGGCGCCGGTCCGCGGATCGAACCGCATCGGCTGCTGGTCGGAATTGATGGGGCGGCGGCTCTTCGCGTCGCGGAACTCGATGCGGAAGGGCGAGCGGTAGAGCACCACCTCGACTTCCGCTGTGGTGATGCGCAGCGCGCCGGCATCCTCGGCGAGATCCCACCGCGGTGTGTCCCACGAGGTTTTTTCGATGGCCCAGGAGTGGTCGCGTTCCGGCAACTCGCCGAGGAAGGCGGCGCGCACGCGGATGAGGTCGGGGGCCAGGATGGCGATCCGCACCCGGGAGCCGCCGGCGCAGGCGACGGTGACGGCGGAATCGGATTTCACGAAGCTCTCCAGCGGACCGATGGGGCGCATGCCCGCGAGATCGACTGCCATCGCGGCCACGGGGCCGAAGGCGCAGCACCACACGCACGCCAGAAGGTTCTTCATGCTCTGTTTATGTTAGTCCGTGGGAGCCGCCAAAAGACGGGAAAATCCGGAAAAGTTACTTCGATTCGTCGAGTACTTCGAGCGCGTTCACACAGGAGTAATTGCGGGCCGGCGGCAGGGCGAGATCGAGCTTGCCCTGTGGGTTGGGCTCGAGCCCATGCGCCGTCCAGGTGATCCCGCGCTCGCCGCCGTGCGCCTCCTTGAAGATGTCGAATCCGCGGCGCAGGGCCAGGCCGTTGCACAGAATGTCGAAGACGCGGCTGCCCGCGCCGCCACCGGCGGGCGTGTCGGGGCCGAACCAGGCCTCGGCAAAGTAGAAGGTGACGCCGTAGCGGCCCGGTGGGACGGGGATGGCGTAGTGGAGATTGCCGAAGCGCTCGCCGCGGAACAGTTCGGGATCGTAGTCGCCCGCCACGGGACGGCTGCGCACCACCACCTGGCCCCCGCGCGCATAACGGTCGGGTTCCCACTCGCGCCCCTGCTTGTCCACGTAGACGCGGTCGAGCGCGACCATGCGGATAGGCAGCAGGCGGCCGGGAGTTCC
>JAFDVU010000022.1 GCA_018268835.1 Acidobacteriota bacterium | reverse complement strand
GGCGTGGAGTTTCGCGAAACCCTGAACGAAATGATCAGCTACCAGCATGACGCCGATTACCGGCACGGTTGGCGAACTCCGACAGGCCTCAAGACCTCAACGCATCCGGTCGTTTCCGAGAAGGCGCAGGAGATGCTCGACAAGGAGAGCAAGGAATTGTCAGGCGTGCTTTCCACCGCCAAGACGGCACTGGCGCTTTACAGCGACCCGCTGGTGGCACGCAACACCGCAGCCAGCGATTTCACGATCAATGACCTGGTGAATGACGACCGTCCCGTTTCGTTGTATCTGGTCGTTCCGCCTTCGGACAAGATTCGCCTCCGCCGGCTCATTCGACTGATGTTCACGATGGTGGTCAATCGCCTGACGGAGCGCATGGCGTTCGACGGTTCTGAGCAGAAGCGGAACAAGCACCGCCTCCTGTTTCTGATCGACGAATTTCCGAGCTTGAACCGGATGGAGATCTTCGCTGACGCGCTATCGTACATGGCCGGTTACGGGTTGAAGGCGTACCTGATCACTCAGGATATTCGGCAGATCGTCGACGCATATGGGCAAAACGAGAGCATCGTTTCGAACTGCCACGTACGCATCGCGTTCGCTCCCAACCAGGTCGAGACCGCGGAGCTGCTCTCGAAGATGACCGGCACAACGACTGTACAGAAGGCCAGCTTCAACTTCTCCGGGTCTCGTTTCTCGCCTGTGATGTCGCATGTCAACGCGAGCGTCGATCACATCGAACGCCCGCTGATGACGCCGGACGAAGTGATGCGCCTCCGGCCGCCGAAGAAGGAGGGCAGCGGTGATTCCGAGATCATCACGGAGCCGGGCGACATGCTCATCTTTGTTTCAGGCCACTTCCCCATCCTCGGCATGCAGATGCTCTACTTCGCCGATCCGGAACTCGCGCGGCGTGCCGGAATACCGCCGCCAGCGACGGCACTCCGCAAGCCAGCGGAGCAGCCGCCCATTCAGATCGACAAGCCCGAGTTCGTGACAGACGATACCTGCACCACTGGGCTGGAACGAGGATTCATCGAGGAATTGCGACGGTCATAGCTTATGCAAAAGAACCGCATCGAGCTTGCTGGCTATCTGGCCACGAAGCCGGAGCTCCGATTCCTGCCCTCGGGCACGAAGGTGGCCAACGTTCGTCTCGGAGAGACCTACCGTTTTGCGGGACGGGATGGCAAGCCGCAGTCCCATACCAACTGGCACAGCCTGGTCTTCTACAACGAAATCGCAGATGTCGCGATGACGTACGAGCAAGGCGAGAACATCCATGTCGAAGGCAGCCTGCAGCAAAGGAAGTTTACGCCGGCAGATGGCGTCACGCGGACGGTTCACGAAGTTCACGTGAAGGCATGCTACGTGATCGCCGCTGCCCGATTGGAGAGGGAAGCTCCTGTTGCGGCTCCGATGATCACAGATTCAGAGGTAAATCATCATGACAACAATTGGCCTGTTTAACCGTGCTCGGCGCTTCAATCGCCTCTCCGCTCGGCGCACCGTCGGCCTCGCCGCTGTCGTATTCGCCACCCCGTTCTTCGGGTTAGGGATGGCGCGGTTACGGATCAACTCAACACCGTCGCTCCCTATTGGCTTGTACCAGGAGACGGACGATGGGCGCGCTCCTCTCATCGAGTTTTGTCCTCAGGAACCCTATGGGAGCTTTGCGGCAGCACGCGGATATCGGTCGGTCGGGAATTGCCCGGACGGCGCCGGACCGTTGATGAAGCCGGTGGTCGCCAGCGCTGGTGACCTGGTCGAGGTCTCAAGCCGTGGCATCGCCGTAAACGGCGTGCTCATCCCCAACACGGCACCGCGATCGACGGACAGCAAAGGCCGACCGATGCAGTCATGGCCTAAAGGAGAATTTCGGGTTCCAGCTGGTTTCGTCTGGGTAGCATCGTCCTACAATCCGTGGAGCTTCGATAGCCGGTATTTCGGCCCGATTCCGATCACTCTCATCCGCAGCCGATTAAAGCCGTTCCTGACCTTATGAAAGCGATAGGCGCAGACGTCATTTGGTTCGGCTGTGCGGTCGGGTTGGGTCTGGCTATTTCGACTGGCTACCCTGCGGGCCTTGTGGCCGCAATCGCCATGCCCGTGGCGTGCCTCATCCCAAAGTCCCGCAAGTCTGCCTTCCGGAATGCGCTCGGCTACTATATGGCCGGCCTGTGGCCCCTGATCCCCGGCGCACGGCGGTACCTCGGACACTCCGATTCAACCTCGACGGCAGTTCTCATGTGGCTTTGCTGCTCGACGCTGCTGGCATTACCCTGGACTCTCGCCTGGACGCCCACTTCCCGCTTGAACTACCTGTGGCGAGTGCCCCTCGCCAATTTGGCTTTCGTCTTTCCGCCGCTCGCTTTGATCGGGTTCATCACACCCATCAGCGGCGCTGGCTATCTGTTTCCCGGTACCGGGTGGTTCGGTCTGGCAGTCGCGGCTGTGCTCCCCGGCCTCGCCCTGTCGCTCTTAGGTGCTATTCCCAGTGCGGCACGCACCTCGGCATCGATGGGCATGGCGGCGGTGATCGCGTTTAGCCTGGCAACGCACATGTTCGCGGAATCTTGTCTTCGCCCACCGGCCGGGTGGGAAGCGGTGGACACTCATTTCGGGAACCTCTCGCAGTCACCGCAGGAATTCGTCGCCATGGAGGCGGTCCAACAACGCGTGGCTAGGTCTTCGGCGCGCGTGCTCATCTTCCCGGAATCCGTGGTTCCACGGTGGTCCGACGCGACTGCCGAATTCTGGCGACAGACTCTGGTACGGTGCCGCGCTCGTGGTCAGGTGCTCGCTATCGGTGCCGGGCTACCGCTTTGGGTTACCAATTCAACGAACAGAAGGACAGACGCCGAGATCGTCAAGCAGTACGATTTCGCCGCTGCCATCGAAGCTCTTAATGGCGCCGATTTAAGACTCCCGCAAGCCTTGACCACCCGCGGTTCGACCGACGACTCGCGAGCCGATTGGTATGAGAACACTCTGCTGTTCATCGGTGCCTATTCATCGGCTTTCCACCAACGGATTCCAATACCTGTCGGAATGTGGCGCCCGCTGGGCAGCGGCGGTGTTCCGCTTCACCTGAGTGGCCCCGCCGTCATCGAACTCAATAGTCAGCGTCTCGCAGTTTTGATCTGTTACGAGCAGGTTCTCGTCTACCCCGTCCTTGCGTCTATGCTCCAACGCCCAACCGTCCTCGTTGGTATCAGCAACATGTACTGGTTTTCCAGCACCGCAATTCCCCGTTACCAGGCGTCTGCAATGCAGGCCTGGGCGAAGCTGTTCGGCGTCCCTTACCTGACCGCCACAAATTTTTGATTCCTCCGGATTTCGAATGGCAAGACCACGTGCAATCGACCCATCCACCGGCCCCGAAGACGTCCAACTCAGCCTCTTCGCCGAAGTGCTCGACGGGCCTCCAGTTGATACCCTTGAAAAGGAGTCCACTCATGGAAACGACGGACGACCTGACACCGCTCGGTCATCAGATTCTGGAGCACTGGAGCAAACACCGGCCCCAGATGGTCCAGGCATTGACGGCCCGGAGTCAACTCCTTCCGGCGATCTTCGCAGCACAGGAATTAACGAGCAGTCTGCTGTACGAGCTGGCGGTAATCCGCAAGATGGAATACCAGATCGCTTGGGAGCTGGCGACCAAGGAGTGGGCATTTCTTCCGGACGAGGAGGATCAGCCCCAGTTATCCTTCGATCCGGCCACTCTCGACCCCAAACAACCCTTGCCCGCGATTTCCGCATAACCGACGCCGACAGAGTCGGCCAGGGCAGTCTCAAGGAAAAGGCTCAAGCGAACCTCGCTGCCATTCGCACGCTTAAGCTAATTGAGGCCGAGGATCGGCTCGCCACACCGCAAGAGAAATCTGAACTCGTGAAGTACACGGGATGGGGCGCGATGCCCGGCGCGTTTGAGCGCCAGCCTTCCAGAGATTGGAGGGCCATTGCCGACGAATTGCGAGAAACGCTCACGCCTGACGAGTACGCATCCGCGCGTGGGTCCACACCGAATGCGCACTTCACATCGCCGGAAGTGATCCAGGCGATCTGGAAGGCGATGGAGAGATTTGGCTTCGAGGCTGGCGGTCACGTGCTCGAACCGTCGATGGGTATTGGACATTTCTTCGGCCTGATGCCGGAATCTCTGCATCCGGGTACGAGGCGCACCGGAGTTGAACTCGACTCCGTCACTGCCCGCATTGCGGCTAAACTCTACCCAGATTCGGTCGTTCACGGCAAGGCTCTCGAAGACACTGCTCTTCCGAAGGACTTCTTCGATGCCGCGGTCGGAAACATCCCATTCGGCAACTATCCGGTGTTCGATCCGGCTTACCGCCGCACTCCGCAGTTGACTCGCGGCATTCACGACTATTTCCTTGCCAAGTCCGTCGATGTCGTCCGGCCGGGCGGGCTGATTGCGCTCATCACCAGTCGCTACACGATGGACAAACAGGACTCGACCGTTCGAGAACACTTGGCGGAACGGGCTGTTCTGCTAGGCGCGATCCGGTTGCCGAATACGGCGTTCAAAGCCAACGCCGGCACAGACGTGACCACCGACATCTTGTTCCTGCAGAAGCGATCGGCTAGCGCGCGCCAACAGGGCGAGCGATGGACGAATTTGGAATCCGTAGACACACCGGACGGCAGAATCCAAATCAACGAGTACTTCGTTCGGCACCCTGAAATGATGCTCGGACGAATGGGGCTGGAGTCGACGCAGTTTGGTGCGGCCCCGGCGCTCATTGGAAACCTGGAGCCGGAACGCCTGGCAGACGCCGTCGCGAGGATGCCGGCCGCTGTCTATTCCGTTACGCACAAGCAATCAGCTGCTCGAAACACCGGTGATGACCAGATTCCATCGGTCGGCACCGTTAAAGAAGGCGGCCTGGCTGACCGCGACGGTCAAATCCTAGTTCGTCGAGGTGATGAGCTCAAGCCGCTCAACCTTCCAGCGGCTACCTCCGCCCGAATTTGCGCGATGCTCCAGTTGCGCGACGCAGTGCGCGAAGTCTTTCGCACGCAACTTCAGGATGCTCCGGAACACGCGATCACCGAAGCGCGTCGCCTTCTGAACCGTTCGTACGATTCTTTCGTTGCGCGATTCGGACCGCTCAACTCCGCGCGGAATGTCAGGGCATTCGCCGGTGACCCGGACCAGCCGCTGCTGCTGTCGCTGGAGGAATTCAATCCCGAGACAAAGGTGTCGACAAAGACAGCGATCTTCGATCGCTGCACCTTGGAGCGATACCGGCCAGTTGAGCGGGTCGAGACCGCAGCTGAAGCCCTCCTCGTTTCGCTGAACGAAACTGGCGAGATCAGTTGGCCCCGAATGGAGGCACTGACCGGGAAACCCGCTCCCGATTTGCAGGGCGAGCTGGGCTCTCTTGCCTACCGAAATCCTGAAGGTGGCGCATGGGAGACAGCCGACCGATACCTCAGCGGAAACGTTCGCGCGAAGCTCCTCACAGCCCGGACCGCGGCTCAACTCGATCCTGCTTATCAGCGCAACGTTGAGGCACTTCAGGCGGTCCAAGCACCCGATCTGGAGCCCGGCGAAATCGAGGCGCGTCTCGGCTCATCGTGGATTCCCCGCTCAGATATCCGGCAATTCGTTGCTGAGTTGCTGGATGTGGCACCAGCCACTGTGAAAGTCGGCTACGCAGAATCCATTGCTACCTGGACGCTCGAATTGGACTACGCCGCCAAGTACACGGTCAGCAATACAACCACAAACGGGACGTCTCGTTTTCGCGCGTCTGACCTGATTGAGCAGTCCCTAAACGGCCGCACGCCTACGGCCTATGATGAAGACCGGGATGGCAACCGAACGGTAAACCAGCCCGAGACAATCGCCGCCCGTGAGAAGCAGCAGCAACTGAAGGATCGGTTCAGTGAGTGGGTCTGGGAAGACCCCGGTCGCGCAAAGCGCCTGGCTGACGACTACAATCTTCGCTTCAACAACATCCGGCTTCGAGAGTTCGATGGTTCGCACCTCAGCCTGCCGGGGATGGTTCGCACATCCCTTCGGGACGGAGATCTCGCCCCGCACCAAAAGAATGCAGTTTGGCGGATTCTCCAGGGCGGGAGCCCCCTCTTGGCCCATGTCGTAGGTGCGGGGAAGACATGGACGATGACCGCAGCGGCGATGGAACTTCGTCGCCTGGACCTGGCGAAGAAGCCCATGTTCGTGGTTCCGAATCACCTGGTCGATCAGTGGGGCGCGGAATTTCTGAAGCTATACCCGCAGGCGCGGTTATTCATTGCAGGGAAGGAGCACTTCGCGACCGATAACCGCCAGCAGGCGATGGCCCGAATTGCGACGGGCAACTACGATGCCGTCATCGTGTCCCACCGGTCATTCGAGTTCCTGCCCGTCTCAGACGAGTACTTTAACCGGTTTGTCCAGAAGCAGGTTGCCGAGTTGGATGCCGAGATCGGCCAAGCCAAGGAATCGAAAGATGACAACCGCCGCATAGTCAAAGAACTGGAAAAAGCCAAGAAGCGGCTAACGGTCCGCCTGAAAAAGCGAGCCGACCGGGAGTCGAAAGACCGCACGCTCACGTTTGAAGAACTCGGCGTGGATTACCTGTTCGTAGATGAGGCCGACCTTTACAAAAACCTTGCGTACACGACGAAGATGAACCGGATCGCCGGCCTGCCGAACACCGATAGCAACCGTGCCTTTGACATGTTCCTCAAGACCCGCTACCTCCAGGAGCAGGGTGACGGTCGCGGCGTGGTGTTCGCCACCGGCACCCCGATTTCGAACACGCTGGCGGAGATGTACACCATGCTTCGGTATCTCGCGCCGGACATGTTGTCGGAGAGAGGCGTAAACCACTTCGACCCGTGGGCAGCGAACTTCGCTGAGGCGGTCACGTCGCTGGAGCTTGCGCCGGATGGATCTGGATACCGGATGCACACCCGCTTCACGAAGTTCATCAACCTTCCTGAGTTGCTGACCATGTTCCGCACGGTCGCGGACGTGCAAACTGCGGACATGCTCAACCTCCCGCGACCGGAACTCGAAAACGGCCGACCGGCCGTCGTGGCCGCGCCGGCGAGCCCCGAACTGAAAGAATTCATCCGAACGCTAACCGAGCGCGCCGAGAAGCTGAAGAAGGAGCGGGTCGACCCGTCCGTGGACAACATGCTCAAGATCACGGGCGAGGGACGCAAGGCGGCATTAGACATGCGCCTGGTTCAGCCGGGTATTGAGCCTCCACCGGACAGCAAGATCGACCGCGCCGTCTCGCGCATTGTCAAGATCTGGAGCGATACTCGGAACGAGCGCTCGACTCAGCTTGTCTTCAGCGACCTGTCGACACCCGATCCCGAAAGGTTCAACGTCTACGGGGACATTCGGTCCAAACTCCTGTCCGCCGGCATTCCACCGAAGGAGATCGCGTTCATTCACGACGCCGAAACCGACACAGCCAAGAAGCTGCTGTTCGATGGCGTGAATGCGGGCCGAGTCCGCATCCTTCTCGGCTCCACCGAAAAGATGGGTGCCGGCACGAATGTCCAGCGCCGCCTTGTGGCACTTCACCATCTGGACGCGCCGTGGCGCTCGCGGGACATCGAGCAGCGGGAAGGTCGAATCCTGCGCCAAGGCAATACGAACAAGGAAGTGCAGATCTACCGTTATGTGACGGAAGGCTCCTTCGACGCCTACATGTGGCAAACGCTGGAAACCAAAGCCCGGTTTATCCATCAGGTGATGCGCGGCGAAACGTCTGTGCGCGCTGCCGAGGATCTCGATAGTGGCGCTCTCACATACGCCGAGATCAAAGCAATCGCGTCCGGCAATCCTGCGGTGGTTGAGAAGATCAAGATCGACACGGAGATCCGCAAACTCGACCAACTGCGGGCCGTGCATGCCAATCAGCAGCGCCACATCCGGTGGGAGATCCGCGATCTGCCGCGACACATTGCGGAAGCCAAACAGCAACTGGCCGATGTGGAAGCCGACATTGCCCTCAGGAACAGCAGCGGCTCGGCCGAGTTCAGCATGACCGTCGGTAATCGGCTTTTCGCCGGCAAGGGAGCGCGCGAGGAAGCGGCGAAGGCTCTCACTTACGCGATCCTCTCCTGGCGTGACGATCAGAGCTTGCAGGTGTGCGGTCAATTTCGCGGCTTTGAAATCTTGAGCAAAGGCAAAAGTGCTGGATTCGGCTTGGTTTCGGAGGACGAACGTGTCCCGGAATTGTTTGTCCGCGGCCGAGCCACATATTCGGCGAATCTGAACCCGGCGAATCCGATCGGGACGGTCCAGAGTATCGAGCATACGCTGCGGAGCTTGGATAAACTCGCTTCAGAGCAACAGAGCCGCGCCGCAAGCGTGGAGAAACAACTTGCGGACTTCCGGGGCCAGGCCGATCGTCCATTCGAGCATGAGGATCGGCTCAAACAACTGCTGGCTCGCCAAGCCGAACTCAACGCGCAGTTGGATCTGGACAAGGGCGATCAGCAAGGCGCAGACTCGGCGCGGGAGATTGAGCAGGATGTCGACCGTGACAAGGCGGTGCCGGCCGTAACCGGACCAGACGAGGTGGCGAAGATGGCGGAGGCGTACCTGCGGGCGAGTGGAACTGCAATTCGCGAGATGCCCATCGTCCAGCGTATGCCACCGGCTGCAGGCTCAATGGCCGGCCAGGTTGTTGCGAAGGATGAATCGCATCTCGCGCTCGCGACATCGGCCAACCGGTTCATGATCGTTGAGATGGGTGCGCTGGGCCGGAACGTTCAAATTGGCGAGCGGCTATATCTGCGGTTTTCCAAGGGCCGCCCCTCCATCGACGTCGACCACGGTCGCCAAAGGTAGCCCACTCGCCAACCCGCGGCAAACCAAGATTCTCGCTCTCCCCAGTCTCACGTACATTCACTACCGACTCTGTGCCACAAATACCAATGCGTCACGGCTTGCGGCACCTTCCGAATCCGTCGGATCGCCGTGCTCCGGTGACGAAGTGGCTAGCCCGGCCTTTAGCCCAAGTCCGCAACGAGGTTTGGTGGTCAGTCTGGTAAAGGCTAAACTATTGTTTTGCCAGTAGTTCTTCCGGACAGACCAGGCGCGTTCTGCTTTGATTCCAGATGCGCGGCGGAGGGGTTCCTTGGCGAACACTATCTACGTACAATGACGAAGCTTACCCTCAGCCAACTCTCCGGCCTCCTGTTCCGTGCCTGCGACGACCTCCGCGGGAACATGGACGCATCGGAGTACAAGGAATACATCTTCGGCATGCTCTTCCTGAAGCGGCTGAGCGACCTCTTCGACCAGGAGCGAGAGCAACTTGCCCGTGACCTCAAGGCCAAGGGAATGGCGGCGAAGGCGGTCGAGAAGCAATTGCTAAATCCCGACAAGTACACGTTCTGGGTTCCGGAGGAAGCGCACTGGTCTAAGATCCGACACCTCAAGACCAATGTCGGCACCAGCCTCAACAAGGCCCTGGAAGCCCTGGAAGACGCCAACGTGGACGCCCTCCAGGACGTGCTGAAGGGTATCAACTTCAACCGCAAAATCGGCCAGCGGTCTCTCGATGACGACACGTTGGCCAACTTCGTGCAGAACTTCGAAAAGATTCCTTTGCGGGACGAGAACTTCGAGTTTCCCGATCTCCTCGGGGCTGCATACGAATACTTGATCAAGTTTTTCGCCGACTCGGCGGGCAAGAAGGCCGGCGAGTTCTATACGCCAGCCGACGTCGTAAGAACTCTGGTGGAGATCGTCGATCCCCAGCCAGGCATGAGCGCCTACGATCCGACCTGCGGCTCAGGCGGCATGCTCATTCAGACCCGTGACTACATCCGAGAGTGTGGCGGCGATCCGCGTGATCTCTCGCTGTACGGTCAGGAGAGCATCGGCACGACATGGTCCATCTGCAAGATGAACATGCTGCTGCACGGCATCCCGCACGCGGACATCCGCCAGGAGGACACCATTCGCCGGCCGCAGCACAAAGACGAGTCGACCGAACTCAAGCGGTTTGATCGCGTGCTCGCCAATCCGCCCTTCAGCCAGAACTACATCAAGAAGGACATCGAATACCCTGGTCGCTTCGCCGTCTGGATGCCTGAGAAGGGCAAGAAGGCCGACCTCATGTTTGTGCAGCACATGGTGGCGGTCCTGAAGGCCGACGGCAAGATGGCGACCATCATGCCACACGGTGTCCTTTTCCGAGGCGGCGAAGAGAAGGCAGCGCGCAGGCACTTCATCGAGCGCGGCTGGCTCGAAGCCATCATCGGGCTGCCCGCCGGGCTCTTCTACGGGACCGGTATTCCGGCCTGTGTGCTGGTGATGAACAAGCAGGGCGCCACGTCCCGCAAACACGTGCTCTTTATCAATGCAGATCGGGAATACCGCGAGGGGAAGGCCCAGAACTTCCTGCGACCTGAAGACATTTCGAAAATCGTCTACACCTACCGCGAGCGGAAGGACGTGCTGGGCTACGCGCGCCTTGTGCCTGTGACAGAGATCGTCGGCGAGGACTACAACTGCAATATTCGCCGCTATGTGGACAATGCGCCGCCACCTGAGCCGCATGATGTCCGCGCCCATTTGCGCGGCGGCGTGCCGGTGCCGGAGATCGAAGCGCTCTCACATTTCTGGAAGAACTATGCCGGCCTTCGGGAGAGGGTGTTTTTGCTGCGGGCGAAGGATACGGCCTATGCCGATTTCGCACCCGAGGTCACGGACCGACGGGCGCTCGCGGGCCTGGTGAAGAACGATCCGGGCCTGGCCAAGGCCCATGCCCGATTCCTCCGAATCTTGGAAGATTGGTGGAACCAGAATTTGCTCGCCATTGAAGGGTTAGCCCCAACGAAAGGCAAGCGGGGCAACGTGTACGACTTACGCCGAAAGCTTTTAGCGAGCATCTCCGCCGCATTTGCCAAGCAAAAACTCTTGACCGATCACCAGGTTCGCGGGGCGTTTGCCCGGTACGTGAACGACCTGAAAGCGGATCTGAAGTCCGTGGCGGCCAGCGGTTGGGGGCCGGAGTTGATCCCCGATGGCGATATCCTCGAAAGCCAGTTTCCGCAACTGCTGGCCGAGATGGAAACGAAGCGCGTACGCCTGGCCGAACTCTCTGCCATGTTCGCCGCTGCGGATGAAGAGGACTACGACGACAGTGACGACACTGGTGTGCTTCCCACCGAGCAGGTCAAGGCGCTGAAGGCAGAACTCAAGGAGGCGAACGCCCAGGCCAAGCTCGCCAAGAAGGAACGCCGCAAGGGCGATTGGGATTCGCACACCGTGCAGGCGGCTGAAATCGAAAAGCGGCTTGCCCGCCACAAGGAACTGGAGGACGAAGCCAGGCAGTTGAAGAATGCCCTGCGGGCCAACGAGAAAAAACAGGAGGAACTCGTCACCGTGGCTCGTGAGAAGATCGACCGCGACGAAGCCCGCCGCGTGATCATCGCCCGCTTGCACCGGCTGATGATACAGACATACGAAGCGTACCTTCAGGCGGATCAACGCGCGTGTGTCATTGCTCTAGAGAACCTGCACGACAAGTATGCCGTCACCGCAGCGATGATAGAGATCAGGCGGCACAATGGTGCGATGGAGTTGAAGAAATTCCTCACGGAGTTGGGGTATGAGTAAGAGCATGTCGCGCGGTCGCCCCATGCATGTGCAGGCGACGACCAGAGGCAGCGGCAGCGAAACCTTCTCCGCTCAGAATCGAGAAGGCTGGGACGTTCTCAGAATCGGAGAGATGTTCACAAGGCGAGTCGAACGTGGGCGCGCAGGACTGCCCGTGATGTCGATCACAATGACGGGCGGCCTAGTGGCGCGCGATTCCGTAGAGCGCCGAGTCGACAGCAACCTCCCGCCACAGGGCCACCTTCTTGTTCGCAGGGGCGACATTGCCTATAACATGATGAGGATGTGGCAGGGGGTCCTTGGCAGAGGCAGGTTCGACTGCCTAGTGAGCCCAGCCTACGTCGTCCTGGAACCTGGTAAAAAGACGGACTCGGTCTTCGCCGAGTATCTGTTTTCGACTAGGGCCGCGATCGCTGAATTCAAACGTCTGTCGTACGGGGTTGTGGATGACCGCCTGCGCCTCTACTACCGCGACCTTGTACGAATTCCGTTCCTAGTTCCACGCAGTCGAACGGAGCAGAGGAAAATTGCAAAGATCCTCTCGACGCTGGACGAGACGATCAAACAGACTGAAGCCCTGATTGCGAAGTATCAGCAGATCAAATCGGGGATGATGCAGGATCTGTTCACTCGCGGTGTCACTCCCGACGGCCGCCTCCGTCCCACTCGCGTCGAAGCCCCCCACCTCTACACGGAATCGCATGTCGGTTGGATTCCGAAAGAATGGGTCTTCGCCACTCTCTCGGAATGCTTACTGGGCGGGCCCAAGAACGGCTACAGCCCTCGGGAGGCCGATGAGTGGTCCGGGGTCTACGCCCTTGGATTGGGGTGTTTGACACTCCAGGGCTTCAGCCCAAGTCAACTTAAGATGGTCACCGGCAGCAGCGCGGCACTCACGGCCGCATTGTTGACCGATGGGGATCTCCTGCTGAGCAGGTCGAACACCACGGAACTGGTCGGGCTCTGCGGGGTCTATCGAGACGTGGGCGCGCCATGCATCTACCCGGATCTGATGATGCGACTGCGCCCAAACAGGCGCGCCAGTGCGCGGTTCCTCGAGGCGCTTCTGCTCAGTCCGCTTGTGCGGCGCAGACTCACGAGCGCAGCAGTTGGCACATCGGGCAGCATGGTAAAGTTGAACGCTCGTTCGGTCCTTGGCTTGGAGTTCGCCCTACCGCTCGAAGATGAGCAATCGCGGATTCTCAGGGTGATAGACCAACAGCGCACGTCCGTTCGCTCTCTCGAAGAAGACCTCGACAAGCTCCGCCAGCTGAAGCAGGGCGTGATGCAGGACCTCCTGACGGGCCGCGTGCGTGTTAGGGTGACGGACTCGGAGGCCGTCGGCGCGTGACATCCGTCGAACTCCAGGCCAAGCTTGACGAACTCCTGCGGTTGCCCACTGAGACCGAATGGGCCGAGTTCAAGCACAACAACGACAACCCTCAGGAAATCGGCGAGTACCTTTCTGCGCTTTCGAACGGCGCGGCGCTGCACGGCAGGCGCAGGGGCTACATGGTCTGGGGCGTTGAGGACGGCAGCCATGCGGTCCTGGGGACCACGTTCCGGCCGAAGCGGGCAAAGAAGGGCAACGAGGATCTGGAAAGCTGGCTCTTGCGCCTGCTGGAGCCCCGGATTGATTTCACGATCCATGAGTTCGAGCGAGACGGCGCGCACATCATCCTGTTCGCGGTCCAGGCGGCGAACTCGACTCCGGTGCGCTTCAGCGGCGAGGCTTACATTCGCGTCGGAAGCTACAAAAAGAAGCTGAGAGACTTTCCGGAAAAGGAGCGGGGCCTCTGGCAGATCCTCTCGGAACCGCCTGGGGACTGGTCCGCCCAGGTTGTGGAAAGCGCAACCCGCGCCGACCTTGATCCTGCCGCTCTCGCGTTCGCCCGCGCTCAATACCGGCAGAAGCATCCCCAACAGGCCGCGGAGGTTGATTCCTGGGACGACAGCACCTTCCTGAACAAGGCCAGGGTCTGCGTTGCGGGCAAATTGACCCGCGCCGCACTGCTGCTTCTTGGAACCGCCGAATCAGGACATCTGCTGTCCCCGGCACAGTCACGCATCACATGGGTACTTCGCGATGAGAAGAATCAGGAGAAGGATTACCAGCACTTCGATTCACCGCTGATCCTTGCTGGCGACAAAGTGCTCCAGAGAATTCGCAACCTCACCATACGTCATCTGCCCAGCGGGACCCTGTTCCCATACGAGGTGACGCAATACGACCCGTGGGTTATGCGTGAGACGCTCCACAATGCGATTGCTCACCAGGACTACAGCATGAACGGACGTATCAATGTGGTGGAAACGCCGGACGCGCTGCTGTTCACAAACGTGGGCTCCTTCATTCCGGGCACGGTGGAAGAGATGATCCGGAGCGACGCGCCGCCGGAGGTCTACCGGAATCCGTTCCTGGCGCAGACGATGGTGAACCTGAACATGATCGACACCATCGGCAGCGGCATCAAGCGAATGTTCACCCGCCAGCGTGAGCGCAGCTTCCCCATGCCGGATTACGAATTGGATGATCCGAAGAAGGTGGTGGTGCGGCTGACCGGTCAGATCCTTGACGAAAACTACACCCAGCTGCTGCTGAGCCAGGTCGAATTGGACCTGATGGACGTGATCGCGCTGGACAAGGTGCAGAAGAAGCGCGCGATCGATGAAGAGTCTTTCAAGCGATTGAGGGCGCGAAGGCTGATTGAGGGCCGCCGGCCGAACCTGTTCGTTTCGGCGAAGATCGCGGCGGCCACCGGCGACAAGGCTGCGTATATTAGGAACCGGGCGTTCGACAAGTCGCACTACAAGAAGATGGTGGTGGCGTACCTGAACAAGTTTGGCGAGGCTACGCGGGCCGACTTCAATGAACTGCTGGTGGGCAAACTTTCGGATGCGTTGGAGCCGAATCAGAAGACGCGGTTCGTCGGCAACCTGCTTCAGGAGATGAAGAACGACGGGGAGATCGCGCCGGACGGAACTTCTCGGTGGGCGAAATGGCGTCTGACTAAACCGGCATGAGAAGCCGGGAATTCGAGGGATTTTTAGTCGTAGGAATCGCGGGCACTGTCCGTACGCGATTGATAGACAATGGGTTGTCTGTACATTGCAAGCGGAAAGAACCTCGGGCTTAGTCATAGAATTATGCAGAGAGCGGCCGATGTCTGAATACTTCCACGTCGAAAAGCCGTTCCTCGACCAGCTTGGCGCCTTGGGCTGGACGGTGGTCGATCAGGGCCACGGCATCATCCCCTCAGCTCCAGCCGCCAGCCTGCGGACAAGTTTCCGAGAGTGGCTGTTGCCGCAGGTGTTTTGCGCCGCAGTTCGCGCGCTCAACCGCACCGCTGACGGACAGGAATGGTTGACTGAGCGCCAAATCGAAGACCTGCGCGATCAGATCGTCCGTCACCCTGGCCTTACCCTGCTCGAAGCGAACGAGGCGGTCCAGCGGTTGCTGTTCAAGGCTCAGGTAGACGTGAACGAGGTCACCGGCGAGCCCGACCCGGTAGTCCAACTGATCGACTTCGCCCATCCCGAACGCAACGTCTTTCACGCCATCAATCAGTTCCGGATCGACACGCCAGGCTGCGTGAAGAGCTGCATCATCCCGGACATCGTGCTGTTTGTCAATGGCATCCCCCTGGTGGTGGTAGAGGCCAAGATCGGCGACCCGAACACGGCCAACCCCATCTACGAAGCGTTTGTTCAACTGCTCCGGTATCGCAACGCCCGCCCTGAGACAAAGGCGGCCGGTCTGCGCGAAGGGGAGCCGCGTCTTTTCTCCTCCAACCTGCTGCTGATCCGCACCTGCGGCGAACAGGCCGAATTCGGCACGATCACTTCCGGCCACGAGCATTTCTATGCCTGGAGAGACATCTGGCCCGAGAGCCGCCGGAAGTATGCACCTCCACTCGGTATCGAGCGCGAACAGGAGCGCCTGATCCAGGGGCTGCTTGCCCCGGACACGCTTCTCGACGTGCTGCGAACCTGCTCCGTCTTCATGGACACGGATTCCGGCAAGCGTGTGAAAGTAGTGTGCCGCTACCAGCAGTACCGTGCGGCCAAAAGGATCTTCGAGCGGCTCCGCACCGGGAAGACGCCAGAGCAAAGATCTGGCGTGATCTGGCACACCCAGGGTTCGGGCAAGTCGCTGACCATGGTATTCGTGGCGCGAATGCTGCGGGCGTCATGTGACCTGGCGGACTTCAAGATCGTGATGGTCAACGACCGAATCGATCTTGAGGACCAGCTTTCTGGAACCGCGCGCCTGATCGGCGGCAAAGTCAACGTGATCGAGACCACCAGCGACCTGCGGCTACACCTCGGCACCGGCGCCTCGGATGTGAACATGGTGATGGTGCACAAGTTCATGGAGCGCGTCGAGGAACTGCCACCGTCTCTGAAGGAAGCCCTTGGCAGTTTCCGCAAACCTCCGTCGGCTGGACGCTTCGGCGTTGTGAACGATTCGACGCGCATCTTGCTCATGATTGACGAGGCGCATCGGACCCAGAGTTCGGACCTCGGAGACAATCTGTTCGAAGCATTCCCTAATGCAACGCGGATCGCATTCACCGGGACACCGCTCATTACCGAAAAGCACGGCACAAAGAGAACGGTGAAGCGGTTCGGCGAGTACATCGATACCTACAAGTTGATGGACTCCGTTCACGATGGCGCCACGCTCCAGATCCTTTATGAAGGCCGGACTGCGGACACCGCGCTTAAGGATAAGCACGGCCTGGACACGAAATTCGAGGACCTGTTCCGCGATCGCACTGACGAAGAACTGGCGGCGATCAAGAAGAAATACGGCGCGAGCGGCGACATCCTGGAAGCAGAGAATCGCATCAAGGCGATTGCCCGCGATTTGGTGGACCACTACATCGACAACATACTGCCCGATGGGTTCAAGGCACAGGTGGTTTGCCACTCCAAACTCGCAGCAGTCCGCTACCAGAAGGCCATTCGCGAGGCGCTCGCAGAGCGCCTGGATCGTGAGCGCCTGAAGCAGAAGCCGGATGCGGAACTCATCCGCAGGATCGCGTTCCTGAGGGTGGCCGTGGTGGTCTCGTCGGACGCAACCAATGAGCTTGCGCAGGTCACTGACGCGCGCAAGGAAGCCAGACAGTGGAACGCTGTTGACAACTTCTGCAGGCCATTCGATTTCGCAGATCCGGAGAAGGTGCTGACGGGCATCGCATTTCTGGTGGTCTGCGACATGCTGTTAACTGGTTTTGACGCGCCGGTCGAGCAGGTGATGTACATCGACAAGCGGCTGTACGAGCACAACCTTCTGCAGGCCATCGCCAGAGTCAATCGCGTCGCCACGGGTAAGGAGCGCGGATTCATTGTCGACTACATCGGATTGGCGAATCACCTTGGCAAGGCACTGGCGATTTACACGGAGGAAGACGCGCAGGACATCCAGCAGGGCCTGAAGAGCATTCTCACGGAGCTTCCGATTCTGGAGGAGCGCTATCAGCGGCTCTTGCAGCACTTTCGAGCCTCGGGCGTCGCCGATATCGAGCCATTCGTGACCGGCGGGCTTCCCAATGCCCGCGCGGAGGTTGCGGCGCTGCATGTCGCGGTTGGCGCGATGAAGGATATCAAGCGCCGCGCGGATTTTGAAACGTACCTCAAGAAGTTCCTGCAAAGCCTGAACCTGATTCTGCCGCACGAATCGGCCCACGCCTACCGGGGGCCGGCACGGCGCTTCGGCTATCTGTTGCGCATGACCAAGGAGCGGTATAAGGACGACTCCCTCAACATCGCCGATGCCGGTGAGAAGGTGAAGGCGCTGATAAACGAACACCTCATCGAACTGGGGATCAACCCTAGGATTCCGCCCATCGAACTACTTTCGCCGGATTTCATGGAGCATGTGGAGAAGCACTCGGGAGGCGATCCGGAATGCAAGGCCAGCGAGATGGAGCACGCGATTCGAAAGCACTGCACGGTGCATTTCGACGAGGACCCCGTCTTCTATCAGCGGCTCAGCGACAAGCTGGAGAAATTGATTCAGGAACACAAGGAGAATTGGGACGCGCTGGCCGAGGGATACGAAGCACTTCGCCAGGAGGCGGAAGCCGGGCGCAGAGACACGGTAGAGGGGCTGACGAGAGAGGCTTCAACGTTCTATGACTATGTTGTGCAATTAGCATTCGGCGACGGACAAGCACCAGCCGAGCACCTCCAGCGATTGAAGGAGTTGATGGCCAGGATCGTCGACATTCTCCAGGACACAATCGGCATCATTGATTTCTGGAAGAAGCCGATAGAAGTGAAGAAGCTTCGTGGGAACATTGACACGGAGATTCTCCTCACGGAGATCCCGCAGCTCGTAGAGCGGCATGAGCGGATCGCTGTGGAGATTGTCAAACTGGCCGAGAAGCGGCACGGCGAGCTGACACGATGAACCGTAATCTGGGCAGCGACATTACCTACGAAGTTGTGCGGAGCCACCGGCGCACTGCCGACATCGTGATCGAACGCGACGGGCGCATTCTGGTGCGTGCCCCGAAGGAGATCCCTACGGAGCAGCTTGAGGACATCGTCGAAAGCAAGAGGTATTGGATCTACCGGAACCTTGCCGAGTGGCGCGATCTCAACGCGACCCGCGTGTTACGCGAATACCGCAACGGCGAAGGTTTCTTGTACCTGGGCCGATCGTACCGGCTTCTGCTCGTTGCCGAACAGGACGAGCCTTTGCTTTTGAAGGGTGGCCGGTTTTGCCTGCGCCGGGACATCGTGGATCGTGGGGAGATTCCGGCCGCAAAGGCAGCATTTCGCGACTACTACAGTGCGAACGGCATGAAGCGCATCAATGATCGGATAGAGTACTTTGCTCCGAAAGTCGGAGTGGTGCCACGGCACGTCGACGTTCGTGACCTTGGCCACCGCTGGGCCGCGTGTTCAGCAAAAGGAAAGCTGGCCTTTCACTGGAAGTGCATGATGGCACCAGCAACGATCATTGACTACATCATCGTGCATGAACTCTGCCACTTCCATCACCTGGACCATACTGAGGCGTTCTGGAATGAGGTGGACAAGGTGATTCCGCAATACCGCGAGCGTAAAGAGTGGCTCCGAAAAAACGGCGCCTCAATGGACGTGTAGCCCGATGCCAGTTTGTTAGACTGCCTCGAAGCCGCATGTTATGATGCCGGTGGTCAAAGAGCCCCGAAGTCGTTCTTCCAAAGCTGCTATGGGCGGCCCGATCGGGCTGCTTCCCGGGCTCTTTTCGGAGGCGAATGGTCGCAACCGAACTCGAATGCCGGTGCATTGACGCCCAGAGGGCTGACGAATCCCTAATCGGCGCAACTCTTCGACAGCGCCGACCAACCGCCGATCTATTGGGGGCCCTCCTATGTTCCAGTTTATTCATGCTGCAGATATCCACCTGGACAGCCCGTTACGTGGCTTGTCAAGTTTCGATGACGCTCCAGTCGATCAAATTCGCACGGCCACAAGGCGAGCGTTTGAAAACCTGGTTGATCTTGCGATCCGCGAGACGGTCGCCTTCGTTCTGATCGCAGGCGACCTTTGGGATGGCACGTGGCCAGATGCCGGCCCAGGGCTTTTCTTCATCAGACAGGCCAAGCGGTTGCGAGAAGCTGGCATCCCAGTGTACGTGGTCAAGGGCAATCATGATGCGGAGAATACGCTTACGCGGGACCTTCGTTACCCTGACAACGTTCATATCTTCGGGCATCTGCGCCCGGAGACAGTCCGGATTGATGCACTCGGTGTCGCAATCCACGGCCAGAGCTTCCGGGAGAAGAACATCACCAGCGATCTCGCTGCGACGTACCTGCCTGCAATTCCGAGCGCATTCAACATTGGGCTTCTGCACACCTGCCTTGATGGCGATGCACGGCATTATTCGTATGCTCCGGTGAGCGCGGGAGCACTGGCGGCCAAGGGGTACCAGTATTGGGCATTGGGCCATGTTCACCAACGCCGCCTGTTGGAACAAGACGGCGTGCCCATAGTGTTTCCTGGGAATCTCCAAGGCAGATTCATCCCTGAGACTGGACCGAAAGGATGCGAAGTGGTGACCGTGGACGATGACTTTGCGATAAGCTCACGGTTCGAAGCTCTCGACGTGGTACGGTGGCTCGAAGAATCGGTAGATCTCACCGGCGCGAACACCGTCGACGATGCAGACCGCCTCGTCAGCGAGACGCTGAATACCGCCCGGGTCGCCCACCCGAGCCGGTTGCTTGCGGTCCGGCTCCACCTTCATGGAACTACCGGGTTGACGGGACGGCTGCCGCGAGGAGAGGACATGCGCGATCACTTCAACAGCATCGCGATTGATATCGGTGACGTCTGGCTAGAGCGCATCCTGGTTGAAACACTGCCCGCCGCGGCCCCCGGGGAGTTCCCACTTGCCGAGGAAATCGGCGAGGTCATATCCGAAATAGCGGGCGATGAGTCCCTTACACACCAGTGGATGAGACAGTTTGATGCCGTGAGCGCTCAGCTTACCGGGGAACTCGCCGAGTCGGACGTCGCTCGGGTCATGACCGACCCTGAGGCGTTTCGGGTGTTCATGCGGCGTTGCGGTGCCATCTCCCTGGCCCCGGAAGGAGGCGAGCGATGAAGATCCGGCGTCTCGACTTGATCGCCTACGGGCCATTCTCAAACGAGGCCCTGGATTTTGGGACCGACAACCTGCACGTGATTTACGGACCGAACGAGGCGGGAAAGAGCACTGCACTCAGGGCGCTTCAGTCCGTGCTCTACGGCATGACGGAGAGGCGCGATGCCTTTCTCCACTCCTGGGACATGATGCGGGTTGGGATGTCCGCTGAGTTGGGCAACGAGGTTGTCCGCGTCGAGCGGCGCAAGGGCAAAGGCGCACGAAGCCTGGTGCACACGGGCACAGATCGGGCGGTGACCGGCGAGGAGTGGAATCGTGTCTTGCCCGTACTCGACCAGGAGCTTTTTCTTCAGATGTTCGGCCTCGATTACCAGCGGCTCGTGGAAGGCGGGCGCGAATTGGCAAGCGGCAAGGGCGATATCGGTCAAGCTCTGCTGGCCGCCGCTGGCGATCTCGGCGTTTCTGTGGAACGTATGCGCTCCTGTGAGAGCAAGTCCGCCGAACTGTTCCAGCCCCACGCGCGTTCACAGTCCAAACTGGCAGTCGCGCTCAGGCAGTACAAGGACGCCGACAAGCGCATTCGCTCAGAGAAGTTCAGTTCCCATGCATACCGCAATGCGGTCCTGGAGCAGGAGGAAAGGCAGCGCGAGATCGAACGCCTCGGTAGCGAGATTCGGGCGTGTGGCGTTCGACACTCAACCCTGACGCGACTACGACAAGCTTCCCCTGCCGTCGCTCTTCTTCTACAGAAGGAGAGCGCCCTCGCCAGCATGTCTGAGATTCCGGATCTCACCGCCGACTTCGCTGCTCGCTATCAAGAGGTACTGAAGCTTCGGGATAAGGCATCGACCACCACTGATAACTGCCAATCCGAACTGGACCGACTGACACAGAAGCTCGCCGAAACGAAGCTCGACCCGACGCTGGCCGGGTTGCAGATCGAAACAGAGACCCTGTTTGCACAATCAGGGAAGATCGAAGCGGGGCGGCAGCACAGGCCGAAACGCGAAGGCGAATTGCAGCAAGTCCGCGAACGCGCCGTTCGGAATCTCCGCCAATTGGCTCTCGACCTCGACCCCAGCAAAGGAGCGGATCGGCGAGTGAGGATCGTCCAGCGCAATGAGATCAAACGTCTTGCCAACGAGCATCCAAAACTCACGACCCGTTTGAGTGAGGCGGCGAATAGCATCGAAAAGCTGAGTGTCGCCCTGGAAGCGAACAAAGAGCAGTTGCGCAACTTGCCCGTAGCGCGCGATACAGCCGAGATCGAAAGCTGCCTGGCTGCCTCGGCCAGCGCTCAATCCGAAAAGGAACTCACCAAGACCCGCACCACTCTCCGCGAAGCCGAAATGCGAGCGGACACCGCCCTGCGCGCGCTGCCGTTGTTTGCCGGCGGTGCAGCAGAGATCCAGCGCTTACCGGCGCCGCCGCTTACCGCGACAGTGCGAGGCTTCGAAGCTCGATTTGCACAGCAGGGCGCGGCGGAGCAGCAGCACGAGTCCAGCGAGGTGAGCGCTCAAACCGAAATCGCTTCCCTCGAGCGGAAACTGCGGGAGCTGGAGGACCGCTGCGAAGTCCCCACCGAATCCGACCTACAGGCCAAGCGCGCGCGACGGGACCTCGGCTGGTGCGCCGTGAAGAACAGGTGGCTCGAGAACCAGACTTCTTCTATCGCGGAAGCCGACTTCTTAGCTAACGCTCGATCGGACCAACCATTAGCCGCAGCTTACGAAGATGCGGTTCAGTTTGCAGATGAGGTCGGCGACCAAATGCGAACCGACGCGGCCTCAGTTCAGAAGAAGGTGCTGTATCTGGACCAGATTGCCCAAAGCACAGAAAGGCTCAAGGAGGCGCGAAACGCAAAGGAAGCCGCTTATAGGGCTCGACAAGAACTGAACGCCGAATGGACTCTGCTCTGGGAACCTACCTTGAGTAGGCCGGGAACGCCTGCAGAGATGTTGGAATGGCTGGAGAAGCGACGAAACGTCGTCGAGGTGATCGAACACGCAGCTGAACTAAGGCGGGCGCTGACTGAAGCGGAGGGACAGATTCAGACCTGGCGCGATTCATTATCTGCAGCGCTTTTGGCGTTTGGCGAGACTGCCGGTGGAACCTTGGGCCAATTGGCACAGCGAGCGCAAAGCATCGTCCAAGTGGAAAACGAAACGCGCAGCAGAAGGCGTGAGCTGGAACGGGACCAGCGTCGGCTGGAATCCGAGCGGAAGAAGGCCGAAGAACATAAGGCCAATGTTGAGGGGGCTCTCGGTCAATGGGACAGAGACTGGGCTGAGGCGGTCAAGGGGCTGCCTGTTCCAGGCGGAGCAACTCCAGACACCGTTCAGGAAGTCGTACGACTTCTCGACGAAGTTGCCACGGACGCCGATCAGATCAACGGCTTGGTCCATCGAATCGAGACGATGGAGCGGGATGAGAAGGAATTCTCGGCCTCGGTCAAAAGGCTGGCCGTGCTAGCGGGCGTGGCGCTGGATGTTCCCGATGCCTTGGCGGCGATTAGAAAACTGAATCAAGCAGCGACCACAGCGAAGCAGAGCCACGACACCGCAATGTCGCTCCAGGGCGATATTGAGCGCACCAGCAACCACTTGCACGATGCCAAAGTTGAAGCTGAGCGTCAGGAGAAAGCGCTCGCCTCTCTCTGCGTGGAGGCCGGCGTCACACGGCCGGATCTTCTCCACACTGTTATCGAGAATTCTGCGAAGAAGCGCGAGCTGATTGGTCAGATTGCTGACCAGAGAGAAGCCCTCACCGGGGCATGCGCCGGGCACAGCCTGGAGGAACTTGTCGAGGCGGTTGGCGAGCTGAACATAGATGCGATCCCTGGCCAACTTGCAGAGATCGAAGCGCAGCAGCAACAATACGAGGTACAAAGACAGGAGTGTGCCCGCCGCATCCTCGAACTGGAGAGTGAATTCCAAGTTCATGAATGCGCGGCGAATCTGAACCAGGCTGCCGCGGAGAAACAAGAAGCGGGGGCTCGGATACTGGACTACGCCGAACAGTATCTTGAACAGGAAGTCGCTGCCCGGCTCCTCGGGGCCGCCATTGAAAGATACCGGATGCGCCACCAGGACCCCTTGCTCGAACGTGCTGGCGAGCATCTTCGTACTCTGACCTGCGGATCGTTCTCGGGGCTGGCCGTCGATTTTGTCGAGGGAAACCGGCGTGTGTTACGGGCGGTGCGTAGAGACTCCGGCGAGCATCTCGACGTCGCTGGCTTGAGCGATGGCGCCAGAGATCAGCTCTTCTTGGCGCTGCGATTGGCTTACATTGAAGACCACTGCACCCGTATAGGAATGTGCCCGGTGATCCTGGATGACATACTGATGGCCTTCGATAACGAACGGGCGGCTGCTGCGTTGAAATGCCTGGCCGAACTGGCCACACGGACGCAAGTCTTGTTGTTCACGCATCACCTGCACCACACTGAGTTGGCGAGGCAGGTGCTCAAGGCGGAAGCATTCTCCATTCATGAGCTTGGAGCCAAAAGGCCCGCTGTTGCTTAGCTGGATTTCTAGGCAGTTCGCAGCCCGGTCGCGAACTGTTGCGCACAAAAGGCGCTATCGGCTCGTCCTTAGCGTGTATTCGAGTTGCCGAAACCAGGCGCGACCGAGTTGGTCTCGGAGCGCATTGATCCTACAGTGGTGGCAGCGTCCGACGCGCAGGCCGTGCCCGCACGGGCAGGGTTGTCTGTTCGCGAGTCGGCGCTTCATGCCAGCAAGGTGCGCGAAATCAACGACTATTCCGTGGTTGTCGGTGCCGAAGAGAGTGGCGAGATCTTGACGTAGTCCCTCCGCGCCGTGGTCAAGCTCGCCGAACGGCATGGTACCGTGCTGTTCAAAATAGGAACGACCGTATAGATACGGGATGAGGCAATGATCCACAAACCCCAAGGGGGAGGGATGTCGGCGGAGCTGGAGCTGAAGAGTGGTTGGCGCACCCAGGCAGAGGCTCCCGTCGTTCAGCTTGTGATAATCAAGCGGTATTCTGCCTGCGGTCTCCCAGACACTCGGTATTCGAAAGGGGAAGCGTCTAGGGATAGTAAGCCGGACTTGGTACTCGTCAATGATACGTTCGCAGTCGGGGCCCTCTGCGGCGAACGAAAGCGGTCCGGCGAGCACGACGACGGCGTTACCATCGGGTCGCAGGCGAAGGCCGGGATATCGGTCGAGGAGCGTTTGCATCCCCCATCGGTCGAGACAATCCTTGAGGGTCTCAGGCATTGCCCCACGGTCTTGGCGGGGACGCGATCACCACGCTAGGGGCCGCCACGACCACTCGGTGCGATGTCGGTGGCGGTTCCAGGGTCCGCACTTCGTCTTTCGTGAGGTCCACATCAAACATGGTCTTAATCGTGGGCTCGAGTCGTCGCTGCCCTGGCGCTGCTACGAGTCGCCCCACGTCCACAGTGACCTGTTGGTGCCAAGCCCAGAAGTTATCCTCGAGTACGGGATTCCTCGCCCACTTATCCGCATAATCCTCGCTGGGATCGGTCGGATTGGGAACGCGCGGTCGCGTAGAGCGGATGAAGTTCGGCATCGTGGTCACGATCTGCACAAGTGCTTCGCCGATGTCGGTCTGTCCTTCGTAAGCGTGGGCGGCCAGGTTGGTGATGATCATCGAAATGGGAGCCTGGTCGGGGTTGTTGAGGAACATGACATCCCGGTGACGTTTGAGTAACTGGATGCTGCGCTGGAGTGGCGTCTTCCATTCGTAGGGAGGTACCTCGTCAACCGTCGCGTAGGCGCGCGCCTCAACGAGTTTGCGGACCCGCTGTTCGGCGGCCGGCCGTGCGCGTTGCGTGAACCATCGGGCGAACCCCCGGGGGTTACTGCTCAGGAGCATGCTACTGATTTGTTCGTAGTGCGGGTGGCGGTCGTCCGTTATGGCAATGGCCCGGCTCGCGAGGTCAGGAGGCACACCTTGAGAGCACAGCCAAGCGATACGGGCTTGGTCCTCGGGAAGCGACGGGAGGGTGTCGAGGTGGAAATTGACCTCGTCGGCGTACCGGAGGCGCCAACAACGGTGTTTCTCCTCGACTGGCGCAAGGATGCCGTTGGCCTGAGCATAGCTTTTGATCTCTGCGCCGTATAGTTCCTTGACCTGTTTTTGCGTCAAGGCGGTCTTGTCGAGCTGTAGGGTCGTGACGTTGTCCAGATCGTACTCCGCGGTCGAGACGAGTGGCCTGACGACGGTTCCGTACCGGAAGGAGCCCTGGGGAGAAACGTGCGGGTCCAGTCCGGCCAGGGTTGATTCAGGGCGGCAGAGCCAATTGCCGAGCGACTTGTGTCTGGCCGTGGCTTTCTCGTAGTACGAGCGGGGAATGTCTATGTGATCCAGGACGGTATCGAGGACGTCCGGTCTTGGAGTCGGTATCGTGGTCATGCTGCTTCTCCGTTCTTGATTGTGAGTGCCGGAACGAACCCACCCCGGCTGGTGTTCTCGTCGTAGATTTGCCATGGCATGTCGGCTTTGGGCATGCGGACGCGGCCAAGTTCTACTGCGACACTGACGCCACACGCTGGGAAGATGTGAAGCGTTTCGGCTGCGCTGTAGGCGGCTTTGATGCGGTCGAACACCGATCGGAGGACGGAGCGTACGGTGGCCAGATCCGCTTGTGACTTGATCAGGTCGTTGTGCGGCGTGCTGGTCGTGATCGTCCAAATCGCAGCATTTGGGCCAAGGACGCTGGTGATGCGCGGGGGGGCGATCGTCCCGCTGAGTGCGATGACAAGTGCTGGAGGACCGCCGATCGCTATTGGCTCGTAAAGCTGGAGCGCAACGGGATTAGCTTGATCTGGCCACTCCCAGCCCGGCGGTTCGCGGTGGCGCTGGTACACGTCGGCCGGCACGATGTCGCCCAACATGGTGCCAAGCAGCGTCAGAAGTGGTTGTGGAGCGATGGCAAACACCGAGAGATGGCTGATGTCGCCGGTGGCGAGGCGCTCGCGGACGCGCTGGCTAAAGTGACGTCCCAGAGATGTAGCCTCGATTCTCCAGAACTCCTCGTCCCGATCCATGAAACTGCCGTTGATCGTCGCCAGGTCGATTGGAGTGTCTTGCGCCGGATATCGGCGTGGAAAGAGAGCGATCGCGGCCTGATCGTACTGGAGCGGTGAAGAATGGTCACCGATGTTGGCGCCATAGAGAAGGATGTGACTTTTCTTGCTCGCATCGATCCCGGTGACGCGTTCGATGCGTTGCTCGTGTTCAGCTTTCATCCGGCGCAGGAGCTGAGTGGGATACCGGCCGCCGTCCGGTTTGTCATCGATCTTCTTGTGACACTCGTGACACACAAGCATGAGGTTGTCCACGCCGTTTCGATCACGAGGCGATGCGTTGCTGTCGCCCCTTGGGCCTCGATCACTAAACGGATGAATATGGGCCTTCTGGGCGATGTTGACGGGCTCCTGTGTCACCGATGACTTCCAGAGCGGCTTATTGCAGCCCGCGAACTCGCATCGCCCACCGGCTTTGCCCCACAACTCGCATTGCACTGCAATCGGGATTGCGCGCGTCCCGGCACTATCGCGCGTTTTGGCGTTTGCTCGGAGGGCGTTGGTTGCGCTCGTCAATATGATCACTCCTTTCAACGTCGGCGTATCACTATAACGAACATACAATTCGCCAAAGCAAATATCAACTATAACGAACGGGACGACCAGCGAAAGCGGATGGGATGCGGTATGCTGAGGAGCATGATCTTCGGGTGTAGCGTATGAAAAGCGCGCCCTTGGCCGGGCGGCTTCGTGCGTGCCGGGAAGCAGCAGGGTTCTCCCTGGACGAGCTTGCTACGAAGGCCAAGATTTCCAAGACGTACTTGTGGGAACTGGAGAAGGACACCGCCGGCGAGAAGAAACCGTCGGCCGATGTGTTGCTGCGCCTAGCATCCGCGCTCTCGGTCACAATTGCCGACCTGTTGTCGCTTCCGACGGTTCAGGTGCAGCAGGATGCGGTCGAACTCTCCGGGTCGTTGCGCGAGTTCCGTGATCGGATGGCACAATTGAAGACCCCCCTCAGTGAACAGGACCTGCATGACCTCGCGATCATGAAGTTCCGTGGGGGACAGCCGCAGACGGCGGATGAGTGGCACCAGTTGTATTTGGCGCTGCTTGCGATGAGTTCGAAGCGACGATCACGATGAATCGCATCACACACGAAATCATCGCAGCGCTGGTTCAGGAGGTCGGCGCTGCAACTCCCACGGACGCAGTGCGCACAAAGGCCCGAGCGGCCGTACGATCATTTTGTGAGTTTTTTGGAGAGCCTGAGATACCGTTTGATGTTGCGGCACTTGCCAGTTTCCTGGGCATCAAGTGCAGCAACGAGGCACCCATACACAGCCAGGATGCCGAGTTGGTTCCGGCGGGCGACGGGCGGGTCGCGATCCGTGTCAATCCCGAACGGCCGGAGACACGACGCCGCTTTAGCATGGCGCATGAGATCTCTCATACGTTCTTCCCGCATTACCAATCCAAAGTGTGGTGTCGCACTGACGCGCGGTTTCGCCGGCGGGAGAACCCCGACGATCACCTGGAAATGCTCTGCGATACCGGCGCTTCGGAGATCGTACTGCCTGTGCCGTGGTTTGTTCACGACGCAGAAGGAGTGCACACCGGTATGGAGTTTATCGAGCTGACGCGAAAGTACGGGGTATCCAGAGAAGCGACCCTGCGGCGGTACGCCGAGGTGAGTGACCGCAATATTCAGGCCGCGTACTTCTCTTGGCGACTGAAGCCAGCTCAGACTAAGCGGCTCGCCGACCCCAATCAGCAGAGGCTCTTTGATATTCCGGCAGACAAGCCGCCAGCCAAGAAACTGAGGCTGGACTACGCCATCCCGAGCGCCGCCGCCAACGGCGCATTCCTGCCCCAGCACAAGTCCGTCGATAACGACGGACCACTCTACGCGGCCGCACTCGGCACGCCATGTGAGGGGACATGCCACCTCGACCTAGGACCGTCAGAAGGCACGTATCGTGTAATCGCCATACCCCTGTGGACGAGCGATTCAGAAGTTGGTCCGGGAGGAGAGAATTCTGTGGGCGCCATCATCGAGCCGATCGACAGCAAACCAGCCAAACGGAAGATCCCCGCCGCACGCCCATCGCTGTTCTAGAACTCGAGGCCGAGTCTTTGCCCATACGAGTTCCTGCCGTGCTGGGTGGAGAGTGGATCGCGAACCGACTATTCCCGACGTCGGAGAGCCTCTCCACCGGTAGGCAACCGGCAAAGGGGAATGGTCAAGCTCGGGCTAGACGATGATATTCTCCCAACTGGCCACCATCCCGACCGCTTCGGCTAGCCTCATAGGACTTAATCGCTCTTGCTAGTCGGAAGTACTGCGAATGACCGATCCAAAACCATCATGAGTCCATCCTGGTCGACGTGGGCCGGACACTCGGGCCACATTGCACGAACGAGTTTGAGCCATCCCTCCAGTTTTTCCCGGAACTTCCGTGGACGCGCGTAATCGGCGCTTCCTAGTTGGCTGACAAGGCCGAATTCACCGAAGAGCGGAACGCGTTCTCGACCGCGAGCCGTAAAGCAACGATACGAAAGCCAGGTGAACAGATCGAGCGCGGCCGGGCTCGCGGAAAGGGCCTTGGCCGCTTCTAAATCCGTCGGAATCGGATGGCTGGAGATCTCTCGATAGAACTCCTCGCTCAAAACAATTACGTTCTGGCAATCACCAGGCAACAACGTTTGCTCCAGATCTCGGGAATACCAGATTCGCGCCTCCGTCATGAAGTTGAACCGGGCGCAATGGACCACGGCGGCACGGTCCCTCTGGATATCCGTTCCGAAGAAGATCGTCGCGCCGAAGATGCGCTGGAACGAAGCGACCAGTCTGCGGTATTGGGAGCCACCCTGTTGGATACCGAAGGTATCAAGCATTTCAGCGGCGCTGTTGAAGGTGATTCGGGCGGATTTCTGCCGAACCGCCATCGTCGCCAGGAAGATCGGCACTAACCGATCCTGGCCCCATGGGAGACCGTAGCTCGGATGGCCGGTGACCTGGAGCACGAATCGTCCGTTCCGGCGTTCGTGAAGGAGGCAACCGGCTGGCGGGCGTTTCACCGGCAGTCCACACAGGACGAAGGGCCTAGATGAGAACCCCAAGTTCTGCGCCTCGCTTTCCCGCTTCTGTCGGACCATTTGTATCGCGTCTGCCTGTCGAAGTCTCCGTTTGGAGATGACCAGTTCCGGGTGCTGAAAACGCAGCAGATCGCCGGCACTCTCCAGCCCCGAACTCCTGGCCGAGTGCGTCGTAGAATGTGTTCTGTGATGCAAGGTGTCGATCCTCGGGTAAGTTCCCGGTTAGCGACACAGCGATCGAGCTGTGGCAAAACTGTGTCAAAACTCGATCTGTTGACACTGCTTGGGTTAGCCTTTGAGCGAAAAGCAGGTTCCCCATCTGATTGGAAACATTGAAAACGGGTAGTAAGCCATAGAGTTATTGGAAGCCACGCCGATTCCTTGGGCGCAGGGGGTCGGGCGTTCAAATCGCCCCGCCCCGACCAAATCCTTACAGATTCTAAAAGACGGCTCTACGCCATTAATGGGGGCAGCCAGCACGAACCCACAAGCATAAATCGTCCTGCCGGCCACCAGAGCGATTACCTGCGTTGTCGCGACTCGCGCGCTTCTAGACGCCGGCACGCCGAAGGTCCGACCCCTCGGCGCTTTCGACTGAGCCGCCCGGCTCAGAAGCTCAGCAGGACGTGCCAGATATAGATGTACGCGAGGCTTTCGACCTGGTCCCACACGTTGCGGACGATTTCGGGATCGCCCGAGATCGGCGGCATGTGCTTGAGCTTCTCCTCGAACGGATAACAGATGCCGGGGCGGATCCTGGGCGCGGTCACCCACGCCGGAAGCCCCGGCGTCGCGGGCGGAGGCGGTGCGGCGGGAGCGGGCGACGACGGCGAACGGTATACGCCGTACTCGATGGTCGCGTTTGTCATCGCACGCAGGTTTTCGAGGGTGGCATCGTTCTGCATGATGGCGGCGGCGTCCATGATGTACCCGCCGCCGGCGCCGAGGGTTTCGATCAGTTCGCGGCATCTTGTCTTCACCGCATCCGCGGTGCCGAAGGCGAGCAACACGTTGGGTACGCCGCCGCTCAGGCAGAACTTCCCACCGAGGATGCGGTGCGCAAGCCGCGGGTCGGTGCGGTCGAGGTGGAAGATTACGCTGCCGGCGGGGAGTTCGGCGAAGCTCTTCAGGTGCGCGTCCCACTTGCCCTCGGCGTACATCAGCACCTGCGTGCCCTGCGCCCACAACGCGTCGAAGATCGGCCGCAGGGTGGGCCAGTAAATGGTATCGAACTGTTCGTGGTTGATGAAGGGGACGCAGCCGCGATGCATCCAGATGGGGATAGGCAACGTGCGCGCCGGGTCGGCGCTGGTGAGCGCGAGCCAGGCCAGGTGCGGCATCAGCGCCTGGCACGCGGCCAGGACCTTTTCGGGGATCTCCATCAGGTCGAAGGTGAGCGCGACGTAGCCGCGCAGTTTGTCGGCCAGGATGTCGAGCGGGGCTTTCAGCATGCCGCAGATGGAGGAGGGCGTGCCGCACTCGCGCCGCATGCGCTCCACCTGCCCGCCGAAGGCGTTGAAGTAGCCGAGCATCGCCATCCCGCCCTTCACGAAGGCGAGGTTGTTGCGGTAGGACGTGGCTTCGCCCCTGGCGGCGACCTCGGTAGAGACGCGCGGCAGCCAGGTTTCGTAGAGGAAGCGGACGGGATCCTCGATCAGCTCGTCGTACTCTTCGCGCTTCATGAACGCGTCGTGCTCGGCGGGTTCGCGGTACTGGAAGGCGACGTCCGGCCCTACGTGGATACCGGGCACGCCGTAGTAGCGCAGGCCGACGGCTTCGGTCAGCCCGGTCCACACGTAGACCATGTTGGGGACCACTGCGTCCCACTCGAACTCGCGGCAGCAGCGGATGACGGCTTCGAAGGCCTTGTTGTAATCGTGGGTGACTTCCTGGCAGGTCATCCCGGCACAGCGCGCGGTGATTTCGGCGGCGAGGGGGCGGAGCGGCACACGATCCGGCGTGCCGGCGCGCATGGCCGTAACGTAGCGGTTCAGACGCGCGGCGTAGAGTTCCTCAAGACCCATGTCAAAACAAGTATAGTTGGAAACCGGAGCGGGGAATCCGAATCGCGCCGCGCCCGCCATCCGCGCGGGGCCGCGATACACTGTACGAGACTGCGGCACGCCGCGGCGCCTCTCACATGAAGATCAAACATCTCTCTACGGCGGTGATGGAAGCGAACTTCGACTGGACGATCGTCAAGGTCGAAATGGAAAACGGCGTGGTGGGTTACGGGGAGGCGTTCGTCGGCCCCGGCTTGACGGGCGTGATCCGCGAGTTCGTCCCGCTGGTGGAAGGGGAAGACGCCACGTCGATCGAGCGGCTGATGCGGCGGCTGCGGGCGGTGTGCATCTACTCGTCTCCGGGCGTGGTGCGACACGCGCTGGCGGGGATCGAGACCGCGATCTTCGACGCGCTGGGCAAAACCTTCCGCATGCCGCTGTGGCAGATGCTGGGCGGCAAGTTCCGCGACGAGGTGACGATCTACGCGGATTGCCACGGCGGCGACGACCTGGAGAGCATTACGCCGCTATTGGTGCCGCGCACGCCGCACTGGGCGAAGAAGGAGGGCGAAGCGTCCCACGCGAGCGTGGTGAGCTTGAAGCATCACGCCTGGGACGCGTCGCGCGGGGGAACGCTGGACCCGGCCGAGTACGCGCAGCACGCCGCGCGCGTGGCGCGGGAGGGGTTCCGGATTCTGAAGTTCGACATCGACGTGCCAATGCCGTATGAGACCGACGAATACAACCGCAGCCTGAGCGGCGCGGAAGTGGAGTACGCGGCGGCGCTGGCACTGGCGGCGCGCAAGGCGGTGGGGCCGGAGGTGGAACTGGCCATCGACTGCCACTGGAACTACGGGGTGCAGACCGCGATCGCGCTGGCGCAGGCGCTGGAACCGTGCCGCCTGCTGTGGCTGGAAGATCCGGTGCCGCCGGAGAACATCGCGGCCATCGGCACGGTGCAGCGCAACACGCGGACCACGATCACCACGGGCGAAAACCACTATCAGCGGCTGGATTTCGAACGGCTGATCACTGAAGGCGGGCTGAGGCTGCTGGCGCCGGACGTGCAGAAGATCGGTATCCTGGAGAGCAAGAAACTCGCCGACCTGGCCGATTTACACTACGTGAACCTCACGTGGCACAACATCAGCGGACCCATCGGCACCATGGCCGGGGTCCATGTGTCGGCCGCGACGCCGAACCTGATCGCGCTCGAGTATCACGCGGCCAGCGTGCCGTTCTTCGACCGGTTGCGGCAGGGCGCGGAAGGGCCGCTGATCCGCAACGGCCGGATTCGGGTTCCGGACGCTCCCGGCCTGGGCGTCGAACTGGATGAAGATGTCGCGTGGCGCTACCGCAAGCCGGGCGAGAGCTTTTTCGGCGACACGGAGCGCGCGCGATGAGAGTGCTGGTCACGGGCGCGCACGGGTGCATCGGATCGTGGGTGGTGAGGCAACTGCTGGATCGCTCGATCGACACGATCGCGTACGATCAGAGCGCCGAACCGCGGCGGCTCTCCCTCATCGCCACGCCGGACGAGGTCAAACGCGTGGAACTGCGCACGGGCGCGATCGAGGACACGGCGCGGGTGAAAGCCCTGGTGCGCGAGAGCGGCGTGACCCATATCGTCCACCTGGCGGCCACGCTGATCCCGTTCTGCCAGGCGAACCCGGTCGCGGGCGCGATGGCGAACGTGATCGGGACCATGAACGTGTTCGAAGCGGCGCGCGACGCGGGGCGCGAGGTGCGCGTGGTGTACGCCAGTTCGGCGGCGGTGTGGGGGCCGCCCGAGGCCTATGGCGACCGTCCGTTGAGCGAAGACGATCCGCTGATGCCGAACACGCACTACGGCGTATTCAAGCAGGCCAACGAGGGCAACGCGGCGGTGTTTCACCGGCTGAACGGCATTTCGAGCGTGGGGCTTCGTCCGTGGACCGTGTACGGATTGGGACGCGACGCGGGGCTCACGGCGGATCCGACCATCGCGGCCAAGGCGATCGTGCTCAAGCGGCCGTTCCGCATACGGGTCACCGGCAAGATGGATTTGCAGTACGTGGAGGACGTGGCGGCGGCGTTCATCGCGGCGCTGCTTGCGCCGCTGACGGGCGCGCACGTTTTCAATCTGTCCGGCGAGATCGTGGACATGCGGGATCTGATCGGCATACTGCAGGAACTGCGGCCGGGCGCGGGGCAACTGCTCGGCGCCGAGGGACCGCCGGTTCCGGTGGCGCACAATATGGACGGCTCGCGCATCCACGGGCTGATTCCCGGGATCCCGCATACGCCGCTCAGGATCGGGCTGGAAAGGACGCTGGGGCACTTTGAGCGACTCGAACGCGAAGGCCGGCTCGCCCGGGAACTGTGAGCGCCCTCTGGATATCGAGCGGCACCAGGACCTGCTCGCGTACCTGCGCGGCGCGGGGATCCTGCCGCCCGGCGACGAACCCGTCATGCGTACGCTGGCGGGCGGCGTTTCGAACCGCACCGTGCTGGTCACGAGCGCGGCGCGCCCCGCCTTCGTGGTGAAGCAGGCGCTCGGGAAACTGCGGGTCGCGGCGGAGTGGTACGCGGATCCGGAGCGGATCCACCGCGAAGCGCGCGCCATGGAGTACCTGGGCGCGCTGGCGCCGGAGGGTGCGATCACGCGGCTGGTGTTCGAGGATCGCGCGCAGAGATTGATCGGCATGACGGCGGTGCCGGAGCCGCACGAGAACTGGAAAGAGATGCTGCTCGCGGGACACGTGGACCCGGACCACGTGCGGCAGTTCGCGGAACTGCTGGGCGCGATTCATGCGCGGTCGGGCGCGGATGCCGTGCTGGCGCGCGGCGAATTCGCCGGCTGCGAATACTTCGAATCGCTTCGGCTGGAGCCGTACTATCGCTATTCGGCGCGCCAGGTGCCGGACGCGGCGGCGTTCTACGCGGGGCTGATCGAAGAGACGCTGGCCACGCGGGTGGCGATCACACACGGCGATTACAGCCCGAAGAACATCCTGATTCACGGCGGGCGGCTGGTGCTGCTGGATCACGAGGTGGCGCACTTCGGCGACCCGGCGTTCGACGTGGGATTCTCGCTCACGCACCTGCTGAGCAAGGCGCTGCACGTGACGGCGCATCGCGGCGAGATGTTGGAGGCTGCCCGAGCCTACGTGGCGCGCTACCTGGCGTGCCTGCAGGGAGTTTCGTGGCGCGAGGCGCTCGAGCAGCGCGCAGTGCGCCACGCGCTGGGGTGCCTGCTGGCGCGCGTGGCCGGGCGTTCGCCGCTCGAATATCTGACGCCGGGGGAACGGCGTGCGCAGGCGGAGATCGCTTTGGCGTTGATGGCGCGGCCCCCGGCACGGCTCGGCGAGTTGGTCGGAGTGTTTGCGGAGGAACTTTCATGCCGGTAATCGAACGGCTGGCGGCGCGCGAGATCCTGGACAGCCGTGGGCGGCCAACGGTGGAGGCGGCGTGTGCGCTGAAGGGCGGGGCGCAGGCTACGGCGTCGGTGCCTTCGGGCGCTTCGACCGGCGCCGCCGAAGCGATGGAATTGCGCGACGGCGATCCACGGCGCTACGGAGGGCTGGGCTGCCGCACGGCCGCCGGCAACGTGACGGGACCGATTCAGGAGGCGGTGCGCGGGCGGGAATTCGCAACTCAGGCGGAGTTCGATGCCGCGATTGCCGCGCTGGACGGAACACAGAATAAATCGCGGCTGGGCGCGAATGCGATCCTGGCGGCGTCGCTGGCGTTCGCGCGCGCGGCGGCGATGACCGCGGGACAGCCGTTGTGGCGGTACTTCGCGGATCTCGCGGGTGGGCAACCGGCGGCGCTGCCGCGGCTGACCATCAATCTCTTCAGCGGCGGGAAACACGCGGGGCAGCAGGTGGCGATTCAGGACGTGCTGATTGTCCCGGCGGCGGCGCGTACCATCGACGAAGCGCTCGCGGTGGCGTACGACGTGTACTACGCCGCCGCGAAGTTGATCCTGGAGCGCTACGGGATGCGGCTGCTGCGCGCCGATGAAGGGGGGATGGCTCCTCCCTGCCGCACGCCGGAAGAAATGATGGAGACCGCGCTGGATGCGATTCGCGCCGCCGGCTACGAGCCCGGCGTGGAGGTCGCGCTCGCGCTCGACGTGGCGGCATCGCACTTCCGTTGTCCCGGGGGATATCGATTGGGCGGGGAGACCCTGACCAGCGGGCAGATGATCGACCGCATCCGGAGATGGATCGACGCCTACCCGCTGGTCAGCGTGGAGGACGGCCTGGCCGAAGACGACTGGGAGTCATGGCCAGACCTTTGCGCGGCAGGGGGAAGCCGTGTGCTCGTCGTGGGGGACGACCTGTTGTGTACCAACCCGGCGCGCATCGGGCGCGCCATGCGGGAGCGCAGTTGTAACGCGCTGCTGCTGAAGGTGAACCAAATCGGCACGCTGACCGAGGCGCTGGCGGCGTACCGGCTGGCGCGCGCGGCGGGTTGGGACGTGACCATCAGCGTGCGCAGCGGCGAGACCGAGGACCACTGGGCGGCCGACCTGGCGGTGGGCTGGTCCGGCGATCAGTTCAAGAACGGATCCATCACGCAATCGGAGAGGCTGGCGAAGTACAATCGCCTGCTCGCGATCGAGCGCGAGGTGAATCTCGCCGTGACGCTGTGGCCGAATCGCCATGGTCTCGCCTCCCGGGTACGCTAACCGCCGATCCGGATGGACAGGGCGACATCGCCGCGGCTCTCGGGAACGAAGCGGACCGAGACGGACTGGTTCCGGTCCCGCTGGAGATCCTTGAGCGTGACGGCCTGATCGCCATTCATGATGCGGGTGCCGTGGGGGACCACGAAGTCGAACGGAACCCCGCTCGTGTCCTTGACCACGATTTCGTGGGAGCCGGGCACGATTTGATCGATCCTGCCGGAGAGCGTTTCCGGCGGCCATGCCGCGCGCATGGCGGCGGCCTTGGCCGGGGTCCTGGCGGCCTTGGCGGCAGCCGCCGGGGGCCCCGCGACCAGCATCCCACACGCGGCAAGGGAAAGAGCGACGATCGCAAGTTGATTCATCGGTTGCCTCCTGTCTTCCTGAAGGATCGGCCTCGTGGCCGGGTGTGCGAGGCGGCCCGCAGGGACCGCCCCAATCGCCTGATGCTTACGAAGCGGATTTCACCTTCAGGTCATGCCCGAGGCTCCGAAAGTCCTTCGACACGCCGGCGTATTGGACCGCTTCGTTCACCGAGCGCGAAAGGCTCTGGGCTTCGTTGAATATGATGTTGGTGTATTTCTGGTACACCGGCAACCAGAGTTCGTTGGTATGGCTGCCGCCGAAGACAATCGCATCCTGCGTGCTGTTAGCCATCAGCCGGACATACTTGTTGATGCGCTTGATCTCGGCCTGCTGCCAGGGAGAATCCACGCGCTGGATTTGGGCAAGGCGGCAGAGTTTCTTCCCCATGTCGTTGACCTCGCTCTTCAGCGAGGAGAGTTGTTCGGCGTGGACCGTCCAGTCAAGCTGCGGATCCATGTTGTAGCTCGCCAGTTTGTCGGCGTGGTACGAGGCCTTCTGAGCGTCGCTCTGAATCTGCTGGAAGAGGCGGTTGGTCTCGCCCTTGAAATTCCACGTGTACGAAGCTGCCGTGGCCTTCCCGGGCACGCAAGCGCAATTCGCCTTCTTCACGGCTGCCGGCGCCGCGGCCACCATCGCCGCCGAAAGAATCGTAGTTCCAAAGAGACTTCTGAGAGTCATTTTCTTTTCCCTCCACCTGATTGGACGTAGCAATCAGGGAGCGGGGCCTCGGGTCGAGACAGGATGCGCGGCCGGGATGGTTTGCAAAGGTACCAACCGCCGGGCTGGTGGCACGGGAAGAAACCGGCTCGGCGCGGCGGGGAAGACCCCTTTATACTGATATTCAGATCTGAAAGGAGCATTATGCCTTCACGCCGTGAAATACTGGCCGCGCTGGGCGCCGTTCCCGCCGCCGGCATCCTGGGTCCGGGCCTGATGTACGCGCAGGCCGCCGCCACCCATCCGCGCCGCCTGCTGGGCCGCACCGGACGCACCGTGGTTCCGCTGGGACTTGGCGGACAGGCCTCCCTGCAGTGGACCGGCGAGGGCATCGACGCACCCGACATCATCGTGCGCGCGATTCAACTGGGCGTGAACTACCTGGATTCGGCGAACGCTTACGGGCCGAGCCAGGCGAACTACGGCGAGGCGTTCCGGCGCCTGCATCTCACTCCCACCGATCCCGCCTACAACCGCGCGCTGCGCGAGAGCCTGTACATCGCGACCAAAACGGGGCGGCGCTGGGCGTTGAATCCCGAAGTCACCGGGCCGACCGCGGTCGAGGAATTGAAGCGATCGCTCACGCAGATGTTCGGCGATGGCCAGGGCGCGATTCCCGAGGGCGCATATCTGGACGCGATCCAGGTTCACAACCTGACCACGATGGAGCAGGTGAACCAGGTCTACGAAGGCTACGGCGAGCGCGGATCGACGCCGCCGCGGCGGATCGGCGCCCTGGCGGGACTGCTGGATTATCGCGACGGCACCAACTACACGGGCCTGAACCCGGATCACCGGCGCTGGGTGCGGCACATCGGGGTCACCGGGCACCAGAGTTCACCGGTGCTGATGAGCGCCATCCGCCGCGACCAGGATCAGATTCTGGATACGGTGCTGGTGGCGCTCAACGCGCACGACCGGCTGTGCAGTTCGCACCAGAACAACGTGTTGCCGCTGGCGGTATCGCGCGGGCTGGGCGTGATCGCGATGAAGCTGTTCGCGGACGGCGCGTTCTACGGCAAGGAGAAGCGCTTCTCGCGCACCCCGGCGGACGTCATCCACACGGTGGGCAAGCCGGAGGCTGCGGCGTACTCGGACCTGGTCCGCTATCCGCTGTCGCTGCCCGGCGTGAGCGTGGCGATCACGGGAATCGGGCGGATCAACCGCGAGAAGGTGGAGGGCGACCAGCTTGTGGCGAACCTCACAGCGGCGGTGAAGGATGCGGCGAGTCCGCTCGAGCGGCTGCGCATCGAGAAGGACGCCGCCGCGATGCACGCCGCGGATACGAACTACTTCCAGGAGAAGACGAACGTGCTGGTGCAGCCGTCCGTGGTGCGCGCCGTGAAGGACGCCGACCGCGTGCGCGTGGAGTGGAACACGGCGATCGCCGGGCGCGACACGATCCGCGCCTACCAGATCGTCGCCGGCACGAAGGTGCTGCTGGAGATCCCGTTCCGGCCGCAGTTGACGGAGGCGCCGCTGAGCGCGGTGGTTGCGGCGGCGGACGTGGGGGAAGCGGCAGTCAAAGTAATCGCGATTTAAATCAAGGGGAGAGGCGCGTTGACGGTTGCCCGCGGGAGGATGCGCGAGGCGCCGGCGGTAAACTACGGGCGTTTCACGTGCTTTTCGCCCGCCGGTACCCCCATGGTACTGGCGTTACTTTTGCGCGGATTCGGACGGTTCCACAATCGAAGCATGGCGTCCCTCTCCTGGCAGATGATTAACCTCGGTTTCTGCGCCTTCGCGCTCGCGCTGCTGTGGGCAGTGGAAAAAAAGTAATCGTTTCCGTTTCGCCCGGTTTTCGCCCGCGCGCCCGACCTGCCGCGGCCTTGGCCCCTTTGCCAGCCGTAGCGGGTGTATCTTGGGAGGTCGCATGATCACTCGCAGGACCGCTCTCACCGTCACCGCCGGCGCCTTCCTCGCCGGCCGTGGTTTTTCCGCCGAAGCGATGCGCAATATCGGCGGCGCGCCCGCCGGTTTTCCCATCCGGACCCGTGCCGCCCGAGGGCGCGGCGAGACCTTCGACGTGGTGGAGCACTGCCACGAGTTGGGGCTCGGTGTCGTGGAAACGCGCCTCTCTTCCACCGAACCCGCGGCGATTGGCGCGCTGCGGCGCCGCATCGAGGATTGGGGCATGAGGCTGATCCTCGACGTGGGCTATCCGCGCGACGAAGCCGGCGTGGCCGAGTTCGAGGCGCGGGTGAAGGCGGCGAAGGAGTGCGGCGCCGTCTCCCTGCACGCCGCCATGACCGGCCGTCGCTACGAGGACCTCGACTCGCTCGACGCCTTCAAGCGTGACTTCGCGCGCTGCCGCAACTCGATCGCGCTCGCCGAACCCGTGCTGCGCCGGCACCGCATCCGGCTCGGCATTGAGAATCACAAAGGCTGGCGCAGCGCCGAACAGGCGGCGTGGCTGCGCTCGGTGGGCAGTGAGTGGCTCGGCGTGCATTTCGATTTCGGCAACAACATTTCGCTGTGCGAAGATCCGGCCGAAACGCTGCGCAACCTGCTGCCCTTCGCGGTGGCCTGTCATCTGAAAGATATGGCCGTGGCGCCCTACGAGGATGGCTTCCTGCTCTCCGAAGTGGCCCTCGGCGAAGGCGTGCTTGATCTGCCCGCGATGGTGGCGGCGCTGCGCGCCCACGATCCCCGGATCCCGCTGGATCTGGAAATCATCACCCGCGATCCGCTCAAGATTCCGGTGTTCACCGACAAATACTGGGCCACCTTCGACGATTCCTTCAGCCCGCTCCCTGGGCGCGACCTGGCGCGGACGCTCGTACTGGTGCGCAAGCGAGGGTGGACGAAGCCATTGCCGCACCTGGCCGGGCTGACTCCCGCGCAGCAGTTGGCGGAAGAGGACGCCGGCATCGGGCGCTCGCTCGAATACGCGCGCAAGCACCTGGACGCTCCGGGCTGACAGGCGCGCGCCGCATTTCGCCATGCTATCGTGGCGGCGTGGCCCGAGCCTATTTACCCGCACTCGCCGCCTGCGCGCTGCTAGCGGCGCAATCGCCGCGAACCTTCACCAATCCACTGCTGCCTTCGGGGGCCGACCCCTTTCTCACGTGGCGCGACGGCTTCTACTACTACACCGCGACCGGCGGCCGCCGCATTGTCCTGCGCAAGGCGCGCAGCATCGCCGATCTTGCCGGAGCGGAGAGCCGCGAGATCTGGCGGGCACCGGAAAGCGGGCCGTATTCGCGCGATGTATGGGCGCCCGAACTGCACTACCTGCGCGGCAAGTGGTACGTGTACTTCGCCGCCGATGCCGGGACCAACGCTTCGCACCGCGTCTGGGTGCTGGAGAACTCCTCCGCGGATCCGCTCTCGGGCGAGTGGACGCTCAAGGGCAAAGCCGCGGACCCCACGGACCGCTGGGCGATCGACGCCACGGTGTTCGAATCCGCCGGCCGCTTGTTTATGATCTGGTCGGGCTGGGAAGGGGAGACCAACGTGGCGCAGAATCTGTATATCGCCGAACTCTCCGACCCGTGGACGGTGAAGAGCGCGCGCGTGCGCATTTCCGCGCCCGAGTATCCCTGGGAAAAAGTCGGCGACCTGAAGCCGCGGCGAGACCCCGACGAGAATCCCGGACGCAACACACTCGACCCGCCGCACGTGGACGTCAACGAGGGGCCCGCCGCGCTGGTGCGCAACGGACGCGTCTTCGTGACCTACTCGGCCTCCGGCTGCTGGACAGATTCCTATGCGCTGGGCATGCTGACCGCGGAGCAGAGCAGCAATCTGCTCGACGCCGCGTCATGGCACAAGAGCCCGCTGCCGGTCTTCTGGCAATCGCCGGCGGCGGGGGCGTACGGCACGGGGCACAACAGTTTCTTCCAATCGCCGGACGGGCGGGAGGACTGGATCCTGTACCACGCCAATCCGGATCCGGCGCAGGGATGCGGCGGGCGCCGTTCTCCGCGCGCGCAGCGCTTCACGTGGAATCCGGACGGAACGCCGGAATTCGGGCGGCCGGCGAAGGTCGGCGTGCCGGTCGCGGTGCCTTCCGGCGAGCAGTGAAAGGTCCAAATTCGATTAGAATTCTCCTCGCTCCGCCCCGATATGTCTCTTCAGGTACGTAAGGAGTCCGTGTCGCCGATGACGATGCAAACCGTAACAGGTCCGAGCAGGCCGAAGTCTCTGGGCGTAATCGAGTTGTCGAAGCTGCCTTTGTTTCCGCCAGCGGCGCTGAAGATTCTGGGCATCTCCACGGAGTCGGACAGCGCGCCGGAAGAGTTTGAGGGCGCGTTCAAATCGGATCCGGCGCTGGCTGCCGAACTCCTCCTGGTGGTGAATTCCGCGGCCTTTGGAGGCCGGTCACGCATCGATTCGATCCGGCACGCGGTTTTGTTTCTGGGCCTCGAAAAGGTGAAGGCACTGGCAAACACGGTGGCGTTTTGTTTCTATGTCCGGTCCGTGTCGCGGACGGAATTCGCACGCTGCGTCTGGAGCCATAGCATCGCTACCGCGCTTGCCGCGGAGAGAATCGCCATCCTGCACGGACGAACCAACGGCTATACTGCGGGCCTGTTGCACGATTTGGGAAGGCTGGTGTTTCTCAAGTCGGCCGGTCAGGAGTACGCGAAGGAGATGATGCAAACTGCCGGCAGTCTGCATCAGTCTCTGGAGTTGGAGAGAGCCCGGTTCGGGATGACTCATTGCGAAGCAGGCGACGAGGTCGTCGAGCATTGGGGCTTCCCGGGGACGTTGCACAGGTGCGTCGCGCGACATCACGACCCGGCCGAAGGGACGGATGGAGAACTCCAGGACATCCAGTTGGCTTGCCACATCGCTACCGCACTGGGCTACCCTGAGGTCGGGCTGGCCGGCACTCCGGAATACATGTTCGAAAGTCTGCCCGTGCCGCCCGGCCTCGACCGTGAGGATCTGGCTTTCGAGATAAAGGACAAGATCGCTGTCATGAATCCCTGATCGCGGTTGCCGAGGTGCGTGCCGGTGCCCACGAACGGAGTGGCCGTGCGGCAAAATGGCCCGGTTCGGCCGTCACAGGCTAACCCTCCGCGTGGAACTCCAGCACGTCCTGGTCTTCCACGGCGTGGGCGCGTTCCACCATGCGGCCATCGTGCTCGCGGTCCTTGTGGAAGAGGCGGGCGTACTTGAGGTGCTCGGCGAAATCGCGGTGCACGTGCGCGGCCGCCTCCTGCACGGTGGCGCCGCGAGGCAGCACGTAGGGCACCGCGAGGTCGGGCTTCTTTCCCGGCGCCTTGGAATAGAAGCGGACGAGGTCGAGGCCGCGGTAGGTTTCGCGGGCGAATTCGCAAAGCCCGCGGCCGGACGCCGCCGAGACCGCCAGGTAACGGAAGCGGTCGCCGTACAGCGACTCGACGGCCGCGAAGTTCTCCGCCGCGCCCTCCTGATCCAGTTTGTTGCCTGCGGCGAGTTTCGGCGCCGGGGCGCGCCACTCCTCCAGGGTGCGCAGGATGAACTCGGCGCCGCCGAGCACCTCGGGGTCATTGGGATCGAGAACGAGAATGCTCATGTCGGCCGCGCGGACCACCTGCGCCATCCAGGACTCCATGTACTCGGGCGACATGGCGGGCGTATCCACCAGTTGGATGCGGACGTCCTCGAACGGCATCATGCCGGGAAGCGGGAGGCGGGTAGTAAAAGGATAGGCGGCGATCTCTGGATGTGCGTGCGTCAGCGCGGCGAGCAGTGAAGATTTGCCGCTGTTGGGCGGGCCGATGAGCGTGACCTGCGCCGCGCCTTCGCGCCGGATGAAATAGGCCGGGGCGCCGTGGTGGCCGCCGGGCTTCCGCGATTCCTTGCGAGCATCGGAAAGGCGGCGCCGCAGTTCCGCCTGCATTTTCTCCGTGCCCTTGTGCCTGGGCAGGGTGGCGAGCATCTCTTCGAGCGCGGCGATCTTCTCTTCGTGCGTGCGCGCGTGCTTGAAGGACTGCTCGGCGGCCAGGTAGTCGGCGGTGAGGTTGGCCGGCATCGGAATCACAGCGGCAGGAGGGTGGGAGCGGTCCCGAGGGGTGCGTCTTCCTCGTCTTCGTTCTCCGCCGCGAGCCGGAGCCCGGAATTCTCCGCTTGGTCAGAGGGAAAGCGGATATCGGACTGGGGCATGGAATCACACCTCCCTTGCGATTTGAGTATACGCCTGGCGGTGGCGTATTTTCAGACGCTAAACTCCGGCTTGCCATTTGGAAGCTCTTCGCCCGGGAGGCGGGCGTGGGAGCCGGGTACCGGGACGCGCTGAATGTTTTCCATATTCCCCTCTGATCAAATCGAAAACTCTGCCGATAGTACGTTTTAAGCATCGGACCGGGGACTCCGGCACGCCCTCCGGAGGCTCACGTTGTCAAAATGTAGCAGAGTACTACGTTGAAAACTGCTATCGGGAATTCACCTGAGCGCTCCGGCTAGAACGCCCGCCAACTCCCTCCGATATTCCTACACGTGAGCATGTCCCTGTATAGGTGTATCAGGTCTGTTTATCTTCTAATGGCGTGGAGCCTGCCTGCGGCCCTACCGCTTTTCGGTGCCGCTGACGGGCAAGGTCAATCGCCGCAAGGCAGTACGCCGGCAGTCCCCGCCGGGCAGGTCCAGGTGCTCACCCTGGATCAGTGTACCGACATGGCGCTGCAAAAGAACCACCGCCGGCCTGCATCCCAGTTTGAGGTGGCCATGGCGGAGGCGCAGCACCGCCAGGCGCTGGCGGGGTACTGGCCGCAGGTCAACGTGACGGCAGGCTACCAACGGTTGGATCAGCCGATGAATTTCGTCTTTCCCGGAGGCACCGTCCAGATTCCTGCCCAGACGGTCACCCTCCCTGGCAGCACTGCGGTCGTAACCGTGCCGGCGAACGCCTTTGCGCCAGGTTTCCCGCCCACGGCTCTACAATTTCCCATCAGTTACCCGGACCAGAACATCAAGACGCCGGCGCAAGCCTTCAATGTTCCCGAACAGAACGTCAAGGTAGTCGACCGGGACCTGGTGACCGGTTCGATGAGCATGAAGTGGCTGGTCTGGGACGGGGGAATGCGCAGCGGATTTCGCCAGCAGTCCGGCGGGTTGGTGGAGATGATGCGCGCGGAGGCCCGGCGCACGGATCTCGAAATCATCAACGACGTCAAACGCTACTACTGGGGCGCCGTGTTGGCACGCCAGGTCCGTCACTTGGGCAGTGACACCCTGGCGCGGATGGAAACCACGCTGCGGCTCACGGAAAGCCTCTACAAGAACGGCGCAGGCAAAGTCACCAAAGCAGACTATCTCGACAATTCGGTGATGGTGGAAACCCTGCGGGCAATGGTGGCTCAACTGGAAAAAAACGAAACGATGGCGGAAGCGGCGCTCGCGAACGCCGCCGGGCTACCCGCCACGGCGAGTATCCGGCCTGCCGCGGAGGAGATTCCCTTCCAACCGTTTGCCGGCAGCTTCGACGAACTCGTGGCCACCTCCTACGAGTTCAATCCGGACTGGGGAAAACTCGAAGCCGCAATCCGGGCTTCGGAAGGCGCCGTCACCACCGCGCGGAGCGGCTACTACCCCAAGGTGGCCCTCACCGGAGAACTGCACCGGTGGTGGAACGGCGGTTACGACGCTGGCATTGCGACGGCGCAGAACAAAGCCGGATGGGCCGTCGGCGTAGGCTTGGAGTTCCCCCTGTTTGACGGTTTCCTGACCAGGAACCGGGTGAGCGAGGCGCTGGCAAGGCTCAACGGACTCAAAGAGAAACGTTTCCTGCTGCGGGAGGGTCTTGGCCTGCAGATCAAGGACATCGTGACCGGCCTGGATGCTGCGGCCATGTCGCTTCAGGCTACCGCACGCGCCATGCAGGCCGCGCAGGAGAACCGCGATCTGAACGAGCGCGCCTACGAAAACGAACTGGTGGACACGGAGAAAGTGATTCGTGCTCAATTGACCGAAGCGTTGATGTCCGCACAGCACTTCAAAGTCCGCTACGACTACGCGACGCTGCTGTCGCAGCTCAGCGTGGTGGTAGGGAAAGAGGTTCAGGATGCGCTGAAAGGACCAGCCAAGTGACGCGTCGAACCTGCATTGCCACGGCTGCGGGAATGGTCCTCCCGGGTACGTTTTCGCGGTTATCAGCCGCCGATACGACAGGTGCGGCCGGAAAGAACCAGGTGCGCTTCGTCAGCTCACTGAGCCTGATTGGTGAAGTCAACCCGAGCGACGCCAACGCCGCCGTTATCAGTTGGAGAGTGGAAATCGAGAAGCTCGGAGACCTGCAACTTACGTTCGATGCCCCCGCTCTATATAGTCCCGAGCGTCTGGCTCAGATGATACGCACGGGGGCGGTGGACGGGTTCGCCGTGACCTCTCCGGAGTATTTCGGGGTTGCCGATTACGTTGACCGGAATACCGTGCTCATAGACGACATTTATGCGGGAGGCGGCGAAGAGTATGTGATCCTGAGTTCTGTACAGAGTGTCGTCGGATCGCTCAACGACCTCCGGGGCCGCGACCTCCTGGTATTCAACAATCCGACAACCTGCCTGGCTGCGAACTGGCTCGACGTCCTGCTGGATTCAGCATTGCCTGGCGGCGCGGCCAGGTTCCTTGGAATGGTGTCGCTGGTTCCGAAACTGTCACGATCCGTCTTGCCGGTCTACTTCGGCCAGCGTGACGCTTGTCTGGTCACCCGCCGCGGCTTCCGGACGATGTGCGAGATGAACCCGGACCTGAACCGCCAGCTTCGCGTTCTTGCGGTGTCGCCGAAAGTGATCCCCGTGTGCCTGGCCTTTCACAAGAACTGTCCTCCGGCACGCAAGGCTGCCTTCATAGCCGCAATGGGTAGGCTCCCCAAGGCCCCGGGCGGCAAGCAACTTCTGTCGCTGTTTCAGAGTCACGGCGTTGTGGTGAGCAATGCGTCAGTCCTCCATAGTGCCGGCGAATTGGTGCGTGCCGCGGAGAAGATTCGGAGTCGAAGCGCCAGATCGTCCGGTTGAGGGAAGAAGCAATGCATATGCACGGGGCACATGGCGCAGGTCTTCGTGAGGGGTTGACGAAGCTGCGCGCCTGGTCGCACGGGGCTCGAACGCTGCTGCTGATTCCTGCTGGATTGCTACTTCTGGCGGGAGCCGCACAGCTTCGCGGCAGTGACGGCGTTGGTAGCGGGTCCTTGCCCCGGGTTCGTGTGGGCGCGTCCACGAGCCTGGTGTCCGCCGAAGTGAACGAGAACGACGCCCGGGCCGCCATCAAGACTTGGGCCGACGCTCTTTCGCAGGAGGCAGGGATCAAGATCGTGTACGTGCCGGAAATCCTCTCGACGCCCGCGCAACTGGCGCAGCGGGTCCGCCAGGGTGAGGTAGAGGCCTTCTCCGCGCCGACACCAGAATACTCGCAGGTGATCTCCTACACCGATAAGAGCCTCGTGATCGTGGATCAGTCGTACATGACGGGGGGAGAGGAATATCTCATCCTTGTGCACGCCGACAGCGGGATCCGCACTCTCGCCGATCTTCGCGGGCACACCCTAATCCGCCACACCAATGCCGTGATGAGCCTCGCCGACGATTGGCTGGACACGCTATTGGCGGGATCGAACCTCGAACCGCCAGCGAGTTTCTTCGGTCAGTCCACATCAACTCCCAAGCTATCCCGAGCGGTCCTCCCGGTCTATTTTCACCAGACCGATGCCTGTTTGGTGCACCGCCGCGGTTTCGAAATCATGGGGGAGATGAATCCGCAGCTGCGCACGAAGCTCCGCGTGGTGGCCACGTCTCCGAAGGTGATTCCGGTGGTTGTGGCCGTTCATAAGGACTGCCCCCAGAGGCAGAAAGACGCATTTCGGTCCGTCATGGTGCGTCTCTCCGACACCGTAGCAGGACGCCAGATCCTGACACTTTTCGCGTCCCGCAGCGTGATGGCAGCCGACGCCTCGATTCTCGGCCCCACCCTGGAGCTCATATCGACGGCCAACAGGGTCAGGGCGCGCAGCGCGTCGCCAAGGAGATGATGCGGATGGGTACGCAAGCAGTCTCGCTCGTGTATAGGATCTGGCCCGCGGCGGGCGTCTGGGCCATCCTCGCAGCGCTCTGGCCCGCGCCGGCACCGGCGCAGACGCTCAAAGACGCGCGCCTGGACGTCATCTGCAGCAGCAGCCTGTTCCATACCGCGAATCCCACCGACGTGGTCGCGGCGGCGAACGTGTGGCTGGTGGAAATCGGCCGGCGGCGCGGCTTCCGGGTCGATCCACATATCGAGATCAGCAATAACTTCGAGGAGATCCGCCGGCGGGTCGCCGACGCGTCGGTCAGCATCGTCCTGGTCGACAGCATCGAGTATTTGAAGTTGGCTCCCCTCCGACGGCTGAAGCCAGTGGTGACGATTTCGACCGAACAAGGGCGTCCCGCTCACAACTTCCTTCTGGTTGTGCGTCGTGATACGGGCTGGACGAAGTTGGAAGATCTCAAAGGTGTCAATATCAACAGCTACGCCCGCACCGACGCCAGGCTGGGTCCGATGTGGTTGGATGTGCTGCTTGACCAGCATCATCTGAACCGCCAGACGTTCTTTGGCTCCATCACCGGTGTCGCCAAACCGTCTTCCGCCTGTCTCCCGGTCTTCTTCAAAAAGGCGGATGCGTGCCTGGTTGACAACGCCAGTTTTGAGTTGATGGTGGAGTTGAACCCGCAACTTGGGGCTGCGCTCCGCGCGATCGCTTCTTCGCCGTTCCTGGTGGAAGGGGTCGTTGCCGTTCATGATGTGTTCAAAGAGTTCCAGGCGGATCTGATTCGCTCCCTCTACGACCTGGATCTGGACCCGGTGGGCAGGCAGATCCTCATGCTGTTCAAAGGGAACCACTCCATGCCGATCACCGATAGCGATCTGAACCCGGTACGCGAACTGTGGACGAAATACCTCCGGTTGGATCAGATTCGGTCTGGAACGGCTTCGCCCGCCCAGGAGGCAGATTCATGGAGGCAGTGATCAAACGCGGTCAGCCTGAGCGCGTCAGAGGGCGTGCTGCGCGGGTGAGGATGCGCGTCCGAAGAGGAGGGACGCAATGAGGCTCAGCCTGACACCCATCGCGTGGAGAAACAGCCTGGCCCTCCAGGTTTCGTTGGTCTGCTGGCTAGTCGCTTTATTGACACTCAGCATCTTCGTAGCGGGCATCATTCCGGAGCAGAAGAAAGACCTTCAGGATGCTCTGTTTTCGAAGGCGCGCGGTGTCGCGTCGTCCCTCCAGGACGTGACCGCCGGCGCCGCGGTGTCGGAGGACTACAGCAGTGTCGTGGACCAGTGCAACCAGGTGCTGGCGGGCGACGAGGCGATCGACTACCTGGTAGTCACCAAGAACGACGGATTCTCGGTGCTCGTTCAGCGAACAGGCTGGCGAACGGACCATCTGGGTACCTTCTGGAGACCGGCGTCCGGTGCGACTTGGGGCGCCATCACTACCGTCCCGGACATCAGGCGCCGGGTTTTTCACTTTGCCAAGCCCTTTGACTACTCGGCTATTCGTTGGGGTTGGATCAACGTTGGCCTATCTCTCACGTCCTACGACCAGAGCGTGAGACGGATCTATTGGAGAACGGGCGGAACCGCGATCCTGTGCGTGATCCTCAGCCTGCTGGTCTCCGTGACATATGCCCGGCGCCAGGTGCGGCCGATCCTCAGCCTGCAGGCGGCCGTCCACCAGGTGGCGCAGGGAAACCTGTCGGCTCGCGCGGAGATCCACACTGGGAACGAAATCGAAGGATTGGCCAACTCGTTCAATTCCATGACCGCATCCATCCTCCAGCGAAACGAGATTCTGGAGAGTGTGCGGTTCGCTGCGCAGGAATTCCTCGCCGCGCACGAAATGCGCGCGGTCGTAGTCGATGTGCTCCGGCGAATCGGCACGGCCACCAGAGCCAGCCACGTGTGGATGTGCGAGGCCGCAGCCGCTCCACGGGCAGGATGCAACTGTCACATCCGCCATGAGTGGGACGCATCCGGATTGGCGCGCTCTGACAACACCGTCTCCACGCTGCGACACTGCCGGTGGTCGGGGAGTGCGGAAAGCACCTGCGCAGAAGGGGCGCACTCGGGATTGTCCAACCACGATCACAAGCCGCACCTGGTCCAACTGCACGCGCAGGAAGGTGCCTCAACCGTGCAGGCATACCTCACGGTGCCGATTATCGTGCGGGACGCGCGTATCGGGTTCCTGGGCGTCGATGATTGCACGTGCCGGCGCGAATGGAGCACCGCCGAACAGGACTGCTTCCGGGCGGTCGCAGGAATGATCGGCGCGTCGATCACACGTCAACAGGCGCTGGAGGCGCTGCAGGAGGCGAAGGAAACCCTGGAGGCCCGGGTGGTGGAGCGGACCAGGGAGTTGCAGGAAGAGGTGTTCGCCAAAGACCGCGCGCATAGGGAGCTGGCCGAAGCACAACAAAACCTTATCCGCCTTTCGCGCCTTTCCGGCATGGCCGAGATTGCCACCAGCGTGCTGCACAATGTCGGCAATGTGCTCAACAGCGTGAATGTATCCACGACCGTTGTCTCGGACAAAGTCCGCGAACTCCGCGCGGACAATCTGGCCTCGGCGACCGCCCTCTTGCAGCAGCACCAGGACGAGATCTCTGACTTCATTCGCCGCGATCCGAAGGGGCAGCGGGTGCTGCCCTACCTGGTCAAGCTTGGGACGCATTTCCAGGATGAGCGCCAGACACTCCTGCAGGAACTCGAACAACTTCGCAAGCATGTCGAACACATCAAGGGGATCGTGTCGACACAGCAAAACTACGCGAAGGTCTCGGGTATGGTGGAGGACGTGAATCTTCCCGAACTGGTTGACGACGCCTGCCGGATTCTGCAGACCGGCTTTGAGCGGCACCATATCAGCATCGAGCGGGACTACGAAGCGGTACCCGAGCTCGCAGCCGAAAAACACGCCGTTCTGCAGATTCTCCTCAATCTGATTCGCAACGCCAAAGAGGCGATCAAGCAGGCGGATTCCGCTCAGCGGCTGATCCGCATTCGCATCCGCCGCCATGCCGATTCGCATGTCCGGGTCGAAGTCATCGACACGGGCGTCGGCATCGAACCTCAAAACCTGACGCGCATCTTCTCTCACGGGTTTACCACCAAGCCGAGCGGGCACGGCTTCGGACTGCACACCTCCGCACTCGATGCCCGAAAGATGGGCGGATCGTTGTCCGCTGCCAGCGACGGGCAGGGGCGTGGAGCCACATTTACACTGGATCTCCCCCTGCACCGCCGGGATGAGAGGAGCGTGGCGTGAAACCTGCCTGGTCAGAGCTCGCGAACAACCGCATCCTGGTCATCGATGACTACCCGGCGATCCACGATGACCTGCGCAAGGTTCTCTCCGCGGAAGGATCCTGTCAGGATCTCGACGCCGATGAGATCGTTTTGTTTGGCGCTGCAACCGCTCCAGCCATGCAGTTCGAGATCGATTCTGCATACCAGGGCGAGGAGGGCCTGCAGAAGGTCACCCAGGCCATTGCAGAAGGCCGCCCGTACGCGATGGCGTTCGTGGATGTGCGCATGCCTCCCGGCTGGGACGGCGTCGAAACCATCACCCGGTTGCGTTCGGTCGATCCCAACCTCCAGACGGTGATATGCACGGCGTATTCGGACTATCCGTGGAGCGCGATCGAGAGCCGGCTCGGCCGGTCGGACTACTGGCTGATCCTCAAAAAACCTTTTGACAACATTGAAGTGATTCAGTTGGCCCACGCCATGTGTCAGAAGTGGCTCGCCAGCTGCCAGGTCGCTGCCCGGATGGCCGACCTGGACCGGATCGTGGCCCAGCGCACCGCCGAGGCCATGGCAGCCAACGAGTTGTACCGGATGATCGCGGAGAACGCGTCGGACGGGATCGTGACGGTGAGCAGCGGGGGCCGGATTGAGTTCGCAAACAGCGCCGCGGGGAGGATCTTTGGATGGCGCGAGACGGACCTGATCGGGCGCCCTTTCCGTGAACTTGTGCCCGAGTATGAAGAACGGACCGAGAGTATCGATCGGGTCCACGCCGCCCGCTCCCGGACATTGGAACTCGGCGGAAGGCATCGCAAGGGGCGGGATCTGGTTCTTGAAGTTTCCTTTTCCGGCCTCCTGGAATTCGGCGGGGAAGCCGTCCGCACGGCCGTGATCCGGGATGTCACCGAACGGAGGCGGGCTGAGAAGAACGAGGCGCAGACCCGGAAGTTGGAGTCCATCGGCCGCCTGGCCTCCGGCATCGCACACGAGATCAACACACCCATCCAGTACATCGGGGACAATCTCGCGTTTCTCGAGAGGGCGCACTGCGCTCTCGATGAAATGGTCAGCGTGGTGCAGCGACTGGCGGAGTCTGAGGACGGGCTGGGATCCGGTCCGGACATGGCAGCCGAACTCAGGAGGGTCCGTAATACCACGCAGTTCGACCACTTCCGCACGCAGGCGCGAAGTGCGATCCGGGAGGCCGCCGAGGGCGTGGAACATGTCGCGGCAATCGTCCGCGCGGTGAACGAATTCGCTCATCCCGGCGTCGCCGACATGTCCCCCGTCGATCTGAACCGGCTGATCGAGTCGGCCGTTGTGATGTCGCGAAACCGCTGGAAACACGTGGCTCAGGTCCAACTCGATCTGGATCCGGGCTTGCCTGGAATCGTGGGGGCCGCGGGAGAGCTCGGTCAGGTTTTCCTCAATCTGTTGATGAACGCCGCCGATGCGATCGTCGAGGCGCATCCCGGACAGGAGCACCCCAACGGGACGATAGTCATTTCCTCCAGCCTTCAGGGAACCTGGGCGGAAGTGCGGGTGCGGGATTCCGGAACGGGAATTCCACTCGCATTGCACGGCAGGATCTTCGATCCCTTCTTTACGACCAAGGATGTTGGTCGAGGGAACGGGCAAGGGTTGGCCATAGCCCATACGATTGTGGTGCAACGACACCGCGGAACCATTGATTTCGAGACGGCGATGGGGCAAGGGACCACATTCGTGGTCAGGCTGCCCGTCTCTCAGCCCGGAGGCAGAGGAGGAGTCTTCGGGGGGAATGCCGCCGTGGGTCTTGGGGTGACTGTTGCCCGGGAGACTCGCGTGAGTGAGGCCGCTAGGGTTGGAGGGACCAGTTAGACCAAGTGGAGTCGATATGAACCCGACGGAAAAAGTCCTCTTGATTGACGACGAGCCACGCATCCTGCTGGCTCTGCACCGAGCCCTCAGCACGGATTTCGCAGTCGATGTCGCGGTCGGCGCCGAACTCGGACTGCGCGCTCTGGCGGAGCGCGGTCCTTTCGCGGTTGTTGTCTCCGATCTGAAGATGCCGGTGCTGGACGGGATCCAGTTCATGACCCAGGCGAAAAACCTGTATCCCGATACCGTCCGAATCATGCTTACCGGCCAGGCCGACCTGAGGGCGGCCATCGCGGCGGTCAACGAGGGCAGCGTTTTCCGCTTTCTGACCAAACCATGCCCCGCGACGGTCCTGGCGCAGGCAATCGAGGCGGCCCTGGAGCAGCATCGTCTGATTACCGGCGAACAGAATCTGCTTCGAGAGACTCTCATGGGGTCGATTCGACTGCTCATGGAGGTTCTTGGAGTTACGGCTCCGGACCTATTCAACTCATCGTTCCGCATCTGTCGATATGTTCGGCTTATGGCTGCCGCAGTAGGATTTCGCGACCTGTGGCAGTTGGAAGCCGCGGGCATCCTCTCGCAGATCGGACGCATCGCGCTGCCCTGCCCGGGCGGTGAGCGCAGGTGTTCGGCACCGGAACAACGCGCCAATGTCCCGCACCTGTTCGAGCACCATCCGTCCGTGGCGGCAGCTCTCCTGAAGAAAGTCCAGCGCCTGGAGACCACAGCCCAGATCGTCTCGTTGCAGAATAAGCCCTTTCGACAGTACGACGTCGAAAGCGCCGATGTCTCTGCGAAACTCGTGGATCTGGGAGGACAGATCCTGCACATCGCCGTTGATCTCGATCTCCTGACGGCCGAGGGTGCGACGTTCAACGGTGCCCTCGCGGCCATGAGCGCGGCGGAGGGCGAATACAACCCGGACCTTCTCCGGGCACTCGAGGATTCCGGCGATCCAACCGCGCACTGGAGGCTGTTGACCCTGCCGGTGGCGCAGCTCGACACGTCCATGGTCCTCGACCAGGAGGTGCGAGCATGCAACGACATGCAACTGGCGACCCGGGGAGAGCACGTAACGTTCCCGCTCCTCGAGCGCTTGCGCGTTTTCGCCGCCGACATCGGCATCGTGGAACCGGTCCAGGTGCTTGCGCCTGAAGAGACTCATACCGGCAGAACGCTGCAGGATCCGGCGGAGCTGTGCGAGGTGCGCCACGCCCGCCGTCTTGCCGAACGTGCTGGATGTTTCAATAGTTGGGGCATGGAGCCGTCAGTTGGATGTGAGAACCAGTGCTCGATGGAGTGACGATGCGAGATTTCCAGGAGAAGAACAGCTCTCGTGCCGATATTCAATTTGGAGTGCGACGATTTGCCGGGCGAACGGTGCGGCCCGGGGATCGCGACCGGAGCCCAGCATGAATACAAGCGATGAGATCGAGGTCCGACACCGGATCCTGATCATCGATGACAACCCGGTGATACACGATGATTTCCGTAAGGCCCTCGCTGGCGACGCAGAGTGCACGGAGGCACTAAAGCAGGACGAGGCAATCCTGTTTGGCACACAGGAGACCGGACGGATGGATTTTGTCTTGGACTCCGCGTACCAAGGTGAGGAGGGGCTGGCGAAGGTCAAGGCTGCGATCGCGGAGGGTCGACCGTACTCGCTGGCGTTTGTCGACATTCGAATGCCTCCGGGGTGGGATGGAGTGGAGACTATCTCCCGCATTCGAGAAGTGGACCCCACCCTGCAGACCGTGATCTGCACGGCATTTTCGGACTACTCATGGTCCGGCATCCGCAATCGCCTGGGGAACTCCGATAGCCTCCTGATCCTGAAGAAGCCCTTCGACAACATCGAGGCCATTCAGTTAGCCAACGCGATGACGAGGAAGTGGCTCCTAAACCGTCGTGCCGAGGCGAAGATGTCGGATCTGGAGCGTATGGTAGCGGCGCGAACGGTCGAGTTGCAGACCGCCAATCAACAACTCAGACGGGAGGTTGACGAGCGGGCCAAAGCAGAAGAGGCATTTCGGGTGATCTTCCAGGCCAGCCCGGTCGGCATCACGTTGATGGACCCGCAGGGACGGTATGTGGATGTCAACCCGGCTTTCGAGCAGCAGCACGGGGTCCGGAAAGCGCAGATCCTGGGAGGCGATTGCACTCGCGCCGGAATCATCGATGCGGAGAGCTTTCAGGCCCTGCTCAGGAACCTCGCGACGGCCGGTTCCATCAACGGACAAGAAATCGCTTATGTGCATCCTGAAGAGGGGGAGCGTGTGGCGCTGGTGTGGGCGCGCAAGGTCGTGATCGGCGATTCGCTTCACAACCTTGGTTTCCTCCTGGATATCACTGCCCGCAAGCGGGCGGAAGAAGAGATCCTGCGGGCGCAGAAGGCCGCGGAGGCCGCATCCAAGGCCAAAGGCGAGTTTTTGGCGAACATGAGCCACGAGATTCGCACTCCGATTAACGGCATCCTGGGTTTCACTCAACTCACACTGGGCACCGAGTTGACCGCGGAACAACGGGATTATCTGGAAACGGTCGAGAGTTGTACGACTTCGCTGTTGACGATCATCGGCGACATTCTCGACTTCTCCAAGATCGAAGCCGGGAGGGTCGAACTGGAGCAGACTTCCTTCTCCCTGCGCGGTTGCGTGGAAGATGCCTGCAGAGCGCTGGAGGCGACGGCGCAGCAGAAGGGACTGGAGCTGTCGTGCAGCGTCGCTACCGGGGAGGGCGACATGGTGATCGGGGATCCGCACCGCCTGCGGCAGGTGATCCTGAACCTGATCGGCAACGCCGTCAAGTTCACACCGAGCGGCTCGATTCGGGTATCGGCCCGCACGCAGCCCAGCCGGAGACCAGAGTGTCGCGTGGAACTCAGCGTACAGGACACCGGCATTGGGATACCCGCGGACAGACGGGCCGATATTTTTGAGCCCTTCCGGCAAGGAGAAGGTTCGACGACCCGCAAGTACGGCGGAACCGGACTCGGTCTCGCGATCTGCGCGCAACTCGTGGAAAAGATGGGAGGGAAGATCTGGGTGGAGAGCGAAGAAGGCCGGGGCAGTACCTTCCACTTTACGGTGGTCCTGCGCAGTGCCGCGTCCGGCAACTCTCTCGGAGCGGAACGCGCTTGGGGTGAGGATGACGCCCCCCCTCTAAGCATCCTGGTCGCGGAGGACAACAGAGAAAGTCAGACGCTGATCTCAACCCTGCTCCGACACCGCGGACACACGGTAACGGCTGCCGCAACCGGATCTGAGGCGCTAGCGGCTCTGGAACACCAGGTCTTCGACGTAGCTCTGATTGATATTCAGATGCCGGAAATGGACGGCCTGGAAGTGACCGGCAGGCTGAGGCAGCACGAGTTGACGACGCGACGACACGTGCCCGTCATTGCCGTTACGGCGCACGCGATGAAGGGAGACCGCGAACGCTGCCTCGAAGCCGGGATGGACGAGTACATATCCAAGCCGATCGACGCAAAAGAGCTGTTCGCCAGAATAGCTGCGGTGGTGGTGCCGCAGCGGTTGGCGGCTGCGGGAACCCGGTGAAACCATGACCGGCCGAAACCAGGTCGCGGCGGTTGGGGGCCCCCTGCAGACAGTCAGTGGCGTGCGTTACAGGCTTCTGAAAGACGTCCCGCCTTTCCACCCTGTGGCACTGAAACTCATGCGGCTCGTCGGTGACCCCTCAGCGCCGCTATCACAAATTGTAGATCTGCTTCGGTCCGACGCCGTGCTTATGGGCGAGGTCATGCAACTCAC
>JAFDVU010000229.1 GCA_018268835.1 Acidobacteriota bacterium | reverse complement strand
ACGACGTAGAGGTCGCCATCGGTATCGGCGGCGATGCCCTTGGGGCGGTTGAAGGTGCCGGTCTGCAAGCCGGGCTGGCCGAAGGCGTTGATGAAGGCGCCGTCGGGGGTGAGGGCCTGGATGCGGAAGTTCATGGAATCGACGACGTAGAGGCGGCCGGCGGAAAGGGTGAGGGCGGTGGGGAAGTTGAACTCGCCGGGGCCGGTGCCGCGGCGGCCGATCGCGTGGAGGAGGCGGCCGTCGAGGGAGAAGACGAGGACCTGGTGGCGCAGGGTATCGGTGAGATAGAGGCGGCGGGCGGCGCGGTCGAGAGCCATGCCGGTGGGGCGGTTGAGGAAGCCGGCGCCGAGGATGCGGAGGAAGCGGCCGCGGGTATCGAAGACGTAGACGATGCCGCGGGCGGAATCGGTGACGTAGATATCGTCGTTGGTATCGCAGGCGACATCGATGGGGGAAGCCATCTCGCGGCCCCTGGGGCCTTTGAGGAACTGGTATTTACGCTTTTCGAAGTCGTAGATGTGGACGCCGCGCTGGCCGGGGTCGGCGACGAGGAGGCGGCCGGTGGAGTCGTGGGTGGTGGCGTAGGGGCGCACGACTTCGGGCTTGCCCTCGGGGGGACCGGCGATGAAATCGAGCAGCCGGGAGAAGATGGAGTGGGACTTGGTGAACTCGCGAACGGAGGGGATGGTGCGGACGTAATCCACACGCGCCCGCGCCGGGGTGACCGCGCGGGCGGGCGGGGCGGAGACGACGGTAGAGAGCAGGATCAGGCGCAGGTATTTCACAGCAGCTTCACTCTCCTGGAGATACGGACGTAGTAGCGCTGGCGCAGCGACACGGGATAGCTGATGAAGGTCTGGTTGGAACGGATGAAGCCGGCCTGCATATCGATGCGGCGGAAGTGGTAGGTGACGTAGACGGTAAGGAGTTCGAAATCGTTGTTGAGCAAGCCATCGAGGTGCTGGAGGGAGCGGCTCCAGGCGGCGGAGAGCTCGACCTTGCGGGTGGGATTGGCGTGGAGGGAGAAGCTCATGGCGCGGTAATCGCTGGGGATGACTTGCATGCTGGTGACGAGGATGGAATCGACTCCGAGACCAGTGAGCATCTGGCTGAAGAACGGGAGGGCATTGCTGAGGCTGTCGTTGAGGGTTCCGGCGAGTTGGAAGCGGGGGTGCTCGATGGAAGCCTGGGCGGTGTAGCCGTTGGTGCGGAATTCGTTGGCGGAGTTGACGATGTTGCTCCACTGCCAGCCGCCGCCGAGGCGGGCGCTGAACTGGCCGGCAACGCGGTGGGCGACGCTCATTTCGGCGGCGATGCTGCGATTGGAGAGGGGCTGATCGTTCCGCACGCTTTGGGTGGAACCGTGCAGGGTGCCATCGATCTCGAAGCCGTCGGAGTGGCCGCGCTGGGCGGAGGCGCGGAAGTCCTGTCCCTGAATGGTGCCGGCGATTCCGGTGACGCTGCCGGTGCCGTACTCGCGGCCGTACTCACCGGAGACGGCGCCCCAGGAGGTGCGCTTGTTGTAGGTAAGGCCGCCGGAAGCGGTGAAGTAGCGGGAATCGATGGGGCCGTAGATGGAGTTGCGCTCCAGGCTGGCGTAGGCGCCGAAGCCCCAGGCGAGGTCGGCGGTGGTGAGTCCGGTGAAGTCGAGGGTGGCGATGCCGCGGGAAAAGGGCTGGAGGGCGTACTGATCGGGCACGATGGCGCCGGCGGTAGCAAGCGAGCCGCCGGCCTGGGCGAGCAACTGGCTGGCGAGGTTGGAGGTGTAGTTGGCGCGGAGGAGAGTTTTGACGCGGCGTTTCTGGAAGAGGCGCAGGCTGCCGGTGTAGTAGTGGGTGGCGAGATCGATGGGGAGGGTGAAGAGCATGCTGGAGGTGGACTGGCTGCCGGCGTTGAGGTAGACCTCGGAATCGCCCCACAGGGTGCGGCGGGCGGCGCCCTGGTATTGCTGCACGGTCTGTTCGAGGGAGCCGAACTGGGTGCCGCCCTGGATGGGCTCGAGCAGGTCGGAGTACTGCACCATGCGGTGGAAGAAGCCGTCGAAGGTCCAGCCGAAGCGATCGTAGTTGCTGTCGACGTTGACGTGGTTGCCGTGGGAGGTGTAGTCGGGGATGTCGGGGATACCGGGGACGGAATCGACGGAGCTTTTGCCCCAATCGATGGTGGTTTGGGGCAGGCCCTTGGTCTTCATCTCCAGGGTGACGCCGAGGTCCTTGTTGCGGTTCTTGAGGGAGTATCCGGAGAGCTGGGAGAGGCTGCCGAAGACGACGTCCTCGACCTGGAGATTGGAGTAGCGGAAGGTGATGGGGAGGAGTCTGCGGAAGAAGGTGGTCTGGAGGCGAATGCCGTTGCCGCCCTGGAAGCCGGCCTCGGTGGCCTGGGGACCGGCGTTGACCTCGGGTTCGACGGTGAAATTGAGAAAGTCGGCGGACTTATAGTAGCCGGTGATTTCGAAGCGGGCGCCGAAGGGGACGAAGTCGAGGTTTTGAGTGGCATCGCCGCGCGCCTTGGTGCTGTAGTAGCCGGTGGAGAAGGTGGCATTGACATTCAAGGGCTGTTCCTGCGCAGCGAGGGTGGAGGCTGCGAGGAGGCCCACAAAGAATCCGCCGATGAGAGTATCGCGCATCAAAGGTCCCGTCCCGAGGATCGAAAGATCGCGGCGGTGGCAGGCGGTAGCCCGCGCCCGCCGCTATAGCGAGATCAGAGGTGGCAGGTTGTACAATGCGCCGTGTTGTTGGCCTGGCGCAAGTAGTTGGTATTCACGTCGCTGTGGGGGTCGTGACAGGTGGCGCACTGCACGGTGTTGGTGGCACCGTAGAGGGGGAGCGCCGAGGAAACGGTGGCGACCGCCTGCAAGGACGTGTTTTTGGTTGGGTCGTAGGCCATGTTGACCGGGTGGTCGTTGGTGAGGCCGAGGGACTCGTAGGCGCCGGCGCCGAAGGCGGCTCTCGAACCGACCATGTTCTTGGTCTGCATGGCGGGCGAGAAGGTGGAAGTGACGCCATCGTGGCAGCTCAGGCAGAGCAGCGAGTACATACGCACGTCGGTAGACGTGGTGAGGGAACTGCCGCCGAGTTCGGTCGCCTTGTTCTGCATGGTATTGGAGTCGTAGACGCCGAAGGTATTGGACGCCGCCGGGAACGAGCGTGCCCAGAGCAGGATGAGACCGGTGCTCTGCGGACCGCCGTTAGCGAGCGAGCCGTTATGCGGGGCATGGCAGGACTTACAGCCATTGCCACCGATGTCGTGAGTGGAGCCGGCGAGACCTGTCTTGGGCAGGTTTGGGGCGCCGGTCATCGACGCGACGGCTACCATCAGGAGGCCGACCAGGATTGGTAATTGTTTCTTCACATTTGTCTCCTAGGTGATGAAGGTTGAAATCATGCGGCCCCTCCCAGCCATGCGTCGGGCAGGACGGCCGCTTGGGGTCGTGAGGCGAGTCAGCGATTGTTGGCCTGGTTCACCCCCTTCTTACGCGCCGCTCCGCTCCGCGAGAGATACTGAAAGACCTGGATCCGGCCATGGAACATCTCGGTGGTGTAGATCTGATCTTCCGCGTCAATATAGATCCCCGCGATCAGCGCGAATTTACCGGGCTCGTCGCCCAGCGATCCCACCGCGAGGAGCGGTTGTCCCTCGGGGGTGAGAATTTGAAAGTTATTGAACTCGGCGTCGGCGACATAGATGTGGCCTTCCGTATCGACGGCGATGCCCTTGGGGCGGATGAATTCGCCGGGCCGGTCGCCCTGGGCGCCGAACATGCGCACGAACTTACCGGCGGGGTCGAAGATCTGCACGCGGTAATTGAGCGTGTCGGCGACATAGAGAAATCCTTTGGCGTCGACGGCGACGTTGGTGGGGCCTTCGAAGGTACCGGGATCGGGCTGATGGGGCTTGCTTCTGGAGCCGATGTAGGCGGAGAACTTGAGGGCGGCGGTATCGAAGACGGCGACGCGGCCGGCCTTGGCGTCGGCGACATAGAGGCGGTGGCGGGCGGCATCGAGGGCGATGCCGCCCGGACGTTGCAGGGCGGAGGTTCCGAGCACGGCCACCGCCTGGCCAGAGGGGTTGAAGCAGACCACTGCGTGCAGGTCCGCGTCAGAAACGAAGAGGCGATCCTCGGGATCGACGGCAACGCCGACGGGGAGCGCGAGAGGGGCGCGGCTGCCGCCATCGCGGCGTTCGACGGTGTGATTGACGGGGTCGATGACGAAGACGGATTTCAATTCGGTGTCGGCGGTGTAGATGCGACCGTGGCGGTCGGCGGCGACTCCGTAGGGTTTGCGCAGATCCATGCGCTCATCTGGAGTCTTAGTACCAGTTAGTTTATCCATCCAACTGGACTTGCGGTTAGTGGCCTTTTTGACGCGCGCGAGGTCGAGATATTGGGCGAGCCAGCGCACACGGGGAGGATCGGGCGGCAGCGGCCAGACAAGATCGGGCGGTTGCGCCGCGGCATCGGCGGCTTTCTTTTTGGCGGCCTTGTTATCGGCCGCAGTGAGACAGATACACAAAGTAAGTAGCATCACACTGGCTTGCCGTATTGGTCGTGTCCCCACGGTTAACACTTACCCTCCCGGAACATGACTAGGGTAGGGAAGATTCCGAAAAATAGAGGGAGGCTCGTATATTTTTGCCATACCCTTGGCACCCTTAGGCATTTTGAGGAGGGCGCTCGCCCAAAAACTCTGGGGATGCTGCCAAACGTTAGTTCGTGGGACCCAACGGCCGTAAACGGTTTGCGTCGATCTGCATGTGTCTCGTGGCACTTTGGTGCCGCGCGCCACTCCGTGCGCAGATTTCGCCGGGGCCGCTTTCGAGTTCGCACCAGCAATTAGAGGGTGTAACGAAGTGTGCGTCGTGCCACGATTTCAGCCTGGGGACGCGCGGTTTCCGCTGTCTGGAATGTCATGCGGAAATTCGCCGCCGCATAGAAACGCACTCGGGCTTTCACGCGCGGGCATACAAAAGTAGCGAAGGCGGAGAAAAAGACTGCGCGCGGTGTCACATGGAGCATAATGGCCGGACCTTCACGCTTGCCCGCATCGACCGGGGGAAATTCGACCACGGGGCGCAGACCGGGTTTGCGCTGACGGGCAAGCATCGCGCGCAGAAATGCGAAGCGTGCCACACGGCGGCGCACATTGCGGCGGCGGCGCGTGCGGAGATCAAGGTGAGGGATCCGAACCATACATTTCTGGGGTTGCGGCGGGAGTGTACGGGGTGCCACGAAGACCATCATCGCGGGCAACTGGGCAGCGACTGCGCGCGATGCCATTCGCAGGAGGCGTGGAAGCCGCCGACGGGATTCGACCACACGCGGGCACGGTTCGTACTAACCGGGCTGCACCAGAAAGTTCCATGCCAGAAGTGCCACGGGCCGAAGCCGGGCGAAGCGGTGGCGCGGTATCAGGGGCTGGCGTTCAACGGTTGCCAGAATTGCCACAACGATCCGCACCGGGGGGCGTTTCAGGAAGCGAAGGTGCAGGGCACGTGCGACCGCTGCCACGACACGGGCGGGTTTAAGAGCAACCGTTCGAGCGCGGTATTCAACCACAGCATGACGAAGTTCCCACTGGTGGGGAAGCACACGGAACTGGCATGCGAGAAGTGCCACAAGAGCACGGATTTCAAGCGTCCGGTGGCGCACGCGCGGTGCCAGGACTGCCACCAGGATCCGCATCGGGGACAGTTCGCGGCGCGGGCGGCGGGGTCGGACTGCGGGTCGTGCCACGCGGAGACGGGATTCAAGCCGGCGAAATTCGACCGGACGGCGCACGCCGCGACGGCGTTTCCGCTGAAGGGCAAGCACCTGGAGTTGCGCTGCGTGGAGTGCCACAAGCCGGAGGGCCGGGACGCGGTGTTCAAGACCGGCAAGCTGACGTGCGCGGCATGCCACACGGACCAGCACGGGGGCGAGTTCGCAGGAGCGCCGTGGAACAACCAATGCGGCTCCTGCCATGACGAAGGTGGTTTCCGGCCGAGCAAGTTCACGCCGGCGCGGCACGCGGAGGGTAAGTTCCCGCTCAACGGGGCGCACGCGCGGGTGGCTTGCGAGAAGTGCCACAAGCCGATGGCGGACGCCAAGGCGAACGGGCAGCCGCGGCAGTATCATTTCGCGTCGCGGGCGTGCACGACGTGCCACGAGAACCGGCACCAGACGAAGGTGGCCTGCGAAACGTGCCACACAACCGAAGCATGGAAAGCGACGCTGGAGTTCAATCACGGTTCGACGAATTTCAAACTGGAGGGAGCGCACCAGACGCTCAAGTGCGCGCAGTGTCATACGGACATCGTGTTTTCGAGAGCAACGGCGCGCTGCGCATCGTGTCACGCAGCGAAGGACCCGCACAGGGGACAATTCGCGACGGGGGACCGGGCGGAGGACTGCTCGGCGTGCCACGTGCCGGTGAAATGGGACGGGGGCGCCTTTAGCCACGAGCGCGCTCGCTTTACGCTCGACGTGGCGCACCGCAACGTGGCTTGCGTGAAGTGTCACAAGCTGGTGGAGCAGGTGCGTGTGTATCGCGGGACGCCGCGCGAGTGTATCCAGTGTCACTAACGGGGGGGGATCGCATGGCAACGCTGACGGCATCGAAGTTTACGCCGGTGACCGCGGCACGGACCGCGGGGAGGCCGGCGGGAGAGACGCGGCATCGAATTCTGCTGGGGATCGCGATGGCAGCGGCGGCGACGCTGATTCTGTACCTGGCGATCAGCGGATTCTCTTATTACATTCTGAGCCCGGAACAACGGCCGTTTTCTCCGTTGCACGAGAGGTTGCGGCCGAGCGGAACGGTGGGACTGAAGCTGGGGATCGGCAGCGCCTGTCTGTTCGGCATGCTGATGCTGTATCCCCTGCGTAAGCGGTGGCGGTGGCTATCGACGATCGGGAGCACGCGGCGGTGGCTGAACTTTCATATCCTGCTGGGGATCACAACGCCGATCATCGTGACGTTTCACACGTCGTTCAAGTGGCACGGGCTGGCGGGGCTGGCGTACTGGATCATGATCTCGGTGGCGGCGAGCGGGCTGGTGGGGCGGTACCTGTACGCGCGCATACCGCGGAGCCGCAACGCGGTGAAGCTTTCGATGGAAGAGTTGGCGGAACAATCCGCGGCGCTGGCGGCGGCGCTGGCGGCGCAGCCGTACGGTACGCGGATCGATTTCACGCCGCTGATGGAATTGCCGTCGGCGGAGCGCGTTCAGTCGATGGGGCTGGGACGCGCGCTGTGGACGATGCTGCGGATGGACGCGGCGCGGCCGTTCCAGATGACGCGGCTGCGGCGGCGGCTGCTGGGGAGATCGCAGCGCGTGCGCAGCCTGGGCGGATTGCTGGCATCGCACGATCCGGCGGTGGAAGCGATCGTCAACTCGGTGGCGAAGCAGGCGCGGCTGCGCACGGCGATGGCGTTTCTGGACCGCACGGAGCGGGTGTTTCACATGTGGCACGTGATCCACCGGCCGTTCAGCATCTCTTTTGTGGCGTTGATCCTGATCCACATTGCGGTGGCAGTGTCGGTGGGGTTCTAAGAGCGTGGGCGACAACTGGTTCTTCTACGTGCTTTACGCGCTGGTGGTGGCGGCTCCGCTGGGGCTGTACATCCGGCGGCAGGTGAAGCGCGAGGTGCAGGTGCGCGAGGCGGTGGCCGCGGGACAGGTGTTCAGCGAAGGGCCGCGCGGGCAGCATCCGCACATCGACGTGAGCCACTGCATCGGGTGCCAGACCTGCACGGCGGCGTGTCCGGAAGGCACCGTGCTGGGGATGGTGGGGGGCAAGGCGGCGGTGATCCAGCCGCACCGGTGCATCGGGCACGGGCTGTGCGCGGACGTGTGTCCGGTGGGGGCGATCCAAATGGTGTTCGCGGCGCCGGGGATCAGCGCGGACCTTCCGTATTTGACGAGCGAACTGGAGACGAGCGTCCCGAATCTATATATCGCGGGAGAACTGGGCGGGCTGGCGCTGATCAAGAACGCGGTAAATCAGGGCCGCGATTGCATGGACAACGTGGCGGCGCGCCTGGCATCGGAGCCGGCGCCGGAGTACGACGGGGAGTTGTACGACGTGCTGATCATCGGGGCCGGGCCGGCCGGCATCAGCGCGTCGCTGCGGGCGATCGAGCGCGGGTTGAAGTACCTGACGATCGAGCGCGACACGCTGGGGGGCAGCGTGTCGAAGTATCCGCGGCAGAAGCTGGTCATGACGTCTCCGGTGGAATTCCCGCTGGGCAAGACGCTCAAGAAGATGGCGTTGTCGAAAGAGGCGCTGCTGGAGTTCTGGGGGCCGCTGTGCAGCCGCGAGGACTTTCACGTGCACCTCAACGAGACGGTAGAGACGATCGGACGGGGAGAGGACGGCATTTTTCGAGTGCGCACGCCGAAGGGGGAATACTGTTCGCGGGCAGTGGTGCTGGCGCTGGGGCGCGCGGGCACGCCGCGCAAACTCGACGTGAAGGGCGAGGAGTTGCCGAAGGTGATGTACCGGCTGATCGAGGCGGACCACTACGTGAACAGCGAGATCCTGGTGGTGGGGGGCGGAGACAGCGCGGTGGAGGCGGCGATGGGGCTGGCGGCGCAGCGGGGGAACCACGTGACGCTCTCGTACCGCAAGAGTTCTTTCGGCCGCATCAAAGAGCGCAACGTGCAGCGGCTGCGGACGGTGGTGAAGAAGGACAACCTGGAAGTGATCTTCAACTCGATGCCGGTGGAGTTCACGGAGAAGACGGTGATCCTCGAGGTGGAGGGGGAGCGCAGGGAAATCCCCAACGACTACGTGTGGGTCTTCGCCGGGGGCGTGGCGCCCAACGATTTTCTGAAGAGCATCGGAATCGGGTTTGGCCCGCGGGACCTGACGCGCGAGTCGGTACAGGAAGCGGCGGCGGCAGGGTCGATGCGCTGAGCAGGTGGTGCACGATTTGCGGGCGCGTGATTTTGGCCACGGATGGACGGGGATGGGTGGCGGGCGAATTCGCGGATGGCGCCGGCTGAGGGGTAAGTCCCTTAGTGGCTGGATTTTCGGGTGAGGAACTTCACAGTGGGCTGGTACCGGAATCGATCTTCGGTCACGGGAACGAGGAATTCCCGTGTTATGGTTGTGCAGATTCCGAGCCGCCGATGCACTTAGTCGAAGAGAATCAGCCACTCGATCCGGAGCTAGGGGAGCAGTTTCGCGCGCATGGGATGGTGGGCGCGGCGCCGGCGATGATTCCCATGCTGCGGCAGGCGGCGCGCGCGGCGCTGGTGGGCGACGCCACGGTGCTGATCGAGGGGGAGACCGGCACGGGCAAGCAGGTGCTGGCAGCGGCGATTCACGCGATGGATCCGAAGCGGCGCATGGGGCCGCTGGTGACGGTGCACTGCGGGACGATTCCGGACACGCTGACGGAGAGTGAACTGTTCGGGCACCGGCGGGGCGCGTTCTCGGGGGCGGTGGCGGAACGCAGGGGGCTGTTCGCGGCGGCCAACCGCGGGGTGATCTTCCTGGACGACGTGAACGATCTGCCGCCGGCGACGCAACCGAAACTGCTCGACGTGCTGCAGCGCAACCGGATTCGGCCGGTGGGGTCGGACAGCGAGGCGCCGGTCGACGTGCGGGTGATTGCGGCGAGCAACCGTCCGCTGCAACC
>JAFDVU010000228.1 GCA_018268835.1 Acidobacteriota bacterium | reverse complement strand
CTCGGCTTCGGCTTCCGCTGCGGCTTCCTCGGGTTGCTCCACCTCGAAATCGTGCAGGAGCGCCTGGAGCGCGAGTTCAATATCGACCTCATCACCACCGCGCCCGGCGTCCGCTACCGCATCACCACCACCACCAACGAAGTCATCGAGGTCGATAACCCCACCAAGTTCCCCGAGCCCACCGTCATCAAGCAGATTGAAGAGCCGATCATCGACGCCACCGTCATCACCCGCGAAGAGTATCTGGGCGGCATCCTCAAGCTGCTTGAGGACAAGCGCGGCAATCAGAAGAAGTTCGAGTACATCGGCGGGGGCCGCGTGATGCTGACGTACGAGCTGCCGCTCAACGAAATCGTGCTCGATTTCTACGACCGCCTGAAGAGCGTCTCCCGCGGTTACGCCTCGCTGGACTATCACCTGGCCGGCTACCGCGTCTCCCCCATGGTCCGGCTCGATGTGCTCGTGGCCGCCGAACCCGTGGACGCGCTCTCCATCATCGTGCACCGCGATTTCGCCTTCGATCGCGGCAAGGAACTGATCGCGCGCCTGCGCAAACTGATCCCGCGGCAGATGTTCGAGGTCGCGCTGCAGGCCGCCATCGGCAATAAGATCATCGCCCGCGAAACCATCAGCGCGCTGCGCAAGAACGTGCTCGCCAAGTGCTACGGCGGTGACATCTCGCGCAAGCGCAAGTTGCTCGAAAAGCAGAAGGAAGGCAAGCGCCGCATGAAGCGGGTCGGTAAGGTGGAGATCCCGCAGGAAGCCTTCTTGAGTGTCCTCAAGGTCGGGCAGGCGGACGACGAGGATTAGTCCCGGGCATTACTTCCGCTGCCCGCTCCGGGCCGTGTTAGACTCGGATGCTTCAGTTCTGTGTCGAAACGCATCCTCAGAAAGCGGAGGCTCCTGGCGCGTTCTTCCGCCAGGTCGGCCAACTTGGCCCCGGATCACTCGATCGCGCCTCCTGCCGCCCCCGAATCTGAGCCCGCCGTTCAGGCGGATCCCGAACCTCTGCCCGCTCCCGCTCCCCCTCCCGCCCCCGTGGTTCTGCCCGGCGGATGGCGTCCGGCCCTGATTGCGGGCGCCGCCTATGCCGCCATCGCCCTGCTGCTCTGGACGGCGCACAGCGTGTACGCGGGACTGAGTTCGGAGAGCCACTTCGCCTGGAATAGCGAAACCGAATCCCGGTTGCGAGGCTTCATCTACGAAGCCGATCCCCTGCGCCCCTTCACCAACGTCTTCTACCATCTCTCCTACCTGCTGGGCGAAGTCGCGGGCGTCACCGGGAGTTACGTCCCCTACCAGGTGGTTTATGCCCTTCTGTGGTGGGCGCGAGCCTTCCTGGTATTTCTTCTGGCCCGGCGCTTCTTTCCCCGGCAAATCGAGATGTGCTTTGTCGCCGGCGCTCTCGCCCTGGTCGATTGCAGCGACGGCGCCGTCGGCTGGATCGGGCAGTTGAACCAATTCGGCTTCATCTTCTGGATGTTGCTTGCCGCATACTTTCTCATTCGCGCGACGGAACCGCGGCCGGTGGGCCGGTGCGTACTCGCGACTGCGCTCGCCTGCGGCTTTTCCTTTCTTTCCTTGTGGAGCTATGAGAGCCAGTTCCTGCTGATCTGCATCTTCCCGCTGGCTCTGGTGCTCGCCTGGGGCTTCTCCCTCCGCAAACTCGCGATCTTCGCGGCGTGGTACTCCGTGCCCGGATGTTATGCCGTCCTGACTGTCCGTAAATACCTGGAATTTAGGGGCGCGACTTACCAGGAACAGGTTGTTCGGAAGACGTTTGGCATGAGCGGCCTTCTCTCCGACTGGTGGTTCAACATCACCTCCAGCCTCGAGTTTTGGAAATGGCCCCGCGGGATTCATCTCGGCGCGGACTTGTGGCTCTCCATTACCGCGGCGGCCGTCTTTGTCGCGGGCGGCCTGACCGCGGCCTGGTACGCCTCCCGCAAGTCCGATGCCGATCACGTTGCCGCCGTCCGCCCGGCGCTGCTCGCCATGGCAGCCGGGTTCGCCGCCGTGGTGCTGAGTTTCCCGGTGTACCTCCTGCTCGATACCGCGCGCAGCCTTTGGCGGACGCAGTTTCTCTCCACCCCCGGCGCCGGACTCTTCCTCGCCGGATTGGCGACGCTGTTCGCCGTGAAAGTCGCGCCCCGGTGGTGGCGCGCCGTTGCCGCAATCGCGGCCGCGCCCGTGGTCTTCTTCGGAAGCGTGGGAACGCTGTCCCGCTGCGAACTGCACCGTGTCAACTGGGAGCGGCAACGGGTGCTGACCACCGCCATGCTCCGCGCCGTCCCCAATGTTCGTCCCGGCGCCGTGGTCATCATGACCGGAGTCGACCGGGATTCCGATCCGTTCGGCGACAATCTCTGGTTCGACGCGGCGGTCCGCCTGGCTTACCCCGGCAAGCAGGTGGACGGCATGTATCTCTATTCCGGCTTCGCCGTGCCTCCCGGCGGCAACCTCAAGGCGGAGGGCGATCGCTGGAAATGGGACGGAACCGGACTCGCGCCGCTTCTGCTGGAAGCCCCGGTCGCCGACACCGTGGTGGTCCACTACGATGGCGCCGGGCGTGCCCACATCGTGCCCGCCCTTTCGCCGGCGATTTGCCGCGGACCTTGCGACACGCGGGCGTACCATCCGGAGTCGGTCGTCACCGGCACCGTCTCGCCCATCGCCGCCCGCCGCTACCGCCTCGGCGTCCGCTGATTTCCGCCGTCTCGCGCTACGATCCCGGGCGAATGCGGATCGCTTGTCCGCCGCCCGGCACCATCTTCGTGTGGATCCGCATGGAGCGATCCACCTTCCGGCGCTCCAGCGTCGTGTGCGTCGGACTGGTCTCCGCGTCGGGCGCGTCGGAGTAGATCTCGGCCGTGTAACTGCCCGCGCCCAGGAACTCCAGCGGCAGGTCGATCTCCACCGCGTCCCTTCCCGTGATCGCGCCGATGTACCATTCCTTCCCCTTGCGGCGCGCCACCGCGATGTACTCCCCGACCTTGCCGGTGAGCACCCGCGTCTCGTCCCACGTGACCGGTACCGCGCTCAGGAACGCCAGTTCCTTCTGCCCCGTGTAGGCTTCGGGATCGTCGCTCACCATCTCGAACGGGCTCTGGTACACCACGAACAACGCGGTCTGGTGCGCGCGCGTGCCCATCACCATCGGCTGCACGTTGCGCGGTTCGAACCCGGCCATCGTCGCGTTGCGGAAGCCGCCCGGCGTGTAGTCCATCGGCCCGGCGATCAGCCGCGTGAAGGCCAGCATCACGTTGTGTTCCGGCGTCACCCGCGCGCTCCACTTGTTGTACTCCAGGCCGAGAACGCCTTCGCGCGTGAGCACGTTCGGCCAGGTGCGCTCGATCCCGTCCGGTTTGTAAGCGCCGTGGAAGTCCACCATCAGGTGATGCTCCGCCGCCAGTTTCGCCGTACGCCGGTAGAAGTCCACCATCTGCTGGTCGTCGCGGTCCATGAAATCGATCTTCACCCCCGCGATGCCCCACTTCTCGTACAGCGGGAAGGCCGCGTCCATCTGCCGGTCCACGTCGGACCAGTGCGCCCACAGCCACAGCTTCACGTTTTTCGATTTCGCATACTCGAGCACCGCCGGCATATCGATCTCCGGCCGCACCCGGGTCAGGTCCACGCCGGAATCGCTCGGTCCGCCGCGCGTGACCACCGCCCAGCCGGCGTCCAGCATGAAGTACTCGAAGTGCGAACGCGACGCGAAGTCCACGTAGTGCCGGATCGTCTCCGTGTTCTTTCCGGGACGCTCGCTCAGCCCTTCCGCGTACGGACCGCTCCACCAGTCCCACGATGCCTTGCCCGGCTTGATCCAACTCGTATCCGCGATCATCGAGGGCGGGTTCAGGTTCAGCATCATGTTGGTTTCGATCAGCCTTCCGGGCTCCGCGCCGATCAGGACCACGCGCCACGGCGAGACCGCCGGCGCCGCGGTGATCACTCTCACCGCCGGATCGTCGATACGCGGGGAGAGGCGTGCTTCGAAGGCGCGCGCGTTGCGTTCGGAGTGCTTCAGATACATCCCGGAATAGTTCTCGATGTGCGCTTCCGTGATGCCCACGAACGCCACCCCCGGCAGTTCCACCAGGAACGGCATCGCGATCAGCGACTCCGGATGAATCCCGCTCAAGGGCAGCGTGTGATAGTTGTCCTCCCACGAGGTCCGGTAGTTGCGCAGCAGCAGCGGGTATGCCGTGCCTTCCCTGGCCATCACAAACTGCGTGCGCTCGTTGGCGATGCGCAGTTCGCGCGCGCCGTCCTCCGCGGGGATGCGATAGCGGAACGCAACGCCGTCGTTGTAGGCGCGCGCTTCCACCAGCAGCCGCTTCAGGTCCACCGTGACCGCGTTGCATTCGTTGCGGACCGGGTTGGACCTGCCCGCCGGCGTCGAGTAGGTTTCGCCGATCTTCGAAGGCGTCGAACCCGCGATGACCAGGTTCGGCCCCAGCGGAGCCTGTCCCTCGAGATCGATTCCCATCACCGACCGCGCGATCACCGGCTTGCCCTTGAACGAGACTTCGTACACCAGTTGCGGCGATGGAGCCTGTCCCCGTCCGCCGCCCATACCGGCGACTTCGATGCTCATCCGGATGGATCCGTCAGGCGACGTTACCGTCACCGGCCCGTTCTGCGCGAACGTCGCGCCGGCGAAAAAGAGCACCGCAAACCCGGCGGTCCACTTTGGGCCGCCCCAGACCCCGTGCTGATTCATGAAGAAACCTCCTAATGGATCGCGGAATCCGCGCTCACGTCCTGCAGTACCACATATATCAGGCCTGCCGGCGACCGCACCGTGTGACGCCGCTCGTAGCGGACCCGGATCCCGCGGCCGGCCAGCAGGCGCGTGCGCTCCGCCGTCTGGTCCTGATTCAACATCAGGTGGACGATCGTCGTATTGGTGGAGATCAGCGAGTTCAGATCCGTCACGGGCATAGTGGCCAGGCTCTTGGAGAGGTCGATATAGCCCCACAGATACAGCGAATAGGCGGAGTCGAACAGCCCGGTCGCGGGAATGTCGGACTCGTACCAGAACCGCACATCCCTTTCGGGAGACAAATCCGAATCCACCGCGGTTTGGATCGCCAGCATCGTGCGATACAGCGGGAGTTCCTGCTTCGACCAGACGTAGGATAGGGAAGAGTCGATGGCGGGCCCCAGGAAGAGGCAGACCAGGATCAGAACGGCGAGGGCGGAACGCACGCCTGGCCGCGGCCGGAAATGGAAAACCACCACGACTCCGGCGGCAGCGAGGCCGCCCAGCGACAGGATCGTCCACATCCTGGACGGCAAAGTCTGCCGGATGGCGCCGTACACCACAGGAAGGATCAACCCCGCCGTCAGGAGCAGTCCGCGGAACCAGTTCCCTGCCGCCCGGCGACCTTCGGGCTCCGTCGCCGGCACCGCAATCACTTCGCCCAGCAGGATGCCCGCAAACAGCATCACCGGGGCTGTGATGTAACTGCTGCAGTAAGACACCCGCAGGCTGACACTGTGAAAATGAAATTCCAGGACTGCAAAGAGCGCGCAGGTCGCCGCCAGGCACAGATAAGTCTCCACGTAGACCTCGCGGACCTGTTTTCGGCGCAGGAGCAGAAAGACGCCGCCCAGAAACAGCACGAAGAGCGACGGGAATAGCCGGTATGCCGCCGGAATCCACGCATTGCCCGTGCCCCACATGTTCTTCAGGTAGTCCGGGTGCGACAAGGTGTACAGAATGGTGTCGATCTGCGGCATGAAGAACAGATACGTATTCAGCAGCAACTTACTCACGATCGCCAGAACCAGGGTGACCGCCGCGCCTCCGCAGAACACGTAGCCCGCTTCGCGGAGCAGGCCGAGCGGAGAACGCCGGTTCCGCCACGCCGGGATCATCAGGGTGCCCAGCAGCACCGGCATGACCGCGAGATTCGTGTAGCCCGAGAGGGCGAGCGCGGCTCCGGCCCACACCGCGTTCGGAATGCGGCCCCGGTGCGACGTGGCGAAGCACGCCAGCGCGACCAGCGCGTAGGCGATCGCCGGCCCATCCGGGTAATCCCACGAAACCGCGCCGGCGAAGTACGGGTTGACCATCAGCGCGATTGCCGCGACCGCCGCGGCCAGCCTTCCGTAGTACCGGCACACCACCAGATACACAGCCGAAATACTACAGGCGCTGATCAGCCCGTTCAGGATTACCGAGGCCGCCTCCGCACTGGCGATCTTGAACACCAGGATGCCGGGTATGATCCACGGCAGGCGGGTCACGTAGTAAGTCACGCCGCCGTGGTTTACCAGATAGGAAAAGTGGATGAAGTATCCGGTGTAGAGCCAGGGATCGATATAACCGGGTCCGCCGAAGTTCGTGTACGGTCCGAACAGCCAGAAAGCGATCGCCGCCAGCAAACTGGCCGCGAACACGACGGCCGAATCGGGCAGGCCGGACAGGTTCAACCGGGCCATCCCCTTCAATCTCGACGCTCCTCGAAAGCCACCCCGTTCTTCGCGGGCGTCCCGCCGGGTGCGGGTTCCGTTGCCGGGGCGGTCCTGCCCGTCAACCGGGCCACCACCAGGAACTGCTTGCCGAAAAAACGCCACAGGATCGGCAACCTCAGATAGATCGATACCAGAAGGATCGGCACCGGCCGCTGGTTCACCATCGTGTACGGCAGGAACCGCGGCGCGGAGAAGACGATCTCGAATCCGTGCAGGCGAAACAATTCACAGAGCGCTTCATCCGTCAACGGCAGGTGGTGATCCCAGAAATCCCAGTACGCTCCTCCCACCATGCGGGCGTTGGGACCCATCGCGATGAGTAAACCGCCTTCCTTCAGGCAGCGGGCGGCTTGTGCGACCGTGTCGGCCAGCACTGTCTTTGCCGGCAGATGTTCGAAGAAATTACTGGTGAAGACAACGTCCAGGTGACGGTCCGGCAACGCCCACGGGCGCGAGCAGTCCTGTTCCAGAAACTCCACGCCTTTGGCCAGATACTCGCGCGACGACGGATTCATATCCATCGCGTACTTCCTGGAACAGCGGATGTTATTGATGAACTCGCCGTACCCGCAGCCTAAATCCAACACCGTGGCGGACGGCGGGATCAGCCTGGAAAAGTAACGCGAAGTTAGCGCCTGCCACACGCGGCTGCGATATTCCAGGTGTCCGCTAAATCGATTTCGATAGATCTTTTGAAGGTCCTCGGAGCTATGGGGTGGCTGGCTCATGCGTGTTCAGCTCATCATAGCAATGCCCGGCAGCCGTCATCGCTGCGCGCCCGTCCCGTTCAGGTGCGAGAGTTCGGTCTGCTCGCGATCCAGGTACGGCACGCCCTTCACCATCCACTCCGGCTCCGGCGCGCCTTTCAGATAGTGATCGAAGTACTGCTGCAGCCGGATGGTGTAGTCCTTCTGGTTGGGACGCTTGCGCAACCCGTGCGGCTCGCCGTTGTAATCGAACAGGTAGACTTCCTTGCCCAGCCGGCGCAGCGCGAGATAGTATTCCACGCCCTGATACCACGGCACGGCGTCGTCGCCATCGTTGTGCAGCAGCATCACCGGCGTCTGCACGCGGTCCGCCCAGAAGATCGGCGAGTTCTCGATGAAGCGCGTCGGGTACTGCCAGACGGATCCGCCGATGCGGCTCTGCGTGCGCTCGTACTGGAACTGCCGCGGCAGTCCCGTGCCCCAGCGGATGCCGTCGTACGCGCTGATCATATTCGCCACCGGAGCGCCCGCCGCCGCCGCGCGGAACCGGTTGGTCTGCGTGATCATGTACGCGATCTGGTAGCCGCCCCAACTGTGTCCCTGGATCCCGATCGCCTTCTCATCCACGAAGCCCTTGTCCACCACCGCCTGAATCCCGGGCAGCACGCACTTGAGCGCGCTCTGTCCCGGGTACCCGATGGTGTACACGATGTCCGGCGTGAATACCAGGTATCCGTTGCTGACGTAGTAGCTGATGTTGATGTTGTGGCCCGGCCGCGGATCCACGAAGTGGTTCACGTTCTGCGACAGCTTTTCGTAGATGTAGACCAGCATCGGGTACTTCTTCGCCGGATCGAAGTTCTCGGGTTTGTAGAGCGCCCCGGTGAGCGCCACGCCGTCGGCGTTCTTGAACGAGACCAGTTCCGCCGTGCCCCACAGCAGCTCGCGCTTCAGCGGATTCGCGTCGGAGACCTTTTGCAGGTTCTGGAAGCTGCCGCTGGTGATTTCCAGATCGGGGAACTCGGTGAAGCTCTGCGCGGTGAGCAGGTACACGTCGGCGTCCTTCGCCTTCACCGGGACGCTGAAACTGCGCGGCCCCATAATCAGCCGTTTCGGCTCGGCGCCTTCGAACGATCCGCGGAAGAAGCCGCTCTCGAAGTTCGCCAGGTTCTCCGCCTGGAACAGCGCCGGGCGCGAGGCATCGATCCAGCGGTCGCGCGGAGTCTCCGCCCCGCTGCGCACGTAGCGCAGGCGGATGCCGTGCGCGCGCCCGTAGCCCGCGGTGATGTTCTTCGCGCCGGACCCGTCCGCCGCCACGCGCCACACGTCGAAGCGGTCGTAGAGCAGGACGCTGTTGCCGTCTTTGATCCAGCCGCCGCTGCCGTACGCGGCGGGCGTGCTCGGAGTATCGGTGTCCTCCACGAAGAATTTCACCGGCAGCGATTCGGTCAGGTTGGTCTTCCTGCCGCCGGGCACCGCGATGGTCCACCAGTCCTTGCCGTCGAAACCGAGCAGGTACTTGCCGTTGGGCGACCACGTCATCGCGCCGCGATGCTTCCGGGCCACCAGCGTGCGCTTGCCGGTGGCTTCATCGATCACGTAAGCGTCGCTATAGCGCTCGTCGTAGTCGGCCAGCGGGCGGTACTGCCGGTCGTCGCTGCCCAGCGCGAATTGCGGGCTCTCCGACGGCGTCACCGTTTCCAGCGTCGGGTCGCCGAGTTGCACCACCTTCTCTTCCGGAATGAGATACGCGGCGGTGTAGGTGCGGTTGCGGTCGCGCGCGGCGCGTACCTTCTGGATGGGCTGAATGTACTCGTCCTTGTAGCTCCACAGGTCCACCACGGCCTTTTCGTCTTCCGGGGTATCGTCGGCTTTCTTTTCCGGCTGCGCCGGCGCCACGCCGAAGAAGACGCGCGTGCCGTCTTTGGAGAAGGTGAGGTTGCCGTTGTCGCTGACGGCGAACTCCTTGCGGAAGCCCGGCGAATCGGCGCCCGCGATGGCCGCGGCGGCGCCCGCCTTGCGGTCCCAGCGGTAGAGTTTCCACTTCGGCTGTTTCGATGCCGCATCGTCGCGGTCGCTCAGGAAGGCAAGCTGCGTCTGGGCTTCGTCCCAGGTGAGCTTGTCGTATTTGCCTTTGCCCTCGAGCAGCGCCACCGGCGCGGCGGCATCGCCCGGTCTGGCGGCGAAGACGCCGTTCTTCGCGGCGTCGCGCGCACCCACCGCGAATACCAGTTGCCGCCCGTCGTCAGGCAGCAGAAACTCCAGCACGTCCGGAAAAGTGCGCTCGTTGCCGTCGGCCAGATTCCGCAGCACGAGGTCGCTGCCGAATTCGGGCCGCGCGCCGCGACCCGCGCCCGAAGATGCGCCGCCGCGTCCTCCGCGCTGCTGGTCGTTGCCCTGCGCCGAAGTCGAAGGCGCCGCGCTCCCGTTGGTTGGCGGCGCGTCCGGCCCTTCCTTCAGGTATGCGAGCAGCGCCGGCGCCTTCTCGGCAACCGCGAAGCGCTTCACCCGCTCGATACGGGTGGTCTTGCCCGTGGCCAGTTCCACGATCACCATGCCGTCCTTCGGCGCGGGTTTCTTGTCCTTCTGCGCCAGGCGGGTCGCCGCCTTCGGCGGGAAGACGCTGAACACCACGAACCTGCTGTCGGATGTGAACAGGATCGTCGCGCCGCGCGCTTCGGGCGCCGGACCCTCCTCACCCGGCGTCGGCGCCGGCGGCGCCGGACGCGCTCCGGCCGCTTCGCGCTGTTCCTTCCCGGAGGTGAGGTTGCGTACGATCACCTCCCCGTCGCCTTCCTGCGGGAACACCCCGTAGGCCAACCACTTGCCGTCGTTGGATAGTTTCTGGCCGACGATGGAGCGCCATCCGTCGTAATCCTTATGGGTCAGGGGTCGCCGCGTCTGGGCGAGCCCCGCGGAGAGCAGCAGTGCCGCGACGAGAGCCGCCCGCAGCGAGGTCCGGGGGTGAAGCATGAAAACAGAATAACGGGTTGACGCCCGCCGTGGTTTTTTCACCTTTCCCTCAATCTTGACTGGGATTAGGGGGATTGGTAAACTGTAAC
>JAFDVU010000227.1 GCA_018268835.1 Acidobacteriota bacterium | reverse complement strand
GTGCGGTTGAGATTGCGGGCGAACCCGATGGTCAGGCGGGTCTGGTCCACGTCGCTGGTGGTATTGACCAGTTCCGGACCGCTCAAGGTGTTGGCGCCCGATCCTTTCAGGCTTTCCAGTTCGAAGCCGAGGCTGTTGTTGCCGAAGCGGCGGGAAGCGATCAGCGAGCCCGAGTAGAAATTGGTGGTGGCGCCGCCGAAGGAGGACGAATTGTCGCCCACGCGGGAGTAGCTGGCCGAGCCGCCCAGAGTGAAACTGCCGGCGGGCGCGAAGAAGCTAAGCTGCGGCGAGACGCTGTAGCCGCCGGGGATGGTTCCGCCGGGACCGAAGGCGGATTGATACTCCTGGAGCGTGCGCGTGCCGCGGTAGGTGGGCAGGAAGAGCAGCCGGCCCTCGGGCTGGCGGAACTGGCTGGCAAAGGCGGGATTTTCGAGACTGTCCAGGTGGGCCTCGGAGAAGGCGTTGAAACGCAGCAGGAAGGGCACCTGCCCGATGTCGGTCAGGCCGGCCAGGTAGCGGTCGTAGGTGCTGGCGGTCGCGCGCGGGGAGGCGTCGTCGCGCTCGCCGTGATCGCTCTTGGCGACGTTGGCGGGCGGCGCGGCCAGGGGCGTCTGGGGATGATCGGAATCGGGCTGGCCGGAGCGCGGCGAGGCGCCGGTGGGCGGCTGGGGCTGGGACCCGGCCGTCGGCGCGGTGGATTGCGGCTGCGCATTGTGCGGCACGGAGGCGTTGGATGCGGTCTGCTGCCCTGGGTGAGCATCGTGGTCTGGCGCGGCGGCATGTTCGTCGCCGTCGCGATTGCCCGGCGGTGAATTGGCGCCCAGCAGGAGGAAGTTCTGGCCCACCTGAACCAGCACACCGCGCCCGGCTTCGAGCAGCACGCGGCGCGAAGGATCGCTGAGCGAAGCGACTTCCACCAGCCCTTCGATGACCTGCACGCGGGTATCGCCGTCGGGGGCGACCGCGACCGTGAACTCGGTGCCGCGCACCGCGATGGAGGCGGTCGGGCTGTTCATGCGGTACGGGTTGGGTTTGCCGGCGTAGTGGTTGATTTTCACCCTGACGTTGCCTAGCGTGATCTCGAAAAGTTCGCGCAGGGAGCCCGCCATGCGGTAGTCCTTGAGGGTGACGACGCTTTCCGGGGCGACCAGGATCATGCTGCCGTCGCTCAAATCGATGACCACGCGGCCGCCGCCTCGGGTATCGATGCGGTCGCCCGGGCTGAGGATATAGCCCGGAGTGAGCGCGAGCGGAGCGGCGCCCGCGCTGGTGAGGACCGCCTGTCCGGTGACGCCGGCGGCGCGCGCCACAACCGCGCCCTGGCCCGAGACGGGCAGAGCCGCGAGCAGGGAGCAGACGAATGCGAAGAATATTGGAGTGCGGATCGGGAGTCCGCAGCCCGGAATCTTCACGCGACTTCTTCTTCCCCTTCCATGTCTCCTTCAGGGTCCCGGACGCACTGCAAATGGTATCGGGCAATGAGCCGCTGGATGGTGCGCCGGTCAAGGTCAAGGACGGCGGCCGCGCGGCGGCGGTTCCACCCGTTCTCTTCCAATGTTAGCTGCAAATAGCGCCGCTCGAGTTCGGACATGGTGGGGCGGTCGGCGACTAGGCGGTGTTCGGGTTTTTCCTGGGCGGCGGATTTGGCACCGCGGCGGGCGATCTCCGGAGGCAGGCAATCGATGGTGATGACGCCGCCGCTGGAAAGCGCCACCGCGCGGCGCAGGGCATTTTCGAGTTCGCGGACGTTGCCGGGGAAATCGTGCGCGTTGAGTGCGTCGGCGGCCTCGCGGGTGAGGTGCGGGGTGACGCCGCCCGGCTCACGGAAGGCCTGCAGGAAGTGGGCGGTGAGCAGTTCCACGTCGCCGGCGCGGGCGCGCAAGGGCGGCAGTTCGACGGAGAGGACGCTGAGGCGGTAGAAGAGGTCACTGCGGAAGGTGCCGGCGGCGACCAGGTCGCGCAGGGGAGCGTTACTGGCGCCGATGACGCGGACGTTCACGCGGCGCGGCTGGGTGGAGCCGACGCGGCGGACTTCGCCGCTTTGCAGGACGCGCAGCAGGCTGGCCTGGAAGGCGGGGCTGGTGCTGGCCAACTCGTCGAGGAAGAGGGTGCCTCCGTCGGCGGCTTCGAACAGTCCGGCGCGCTCGGCGGCGGCGCCGGTGAACGCGCCGCGGGTGTGACCGAAGAGTTCGGCTTCGAGCAGGGTATCGGTGAGACCGCTACAGTTGACGCTGAGGAAGGGATGCGAGCGCCGCCCGCTGAAATCGTGTATGGCGCGGGCGACGAGTTCCTTGCCGGTGCCGCTTTCGCCCATAATGAGGACGGTGGCGTCGGTGCGCGCGGCCTGCGCGATCAGTTTGTAGACCATGATCATGGGCGCGCTGCGTCCGATGAGGCCGGCCTTGGTGAGGCGGCTTTCGGTTTCCTCGGCGGCCGGAGTTTCGGCGGCCTCGCGCCGGGCATCGAGGTAGCGGCGCAGGAGTTCGACCACGGCGGCGATCTCGAACGGCTTGCCGATAAAATCGCTGGCGCCGCGCTCCACCGCCTGCACGGCGGCTTCGAGCGAACCCTGCGCGGTCATGAGCACGATGGGCAGGCCGGGTTCGGTGGCGCGCAGCGTGTCGACCAGTTCGAGACCGTCCACATCGGGCATGTAGATGTCGCTGAGCACGGCATCGAACTTGCTTTTCGAAGCCGCGTCCAGGGCCTCGCGTCCGGTACGCACGGCCGTTACCTGGAAGCCGTTCAGGGAGAGTCCCGTCTCCAGCATGAGGCGGATCGAGCGTTCGTCGTCCGCGACGAGAATGTGTGGTTGTGTCGCCATGTATTCCTCTTACTGTGCGCCGTCGTCCGGCGCCTTGTTGGCCGTCTCCGTTCGCGGGAGGCGGAGGGTGAATGTGGAGCCGCGGCCCAGTTCACTGCGGACCGAGACGCTCCCCCGATGCAGTTCGGCGATCTCGCGCACGAAGGCGAGGCCGAGACCCGTGCCCGGAGTGCCGGCGTCTTCGACGCGGGGTACCCGGTAGAACTTGTCGAAAATGCGCGCCAGGTCGCTCTCCGGGATGCCGTACCCCCGGTCGGCGACTTCGATCAGGATGTAGTCCTCTTCGGCGAAGGTCCGGGTGGTCACCTCGGAGCCTTCGGGGCTGTACTTGATGGCGTTGGAGAGGAGGTTCTCGAAGGCCCTGGCGAGCAGGTCAGGGTCGGCCAGGAAGGGCGGCAGGTTGGGCGCGAAATCGCGCAGCAGGCGGATGCGGCGCTGTTCGGCGACGGGATCGAGCAGCAGCAAACTGCGCTCCAGCAGCGCGTCGGCGCGCAGGGGAGCGGGGCGCATCGCGGTGGCGCCGCTCTCCAGGCGGGTGATGTCCAGGTACTGGCTGATCATGCGGGTGAGCCGCTTGACCTCGTCGTTGATGGCCAGGTTCATCTCTTTGCGGCGGTCGGCCGGGACGTCGTAGTTGGCCAGCAGTTCGGTCATTCCCTGGATGGCGGTGAGGGGCGTGCGCATTTCGTGGCTGACCAGGGAGATGACGTCGTTCTTGGTCTGCTGCAACTCGTGCTGGCGGGTGACGTCGCTGAGCGAGGCCACGATGCCCAGCACCGAGCCGTTACCCTTCTCATCGGCCGAGACCGCGGCCACGCGCAGCATGTAGTGGCGGGGTTTGCTGCCGTCGCGCAGGGAGACTTCGCGTTCCAGGCGGCCGCGCTCGCTCACCAGGCGGAGGAGGGTATCGGCATCCAGGGATCCGTGCAGGCGCTGGGCCAGATTCTGGCCGACCAACCCGCGCGCGGCCGAACCGAGGATGGTGCCGGCGCTGCGGTTGGCGAAGGTGATGACGCCGGAGGGATCGGCGATGAGCAGTCCGTCCTCGACGGAGCGCAGGGCGAAGTTGACGAACTTGGCGCGGTCGAGCAGGCGGGCGTTGAGCTCGCTCAAGGTGCGCGCTTTCCATTCGACGCCCTTGGGCAGCCAGCCTCGGGCGAGGGTGACGGGGCCGCCTTCGGCCCACTGGTAGGAGCCGGGGATGCCGGGGCCGGCGGGAGCGAGCAGGTCGCCGGAGACGGCGAGTTGGGCGATGTCGGAATCGAGGCGGGCGTTGGCGACGAGGGAGCGGCGCAGGAGACCGAGGATGCCGGCGACGGCGAAGGCCACCAGGCAGGGCACGATGGGCGGGACGATGAGGGCGTACTGGAACAGGGCTCGTCCGCCGAGGACCACCAGCGCGGCCATGCCGGCGAGGACCAGGATCTGCTTGAGGAATTCGCGGCCGCCCTGGGCGGCTTCGAGCAGCAACAGGGTGAGGCCGGCGACCAGGGCGCCCCAGAGGAAGGAGCCGATATCGCCGGTATCGGTGTAGAAGCGCGAGCGCAGGATGGTGTTGACGGCATTGGCCAGCACCTCGACGCCGGGCATGAGGGAGCCGTGCTGATCGGCGCGCGCATCGGTGTAGCGCACGAAGGGGTTGGCCATGCGCTCGCCGAGAGAGGCGGCGGTGGCGCCGATGAGGACGTACTTGCCGCTGAATTCGTCCGCGCCGAAGTGTCCGGCGAGCACGTCGGCGAGCGAGTAGGTGACGGGGGAGAAACTGCCCGCCGGACCGATGTAGTCGATGTTCATGCGTCCGCCGTGGAGGACCCTGGCGGTGGCATCGGCCTCGATGAAGACGCTGGGGCGACTGCTTTCGAGCTTGACGGTGCGGGCGCCGAGCAGGAGCGCGCGGGGCGAATCGGTGACGCCTTCGGGGGGTGTATCGTCGGCGACGCGGACGAGTTCGACGGGCATGGCGAGCAGGGCGAGTCCGGTATCGTCGGCGAGGCGCACGGCGATCTGGCGGGCGGTTCCGTCCTGCTCGGTCTGCACGTTGACGTGGCCTACGCCGGCGGCGGCGTGTTCCAGGGAGGGCAGGGGCAGGAGCCAGCGGGAAGGTCCGCCGTGCACGGGAGAGGCGGTAAGCTGAGCGGCGACGACGACGTGGCCGGCGCGGCCGATGGCGCGGGCGAGCGCATCGTCGTCTTCCTGCAATGTGCGGTCGGTGAAGAGGACGTCGACGGCGATGGCTTTGGGGTGGGCGGCGGAGACGGCTTCGATGGCACGGGCCATGACCTGCCGGTTCCAGGGGAAGCGTCCGAAGCGGGCGATGCTGGGCTCGTCGATGGCCACGATGGCGATATCGGCGGGCACGGGGAGGGTGCCGCGTTCGCGCATCAACCAGTCGTTGGCATAGCGGCCGATGCCTGGGGCGTTCCAGTCCACCAGGAGGCCCGCCGTGGCCGAGACCAGCAGGATCACGGTCATCCAGGCGGCCTTTGCGGCTCGCAGATGCAAATTGGGCATCAAAATACTTTCGGTAGGGTATGTGGCACGCCACATACCACGATGCGCGATCCCTAACCCTTTTTATTTCAGCACGGTTTCGGTGGCGAGGGAACCCTTGGCGACATTTTGCCGCCTTTACGGGGCGGCAAAAGGGGCGAATGCGCCCGCGGGTTGTAACATCGCGTGGTACCCCGACGCCTATACGGGCACTATGACCAAAAAGCTGCTTTTTGTAGTTACGGTTGCGCTTGCCCTCGCCCTCGTCGCCATGGCGGCGGATGTGACTGGTAAGTGGACATATGAACAGCAGGGCCGTGGCGGCGGTCCGGCGCGCCAGATCACGATCACGCTGCAGCAGGACGGCGCCAAGCTCACGGGAAGCGTTCCGGGTTTCGGCCGCGGCGGCGACAACCCGCCTCCTCCGACGGCAATCACCGATGGTAAGGTCGACGGCAACAACGTGTCCTTCACGGTGAAGCGCGAATTCAACGGCAACACGATGGTGACGAAGTACGAAGGCGTGGTGAGCGGCGATGAGATGAAGTTGAAGATCACGCGCGACACGCAGAACGGTCCGATGACCAACGAAGTCACTGCCAAGAAGGGCAACTAGTTCGAGTTTTCGAGTAGATTGCTTCAGGGGCCCGCTCCCGGTTGGGGGGAGCGGGCCGTTTTTGTTTATGGGGATGCAGAGCGGCGTTTGAATTTGGCCACGGATGGACACGGATTCACACGGATGAACGCCCGGCGGTTCCCGCCTAACGGAACGGGCCGCCGTGGGGTTGGGGGCGGGCGAACGGCTCGACGATCACGCCGTAGTAGCGGGCCATCCAATAGGGCAGGAGGTAATCGATGCCGGCGCTTTCGATGTTGCCCTTCTGTCCGCCGTAGAGGAGGAAGGGGCTGCTCTGCCAGAGGAAGTCGGCGGGCGGACGGGCGGCGACGGGCAGGGGGTCGCAGGCCTGGTCGGCGCTGCAGGCCTTGACCTTTCCGCGCCAGTCGATGAACACGTCCATGCGGGGCCGCTGGAGCCAGGCGTCGAGGTCGGCGCGGGTTTCGGCGTCGCGGGCGGGGTTGGGGCCGTGGAGGGCGCGGTCGATCATGTTGAAGTGCGGGTTCAGGTGATTGTCGGTGGTGGAGCGGACGGCGGCGAAGGCGCCTTCGTAGATGATGCGATCGATGCCGGCGGGTTCCAGGCGGATGAGGTTGAACAGGTCGATGAAGTCCAGGTTGAACTTGAAATAGGAACTGCGATCGTCGACGGCATCCACGATCAGGGGCACAGGCACGCCGACGGCGAGGGTGGCGGCGAGGCGGGAGTACTCGGTCGCGTAGCGCGCGGGGTTGAGGCGCTTGCCGATTTGCAGAAGGGTTAGTTGCTGGTCGGGACGGATGAGGAAAGTGGTGCTGATGCCGGCATCGGGCATGACCACGTTCCAGGCGTAGGCCATGAGGTGATCGAGCAGGCGCGTTGCCAGGGCCGAGATCTGCGCGCGGATCGCGGGGTCGCCGACCAGATCGTAGGCGGCGCCGAGGCCGAAGAAGACGCCGGAGTACTGATCGCGCGAGGTGTTCCCGATCCAGACCCAGGGGCGGCCGTTGAGCGTCGCCTGGTAGACGCCGTTGGCCTTCTCCTCGCCGGTGATGTCGGCGAACCAGGGAGCGTCGGCGGGGATGGCGCAGCGGGCGAGCAGGTCCTGGCCGGTCACATCGGTGAGTAGGGTGAGACCGGCGAGGGCGCGGCGCACGCCGGCGAGGGCGTGGGGCGAGCCGGTGACGGCGTAGCGGAAGGCTTCGGCGGCGAGGTAATGGCCGGTCCAGGTGGCGGAGTCGCCGCAGCGCGTATAGCTGACGACGGCGCGGTTAGCGTCGAGTACGGGATCGAGGACGGTATCGTAGGGCAGGTGGCGGAGGCGCAGGGTATTGTCGATGGCGAGGGCGTCCGGTTCGGCGGCGGTCAATCCGGCCGCGCCCATCGCGAGCAGAATACCGATCCCGAGGAGGCGCACGACTGCTTCGATTGTAGCCTCAGAAGGCGCGCGCGTATTGCGGCGGGACGGGCGGTTTCGCACCGAGGGCAAGCGCGGCGTGGATCGGGAAGTACGGATCGCGGAGCATTTCGCGCGCCAGCAGGACCATGTCGGCGCGGCCCTCGCGCAGGATGGCGTCGGCCTGCTCGGCAGAGGTGATCAGGCCGACGGCGGCGGTGGGGATGGCCGCGTCGCGGCGGATGCGCTCGGCGAAGGGGACCTGGTAGCCGGGGCCGAGAGCGATCTTCTGTAGCGGGCTGTTGCCGCCGCTGGAGCAATCGATGAGGTCGACGCCGCGGGCCTTGAGTTCGCGCGCGAGCACGACGCACTCGTCCACGTCCCAGCCGCCTTCGACCCAATCGCTGGCGGAGACGCGAAAAAAGAGGGGCAGGTGGGCTGGCCATTCGGCGCGCACGGCTGCGGTGGCTTCGAGAGCGAAGCGTATGCGGTTGGCGAGCGCGCCGCCGTACTCGTCGGTGCGCCGGTTGCTGAGGGGCGAGAGGAATTCGTGGATCAGGTAGCCGTGGGCGCCGTGGATTTCGGCGATTTCGAAGCCGGCGTCGCGGGCGCGGCGGGCGGCGGCGGCGAAGCCGGCGGTGAGTCCGGCGATTTCGGCGCGGGTGAGTTCGTGGGGGATGGGGTCGTCGGGGTGGAACGGGATGGGGCTGGGCGCGACGGGTTGCCAGCCGCCGCCGTCCGCGGGAATGACGCCGTGGCCTTCCCAGGGACGGCGGGTGGAGGCCTTGCGTCCGGCGTGGGCGAGTTGGATGCCGGGTACGGCGCCCTGGGAGCGCACGAAGGCGGCGATGCGGGCGAGCGCGGGAGTGTGCTCGTCGCTCCAGATGCCGGTGTCCTGCGGGGAGATGCGGCCGCGCGGTTCGACCGCGGTGGCTTCCATGATGACAGCGCCGGCGCCGCCGGCCGCGCGGCTGCCGAGGTGGACGAGATGCCAGTCGGAAACGAAGCCATCGGTGGCGGAGTACTGGCACATCGGAGAGACGCCGATGCGGTTGCGCAGGGTGACGCCGCGCAGGGAGAGCGGTTCGAAGAGCATACTCGTAAGATAAACGGTGGCGAGCCGGGGAAGCGGGAAAACCGGCGTTCGCCGCCGGCGATCCGGCGATTTCGGATGATCCCCTCCCTTTAGGGCGGTTGCCGGTGAAACGTGCATCCTGTTATCCTTTGCATTCATCCGATCCCTCATAAACTACACATAGGAGCAACCATGGCAGTTAAAGTAGGCATCAACGGCTTCGGCCGGATCGGCCGTAATGTCGTCCGCGCAGGCATGAACCGGAGCGACATCGAGTTCGTCGCGGTCAACGATCTCACCGACACGAAGACACTCGCGCACCTTCTCAAGTACGATTCCGTGCTCGGACCGCTGGACCAGCCGGTGACGGCGACCGCGGACAGCATCACCGTCGGCGGCAAGACGCTGAAGGTCTTCGCCGAGAAAGATCCCGCCGCCCTCGACTGGAAGAGCGTGGGCGCGGAAATCGTGATCGAATCCACCGGCCGCTTCACCGACGCGAAGGATGCCTCCAAGCACCTGCGCGACACCGTGAAGAAGGTCATCATCTCCGCTCCGGCGAAGAATGAAGACGTCACGCTGGTGCTCGGCGTCAACAACGCCGCCTACGACGCGGCGAAGCACAAGATCATCTCCAACGCCAGTTGCACCACCAACTGCCTGGCTCCGGTGGTGAAGGTACTGCACGAATCGTTCGGCATCCTGAAGGGGTCGATGACCACGATCCACAGCTACACGAACGACCAGAACGTGCTCGATTTCCCGCACAAGGACCTGCGCCGCGCCCGCGCCGCCGCGCTCAACATGATCCCGACCACGACCGGCGCCGCGAAGGCGATCGGCCTGGTGATGCCGGCGTTGAAGGGCAAGCTGGACGGCTACTCGATGCGCGTTCCGACCCCGGACGTATCGGCGACGGATCTGGTCGCGGTGCTCGAGAAGTCCACCAGCACGGAGGAAGTGAATGCCGCACTGAAGGCTGCCGCGGAAGGGCCGCTGAAAGGCATCCTGGCCTACACCGAGGATCCGGTGGTGTCCAGCGACATGCTGCATAACCCCAACAGCAGCATCGTGGACGCGCAGATGACCAAGGTGCTGGACGGCAACCTGGTGAAGGTGCTGGCCTGGTACGACAACGAGTGGGGCTACTCCTGCCGCGTGGTCGACCTGGTCGCGTTTCTGGTTGAAAAGGGCCTGTAATTCCTTGCGCGGGGCGGGCCTGGCGGTCCGCCCCGCGTATTAAAGATTCGTAAGTCCGTAACCCTCCCTCCCGCGCACGTCATCTTAACGTGCATGGTCCCGGTTTCCCCAGGAAAACGAACCAAATCTTGCCCGCGGGGAATTACAATCGGGTCATTCCGCATGCGCCTTTCGGTGTGTCTGCTGCTGGTTCCCGGAGTGCTTTCCGCGATCCAGCAGAGCGGTTCGGTGCGAGCCGCGGACCAATTCATCCCCGGAGCCACGGTCACGGCGCGTCAGGGCGGCGCGAAGGTGGTGGCGTACACGGATGAGACGGGGCGTTACACGCTGGATTTGACGCCGGGGGCGTGGGACCTGGAAGTGGACATGTTCGGGTTCCGGCCGCAGGCGCAGCGGCTGGAAGTGGGGATGGAGCCCACGTGGATCGATTGGACACTGGAGATGCCGCGCGCGGGAGACCCGCCTGCGGCCGCGCCGGTGACACCGCCGGTTGCGCCGGCGAAATCCGCCGCGGCGAACGCACCGGCACCCGCGCCGGGGCCGGCCGCATCCGGCACCACGGTCCGCCAATCCGCCGCGACTCCCCAAGCGCGCGCCGCGCGGGCGCAGGCGGCGGGGCGCGGGGGACGCGGTCCGGGATTCCAGAACGTCGCCGTGCAGGCCACCGAGCAGGGGCGGGAGGAAGCCGTCAGCGCGCCGCCGGTTGAGGACCCCGGCGGCGACACGGCGGACGCGTTCACCATCCGAGGCAGCGACAGCGGCGGACTCGCCGAAGCGGCGGACGAGCAGACGCGGCGGGATCGCCAGGCGGCGCGCGGCGGCGCGGGCGGCAACGGGCGCGGCGGCGCGGGCAGTCTCTCGGAGATGGCGGCGTTGGGCGCGGGCGCGCCGGGCGCGGGCGATGGAATGGGGCTGAACGGCTTCGGCGCCGCGGGCGTGCAGGGCGGCTTCGGCGA
>JAFDVU010000226.1 GCA_018268835.1 Acidobacteriota bacterium | reverse complement strand
TTTGCAGGCCAGGAGGCCTGCGCTACCAGCACGCTTCCGCTCGCCTTTGCAGGCCGGGAGGACTGCGCTACGTCGGCCCGGAGGCCGGCACTACGCCGCCGGTTCGCCATGGACTTCAATCTCCTCGGGGGCGACGCCTTCGGGCGCCGGTTCAGGTAGCCGTCCGGTGACGTGGGCCCAGCCCCAGAATATCGCGGTGGTAGAACTAAGCGCCCCGGCGACGGTGCCGATCAGGCGCGGATCCACGGATTGGCTGGCCACACCGGCGGCGGTCATCGAAACCATCATGACACTCCACTGAGCGCTTTCGATGGTGGAGAACACCCGCCCGCGGTAACGGTCGTCCACGTGGCGCAGAAGTTGGGCCATGTTGAGCACGCTGGAGACGCCCACCGCCGCGCGCGAAAGCGCGATGAAAAACAGTGCCAGCACGAAACTGCGCATCTGGCTGAAGACGATGTACGACCCGCCGTGCACGATGTAACACACCACCATCGCGCGCTTGTAGCCTTCGAAGGAGAGCCGCTTGCCGAGCCGGTAGGCGATGAAACTGCCGGCGATCAGGCCCACGCCGGCACAGCCCCATATGGTGCCGATGCCGGAGGGTCCGCGCTGGAAGACGATCTCGCCGAAAATGCTGAACAGGATCTGGGCCGCGCCGCCTCCCGTGGCCCATCCCACGGCGATGCCGCCGATGCCGAGGATCAGCGGGCGCTGCCGCATGTAGCGCAATCCTTCGCGGTATTCGTGCCACGGGCGCACCACTTCGGCCTCGGTATGCGCCGCCACGGCCGGGCGGAAGCCGCGTCCCGGAAGATGCAGCCGCGAGATGCACGCCGCGGAGACCAGGAAGGAGACGGCGTTGAAGATGAACGCCCACTCATACCCGAATTGCGCCACGCTGGTGCCCCCGAGGAAGGCGCCGACGGCGAGCGTGGTCCACTGCGTGGTCTGGGTGAGAGAGTTGGCGGTGTGCAGTTCATCCTTGGTGGCGATGGCGGGAAGAATCGCGGCGCGCCCCGCGCTGAAGAAGGGCGACGCGCCCATGAGGAGCCCGCTCAGCAGGTAGAGCAGCCAGGTATCGTGGCGGTGGATGGTGAGGACGAAGCAGGCGGCGATGACGGCGCGCAGCAGGTCGCTACAGATCATCACGCGCTTGCGGTCGAAGCGGTCCAGCACGACTCCCGCCAGCGGACCGATCAGGATCGCCGGGATCGCCCGGGCGAGCATGACACCGCTGACCACCAGCCCGCTGCGGGTGGTGGCGACCACCAGCGAGAAGACCGCGATGTTATTGAAGTGGTCGCCGACCTCGCTGACGATCTGGCCGACCCAGGTATTGCGATAGTTGTGGTTGCGGCGCAGCAGGGCGACGAACGGATTCAAAGCGCGATGCTCTCCTCGCGCACGGTCACGCCGCGGATGAAGTCGTGGTCGAGCGCGTAGCCGAAGCCGGGTTCGTCGCGCAGTTCGATGGTGCCGCGCGCCGTGGTCTCCACCGCCGGAGTGATGATGTCCTGCTTCCAGTAGCGCTTGCTGGCGGAAACGTCGCCGGGCAGGACGAAGTTGGGCAGCGTGGCCAGCGCCACGTTATGCGCGCGGCCGATGCCCGCTTCCAGCATGCCGCCGCACCACACCGGGATGCTCGCCGCCTGCGCGAGGTCGTGCACCCGTTTGGCCTCGCGGAAACCTCCCACGCGGCCGAGCTTGATGTTGATGATCCCGCAGGCGCGCAGTTGAATCGCCTGCTCGGCGTGGTGCGCGGTGCGGATGCACTCGTCCAGGCAAATCGGCGTCTCCAGGCGTGCCTGCAGCGTGGCGTGGTCGATGATGTCGTCGTGGGCCAGCGGCTGCTCGATCATCATCAGGTAGAAATCGTCGAGCTTGCGCAGGTGGTCGATATCCGCCAGCGTGTAGGCGCTGTTGGCGTCGGCCATCAGCTTGATCGAGGGGAAGCGCTCGCGCACGCGCCGGACCACATCCACATCCCAGCCTGGTTTGATCTTCATCTTGATGCGCTGGTAACCGGCGGCCAGTTCGGTTTCGATCTTCTCGAACAACTGCTCCACCGAATCCTGAATACCGATGGAGACGCCGCAGGGAATTTCGCGGCGTGCGCCGGCCCCGATGGTCTTCCAGAGCGGCTCACCCGCGGCCCGCGCGAACAGATCCCACACGGCGGTTTCCAGGCCGCCGCGCGCCATGTTGTGGCCGCGGATGTGGGCCGTGAGCGGGAAGACGTCATTCGCCGATTCGAGCGGCTTGCCCAGCACGCGCGGAGCCGCGTAATCGCGCAGGATCAGCCAGGCCGAGCCGGTCCACTCCTCGTTGTAGAAGGGGTTCTCGCCGGCGGTGACCTCGCCGTAGCCGGTGAGTCCGCCGGCGTGCGCTTCCACCAGGACGATGTCGCGCGAGTACGTGCGGGAAAAGCTGGTCTCGAAGAAGTGGACCAGCGGCATGCGGATCTGGCGAAGGGTGATGCGATCGAGCTTCATGTGAGACTCCGAAAAAAAGACCGCCTCTGCGTCTCTGCGTCCAAAGGTTGTCACTCGTACGGCTCCAACAGATACACCCCCTCGCTCTCGCTACGTTCGAAGCCGGTGACGGCGAGGCCGCGGGAGAAAGCATCCTGAAAGCGGGCGGCGTTTTCGGCCTGGATTTCACGGGCGCGCTCGGGGTCGGCGGCGCGGATGTCGCCGATCTGGACCGGGTAGGCGATGCGCTCGGCGGTGGCGGCGGGCTTGGGACGCGGCGGCGCGTCCAGCCACCACTCCGCGTAGCAGCGGTCGGTGGGAATGCCCCCGTGCAGCGGGCTGGACGTGGTGCCGTAGAGGTTGGGGTGGTAGCGGCGCACGATGGCGCCGAGCTTTTCGATGTTGAGGAAGGCGTTCTTCAACTCCAGCGGATCGAAGGTCCACTCGATGAGCCGGATGCCGCGCGAGAGCGCTTCCTCTTTCTGGCGCAGCTTGAGGCGCTGGCCGATGGCCAGGTTCCGGTAATCCGGCAGCACGCCCAGCATGTGGCTGTGCAGGTAGGGGAAGGCTCCGGGCTTGATGCCGGGGATGGCGAAGCAGAAGGCCACCATGCGCGCGCCGTCGTACGCGCCGAACACGTGGCCGCCCACTTTGCTTACCACCACGAGAAAGCGCAAGGGGAGCAGTTCGAGTTCGGCAAAGCCCCAGATTTCGCGCTGGAGTTCGACCACGTGCTCGAATTCATCGAGGTGGCACAACTGCCGGATTTCTACCGATGCTTGGCTTCCTGCCACAGGGCCTCCATTTCTTCGATTGTCGCCTCCTTCAGCGGCCTGCCCTGTTCGGCGAGTCTGGCTTCCACATAGCCGAAGCGATCGCGAAACTTGGCGTTGGTGCGGCGCAGCGCCTGTTCCGGATCGACCTGGGCGAAGCGGGCCAGGTTGACGAGCACGAACAGCATGTCGCCGAGTTCGTCCTCGAGGTGGTCCCGGGTCTGGGCGGCGTTGAATTCGGCGAGCTCCTCGTGGAGTTTCTCGATGACCTGCTGCGCGTTCTCCCAATCGAAGCCGACACCGGCCGCGCGGGAAGCGATCTGCTGCGCTTCGACGAGCGCGGGAAGGGCGCGCGGCACGCCGCCGAGCAGGGTGGGATCGGGGTCGCCCTTGCGCTTCTTTTCCTCGGCCTTGATCTCGCCCCAGAGGCGGGTCACGTCTTTGGGGGATTCGGCGGTCTCCTCGGCGAACACGTGGGGGTGCCGCCGGACCAGTTTTTCGTTGATCGCGTCCAGAGAATCGGCGATGCTGAACAGCCCGGCTTCGGCGGCCATCTGCCCATAGAAGACAGCCTGCAGCATGAAGTCGCCCAACTCTTCGGCGAGGTTGGCGAAGTCGCGGCGGTCGATGGCGTCCAGTACCTCGTAGGTCTCTTCCAGGGTGTAGGGCTTGATGGTATCGAAGGTCTGTTCGCGGTCCCAGGGGCAGCCGCCAGGGGAACGCAGCCGCGCCATGATGGCGACGAGCTTCTGGAACTTCTCACCGGCGTTGTCAGGCATTGTCGGGGGCGAGTTTCCCCCAATGTAACATACAGGGTATGACGGACTTCGGAATCGATAGACCGCGGGAAGACGAGTATCCGCCGTATTTCGGCAAATACATCGAGTTGGTGGCCGGCAACGATGTGATGGGCGTGCTGCGCGGGCAGATCGCGCATTCGCTGGAGACTCTGCGCGCGATAAGCGACGAAGGGTCGCTCAAGCGGTACGCGGAGAGTAAGTGGAGCCTGCGCGAGGTGGTGGGACACATGATCGATACCGAGCGGATCATGGCCTACCGCGCGCTGCGGGCAGCGCGCGCGGACGCGACTCCGCTGTCCAGCTTCGACCAGGACGCGTATATCGCGGCGGCAGGCTTCGACCTTCGCGACTGGACGGGGCTGCTGGAAGAGTTCGATGCCGTGCGGCGGACCACCGTGATGCTCTTCGCCGCGCTGGATGCGGCCGCGTGGGGCCGCCGCGGCGTGGCCGGCGGGAAAGAGATCACGCCGCGAGCACTGGCCTTCATCATCGCCGGCCACGAGGCGCATCATATGCGGATCGTGCGCGAGAGATATTTGTGACGACCTGACGCCGCCGGGCCCGATTAACGGGAATCGCCGTCGTGATCGGCGTCGCCGAGCGCGGCTTTGGCCGCGGCGCTGAGCTGGACCGTGTCCTGTGGCGTATCGGATTGCGCTTTCGCGGCGGGCCGGCTCTGGCTGGACTGCGCCTGGCCTGTCACATAAAGGCTGGTGGAGGAACTGACTGGATTGATCATTACTATTGGGCTCCTATTAGTCCTTATCGGCCCGGGGTAGCGCGATTCGAGGAATAATTCAGCGAGCAGTCAACACGGGAACGCGGCAAACTGCCACCTCCAGGTTGCGGTACGGACAGTCGAGACCGGCGCGACCGGGATTCGCGGTCACCACCCAGGTCACCGGGTAGCGTGCGGCAAGGCGCCGGAAATCGGCCAGTTGGAAACTGTCCCACCCCTGCGTGCTATCGACCTCGGCCTTCCATTCGGGAGCCAGCGCCGGAAACAGTGAGACGGCGCCGCTATCCTTGACCGCATCGGCCAGCACGCTGCGCTCGGCCACGGCCCGGAAGCCCTGCATGTCCTCGCCGGGACGCTTCATGTAGTTGGGGTCGAGGGCGAAGACCGCGTCCTTGGGAGTGTGGTCGCGGATCCAGCGGAACGCCGCGCGCCACGAGTTGCCCTCGGCCATACCGGGGAATTCGAAGTGCGGGCTCGCGGGATAGGCGGCGGACTGCACCAGAAACATGCCGGCGCCCAGCGGAAGAAACAGCGCCAGCCATCGCCAGTTCCTGCGGCGGAGGATGTACTCGCCGAGGAGTCCGCCGAGTAGGAGGAAGAAGATCACGTAGATCAGGTGCAGGGCGCGCATGGGCTGAAGGCGGGTGAAGTTCTCCAGCCGCGTCGAAGACCCGAGCACCAGCGCCGCCAGGGTGAACAGGACGCCGAAAGGAACCAGCGCGCGGGCCAGCGTCCGGAACGCGGGGCGCGTGCCGCGGAAGGGCGCCCGCGCGAACCACACCAGCAGCGCCAGCGGAAAAATCACGCCCATCCATTCGTACCACGCCCATTGCGACACGAAGAAGAACGTGCGCGAGAGCAGCGCCTCGCGCGCGGGGCCTTCGGCGGCGCGGAATTCGAAGGGGAACGGCAACAGGGATGCCACCGCAACGGCGGCGGGTTGCGCGGCGGCGCGCACGCGCGACGCGCGCGCCACCAGTTCGGAGCAGACGAAGAAGGCCACCACGTAGACCGCCATCTGCGGATGGATCAGAGCGGTGGCCACCCACCACAGCGCGGCCTCCTTGCGCCGTCCGGAAACGTAGCAGGCGATGGCCAGCAGGGTGGCCGGAGTGGAAAGGGTGCGGGACGTGACGTACGGGTCCGCGATGGCGAGCGCCGTGCCCGCGACCGGAACCGTGAGCGTGGCAGCCAGCAGCATCACACCGCCCCAGCGCGCCGGAGCGCCCGTGAAACAGGCGCACATCAGGCGCCACGCGGCCACGAGCAGCAGAAACACACCGGCCACGTGCCAGGCCAGGATGGCCAGGTTCACCGGGATATGCAGCACCCGCGCCGAACCGCCAACCAGGTTGGGGAACAGCGTGAGGTGCGCGTGGGAGGCGAAGAACTGCGCGCCGAACGGGTAGAGCGCCGGGTCGGCCGCCTGCTTGATGCCGGGGACGTAGATGGCGGCATCGTCGGCGCCAAGATGGTAGCCCAGGATGCCCACGGCGAACACTGTGACCATGACAAGCCACAGCACCGGAACGCGCTCGCTATTAGAAGAGGACATCGAAATCGGCGGTGAAGAACCTTCCCCTTTGTCCGAAAAAGAAGCCGTAGGCCGGGTCGGCCTCGTTGGGGTGGACGGCTTCGGGATTGAAGTGATTCGTCAGGTTGTAGCTGCTCACGGAGAGGCGCACGGTGTATTTCGGATTCACCTTGAAGTCCTTGGAGAAACGGGAGTCCACCGAAATGAAATCCGGAAAGCGCCGGCTGTTGGGCGCGCCTACCCAGTTCTGCGAGGCATCGAGCGCGGAGTAAGGGAATCCGCTGCGCATTTCGATCAGGGGAGCGACGCGGAATCCCCACGGAAGCTGCACCAGTCCCCACGCGAGGAAGCGGTTCGGCAGGTCCGCGGGCAGGTTGCCGAACTGATTGTTGCGCAGAATGGGGACGGCGAAGGTGCCCAGGAAGGTCGCGAAATCGTTCAGGTCCCCGCGCGCGTGGCTGCGCACATAGGAAAAGAAAAGCTGGCGCGTGTCGCTCCATCTCACGCGGGCCGTGATTTCGAACTGCTGGTAGCGGGCCTGTCCGTTGCCGGTCAGCAGGTTGGTGCCGGTATTGGTGACCGGATCCGGAGCCACGCGGTTGAGCAGCACCAGTCCGTCGGAGCGGTTCCGCATGTACCCGGCGCGCAGTTTCAGGTGCGCGTTCACCGGCTGTTCGATTTGAATACTCGCGGTGGCGCTGCGCGGCGAGAAGTTGCCGGGGTCCTGTTCCTGGAACACGAAGGGGAAGCGCGCCGTGACCGTGCCGAGCTGGTTCTGATAAAGGAAGGGTCCGGCGGTGAGTTGGCCGGCGGGATTGAAGTAGGAGACCGTCTGCGCCGGGTATGCGGCGAAGGAGTAGACGTTCAGCGGAAGCCGGTCGTAGAAGAGGCCGTAGCCGGCGCGGATGACGGTGCCGGTGCGCGCGACCGGCGTCCAGGCGATGCCCGCGCGCGGCGCCACGCGCAGAGCGTCGGACACCTGTTGCGATTCGGCGCGGATTCCGAAATCGAGCGCCAGCTTGGGCGTGAGCAGCCAGTGGTCCTGTCCGAACGCGGCGAATTCGGCATCGTGCATGTGGAAGCCCTGGCCCGGCGCGAAGGTGATGCGCTCCAGCAGTTGGCCGGACGCATCGGCGAGGTTGACCGGCCGTTCGTCGATCTGCCCGTGGTCGGTGCTCCTGGCGAGGGATGCGCCGAACTTGAAGTTGTGCGTTCCCAGCCGGTGCAGCGACGCCGTGGCATAGGTGGGGGCCCACCCGATGCGCGAAGCGCGCCGGTTCTGCTGCGCGAAGTAACTTCCGCTGTTGCCCTGGGGAGCCATGGTGAAGTCCTGCTGGCCCTGTCCCCAGACCTGGGCATCGAAGCGGGTAAAGGAAAACGTGTCGTCGAGGATACCACCGAACAGCGTCCACTTGTGGGCCAGTGTGCCGGTGTAGTTTTTGGTGCCGGCCTGCGGCGTCGTGGGGCGCGGGTTGAAATAGTCCATGTTCGCGTAGTCCAGCCGCTGCGGCGCGGCGTGCACCGTGGCCGTGACCAGTTGCGTGGAGGAGGCGATCCAATCCAACTGAGTGAAGGAGTTCACGCCCTGCTGCTTCTTTTCGTTGTACGGAAACGGCAGCTCGAAGACTTCCGTCTTGCGGATGATGTAATCGACACCCTCGGAAAAATAGAGCTTGCCCTCGATCAGCGGGCCTTCGAGATTGAGCCGCGGAGTGGCGTCGCGCAGCCCGCGCAGGTGGTAGCTGCGGATGCGGAAATCCGGGAACGGGTCGTTCAGTTCCCACTTGAACTTGTCGCCGCCGCGCCGCGTCTCCACGCTCACGATGCCGGCCGTGAACCGCCCGTATTCGGCGAGGAAGGGCGTCTGGTACACGTTCATCGACTCGACCACGTCGATCGGAACGGTAAGCCCGAACTGCCCCGTGGCGGGATCGGTCACGTCCGCGGAGTTGACGACCATGGCGCTGCGATGTTCGCCGGCGGCTGAGATCACGAGTCCTCCACCGGGACGGCGAAGCACGCCGGGGACCATCGGCAGCGCGTCCGCCACGGTGGCGGGCCGGCCGGGAAGTTCCTTGACGGCCTGTGGAGGCACTCCGGCGCCGCCGGCGGAGTGCTCCTCGTCGAGCGGCGATACCTTATCGGAGACCTCCACGCTTTCGTGGCGGGCAAGCGCGGGAGCCAGCGTGAGGTCGAGTGATACGGCGGCGCTGCCGGTAAGATCGAGATCGTCGCGGCGCGCCGGTTCGAAGCCGTCCCTTTCGGCGGCGAGGCCGTAATGCGCGGGGTTGACGCGCGTGAAGCGGGCGTGGCCGTCGGCACCGGTGACCGCCGAGTACGCCACTGCGGTCCCGGAAAGGAGCTGCACCCGCGCTCCGCCGACAGGCTGCCGCCCGGCATCCACGGCAAGCACGTCAAGATCCGCCGCGAAGGCGGCGCACGCCAGGCAGCACCCGTGAAGAACAAGAAGTCGTGCGGCACGAAGTCCGCTCGAAAAGGCCATGTATCTGGATTGGACGATCCGCGTGGGCGTGAGGGTTACCACAAATGAAGGTGCGGCAGGGTGCCGCCTGTCAAAGGTCTCAGGGGTGGCGATGTGGCAGCGGGATCTTCCCCGCGTCATCCTTCCGCGGCACCCAGGGTCAGCACCGCCGCCAGGCTTCTCCGCACCGCGGGACGGCCGGTCACCCGGAACCCGGCCCGCGCCGCACACGCCAGTTCCCGCTCGAAATCCGCGGGCTTCACGTGCCCGGCGGGTTCGGCGAACAGCATCCTCCCGCCCGGCTTCAACGCCAGCGCCGTCTCCGCGAAAAATGCCTCCGCCGACGGCATCTCGTGCACCATCGCGAAGGCCAGGACGAAATCCACCGTGCCCGCCAGGTCCCCGACCTCCAGCGAATTCACGCGCGCCTCCCGCAACTCGATCCGCTCCGCCAGCCCCGCCTTCACGGCCCGCCGCTTCAGTCCGGCCAGCATCCTGGGCTCGAGATCCACCGCGACCACGCGCCCTTGGGGCCCCACCAGCCGCGCCAGTTCCAGAGTGAAGAATCCCATCCCCGGCCCCGGTTCGAGCACCGTCATGCCCGCCCCCGCCAGCGAACCCAGTATCTCTTCCGGCCGCTGGATCAATCGCCGCAACGGGCTCGCCAGCAGATGCCCGATCCACCACGGACACACGCGATGCGCCATCGCCAACTCTCCTGCACCAGCATACGCCCGGCGGAGACCGAAGGTCGAAACAGATAGCACGCGCCGGCCCCAACGCTTACTTCCGCTCGCCGCCATGAGACAGCGCGGCCGCATGTTGGGCAATTTCGGGCGGCAGTTTCGGGTCGATGGGAAGCCGCGCGAGGTCGAATACCTGCAGCGTCCGCGAACCGAAATTGGTCAGGAACAGCGTCCTGCCGTCCGCGGAGACGCTCATCTCGCGCGGAAACGCTCCCGCCGGAATGACGCCAAGCACCGCTCCCAGGCCTTCGCGCATCCTGGCCGCATCCAGCACAACCAGGTATTGCGGCGAGTCCCCGGCTGCGAAGCGATTCGAGTTTCCCACCACCACTCGGGTGCCCTCGCTGACTACCGCGATGGGCACCGGAGCATCGCCCGCCGGCGCCATCGCCGCCGCGGCGCGTCCCGCCTCGGAAAGCAGCGTCCTGGTATCGAACGCCATCACCGCGTTGCTGTTACGCGCCGTCACGTAGATCCGGTCGCCGGAGGGCGAGATCGCCATCCGGACCGGGCTGCACCCCGCCGGAACCCGCGCCACCACAGACCCCGCCGGATCCGTCCTCGCGCGAATGACATCGACCACGATCACCGCGCCTTCCGGATTCGTGACCGGCGCGTCCGCACCACCGCGCCCTTCCGGCCTACAGGCCTTCGGCCAATTCCACTCAGGTACCGCGACCTCACTCGTCGTGTAAAGCCACCTGCCGTCCGCGGAGAACGTGAGCGCAATCGGAGCGATCCCCGTGGGAATCCGGCCGATTACAGCGGCGGGCTTGAACCCTTCCCGGCGCGCCCGCTCCAGGTCGATCACCCGGATCGATCTAGCCCGCTCTTCGCTCACGAACAGCAGCCGGTCGTCGGCCGTGACATTCGCGTAAATGCTGCCACTCCCGCCGCCGAGCGAGCCCACAACCGGATTCTCCCCGCCGCCGGTCATCCGCTGCACGTCCAGGAATACCGTGGCGTCAGTGGACGCCGCGATCAGCAGCTTTCCATCGTGCGTCAGAACCATCCCGGTCGGGCGCGATTGCAGCGGCACCAC
>JAFDVU010000225.1 GCA_018268835.1 Acidobacteriota bacterium | reverse complement strand
AGCGCCAACTCCGGATCCTCACGCCGTGCGGTGGCAGGTGACTCGACAGGCTGGTACCGAGATAATGCGGCCGGGTCCTTTTTGATTGCATCCTCGCGTTTCTTCATGGCGGCGTGGATGGTCGCCAACGTGGTGGTGACGAAGCTGGCGTCCCGGGCTACGTGTTCATACGCTTTGAGCGTTCTCTCCGCGCTGCGCCAGCCCATGTACTGGACCAACTCCGCCTTGCGCCGGAGAATTTCATTTTCGTCCTTTGACGACTTCTCGATCATGCGAAGCGCATTTGTTACGAACCAATGCCTTGCCTGATGCGGGCTTGCGTGGATACCGGCCACCCGCAAGGCGGGGTTCCAGTATGCGCGCCGGAAAACCTTCGCTTGCAGGAACGATCCGCGATTCGTGAGGAACAGCGGAACTTTTCCCAACGCCTCAACGTCCAGGTTCGCAAGGCCGCTTAGCGTAAGCCGCTGCCGATCATGAGCGCGGCGCCCGTCGGTGTCGCTGTCAAAATAGCGGCGGCACAATTTCGCGGTTGCCGATGACACGAGTAATCTTTTGGTCCTGATCCCAAAACTCCCTTTGTTGCGTGCCTCAAACTGATTCATGAACTGGCTCACCGACCAGTCTTGCGCGGTCAGGTCGAGAATCTCGCTAATGCGGGCGCCAGATTCGAAGAGCATTCTGACGACGCACATCTCCCGCAAGCCCCACCCATATTCCTTCCCGGCGTTATAGACGAGGTGCGGGAAATCTGGATCATCGATCGTTCGTGGAATCCACTCCTGGTCCACGCAGCGGAAGAAGTTGGCTGAGAGCCGAATCCCGAAGGGTGGGTCCACGCCACTCGCCTGCGGCATTGGATCTCTGCCCTCGGCGGCTCGCACTGCTTGCCGGTAGCCGTTACGCAGATCGGCCCTGATCTGGTCCATCTGTTCCTGGAGCAGTGGATTCGGATGCCCATAGCGGTCGGCCGATTGCAGGTGATCGTAAAAGCGCCGAAACGCCGCGAGCAGAATCCGGATGTTGATTCCCGTTTCGCGGGTCTGGCAAACATACGTGACCTTCACACCCAGGCGATCGGCCCGGGTGGTCAACTTACATTTCGCGGCGACGGTGAGATATTCCCGCAGCACATTCCGCACTTCTGTAGGCGGCCCGAACAGGCTCCAGCGATTCCGGCCCACGATCTCATCGGTCTGCGCCCAATCGAAGGCGGCAAGCACTTCCCGCATGTAGATTGGCACGGAGGCCGGCGATAACGACTTCCATAGATCATTCGCGAAAAGGGTCAGGGGCACGTCGGGAAGTCCGTCGGCACGCACCACCTGATACTGATGGTCGAGGGTCGGGGTGGAAACCAGTTTCATCACGCACGTTCCTCTCAAGAAAAGCCGAGGTTTGCGCCTTCCGGCATGTGACGCGACGCCAACGCCGGGAGAGACGAAATGATGCTGACGACGTCCGTCTACTGGTTACTGAGCAGGAGCGAAGAGCGGTGGTGGCGAGCGCATCCGATAAAACATTTTCCCTATGGAATGTCGCCACCTAAAAAGTAGCCGTTTCTTGAGAGGTTTGCAAGAGAAATCCGCAATGTTCCTTATCGGCCCAGAGTGTTGTTCATGTGAACGACCATAAAAAGACCCTGCTTTACTGCTTAGAACGCGCCGGCGGCGGAGCGGGTTGCAACGTTCCCGGGGTGTTGCGGCGCGGATCCCATGGTTCTTTCGGGCGGCGGAAACCTGCCTCCGGGCCGCGCGCGCAACAGTGTGATCCACGGCCTACAATTGAGTGGACATGAACCGGCCGGTATTGTTTTGCCTGGCGCTCGCATTCGCGGGCGGAGCTTTCGGCGCCCCGCCCGACGCTCCCGCGCGCCCCAAGATCCTGGGGGTGGCGCACATTTCCCTCTTCGTTCACGATATGCAGAAGGCGCGCGCTTTCTACGAGGACTTCCTCGGCTACCGCGAGCCCTTCCATCTGGACAACCCCGATGGCAGCCTCTCAATGGCGTTCGTCAAGGTGAACGAGCGGCAGTACATCGAACTCGCCCCGGAGAAGCAGCCGCGGACGGACCGCCTGAATCACATCTCGGTCGAGGTGGATGACGCCGATGCGATGCGCGCGTACCTGGCGGCGAGGGGCGTCAAGGTCCCGGCAACAGTGCCCAAGGGGAGAATCGGCAACGCCAACTTCACCATCAGGGACCCGGACGGTCACGGCGTGGAGTTCGTCGAGTATTCACCCGGCGGATGGTCGCGCCGTGAGAGGGGCAAGTTCGTCGATGGTCCGCGGATTTCTTCCCGCATCATGCACCTGGGGATCGGCGTGCGCGGCCTGGATGCCGCCATGAAGTTCTATGGCGACCTCCTCGGCTTCCAGGAGTTTTGGCGCGGCAGCAAGGACGGCAAGGCACTCAGTTGGGTCAACATGCGCGTGCCCGACGGCGAGGACTATATCGAGTTTATGCTCTACGGCGAGGAGCCTTCGCTCGCGCGGCTAGGCACGATGCATCACATCTGCCTGGAAGTGCCGGACATCGACAAGGCCCGAGCGGAACTGGAACAGCGTCCGGCGCGCAAGGACTACGCGCGCCCGCTCGAAGTGACCACGGGCGTGAATCGCCGCCGCCAGATGAACCTGTACGACCCCGACGGCACGCGCACCGAACTGATGGAGCCGCGCACGGTGGATGGCGCGGCGCCACCCCCGTCGACCGCGCCGCCGCCGCGATAACGGGGTCGGGGACTGGCCGCTCCGATCCGAGCCGCGCGCGTCAGCAAGCGATATTCCGATACGAGACCGTAATTCCGAAACCACGCGTTTAGCGGCGGGAAGCTTCGAGCGCGGCGGCGCGGGGGAAGAGGATGTTGTTCTCCAGGTGGATGTGCAGGTGCAGGTCGCGCTCCAGCTCGTCGAGCCCGCTCATGAGCGCGCGATAGGTGACGCAGGCGTAATCCGGAACTGCGAAGTCGCGCGTGATTTCGTGGATGCGGGTGAGCGCGTGGCCGGCGCTTTCGTGCTCGGCCTCCATCATCGCGATGGGATTCGCCACGGTGCCGAAGGGAGCCGGAGGCAGGGGCAGTCCATTGCTGTCGGCGGTCTCATAGGCGGCGATGGTGGGGAACAGGATCATCTCCTCCTTGCGGATGTGCATCTCGAGTTCGGCGCGGAGGTCGAAGAAAACCTCGGGCAGGCCGATCAGGGTGGGACCGTAGCGCTGGTTGTAGACGCGATAGACGGTTTCCAGGCGAGCCTGGATCGCCGGCAGTTCGCGCCGCAGGTAGTCGTGGTGGGTCCGCACGATGTGGCCGATCAATTCGGTGAGCGGCGCGGCGTTCCAGTCGCGATCGGCGGCAACCTTGCCGGTGAGGGCGGCATCCAGTTCGCGCCGTAGCTCGTCGGGATCGTATCCCTTCTCACGGCAGACGGCGTCGAGCGGACGCTTGCCTCCGCAGCAGTAGTCGATCCCGTATTTTTCAAACACGCGGACCGCCGCGAGCGAGCCGGCGGCGATGTCGCGAACGGTGGTGGTTTCGGTGCCTGGCATGGATCATATCCTCCACCCCGATTGTGGAGCGGGTAATCCCGGGGATCAGTGACATCTGTCACGGACCACTTTTGTCCACTTTGGGAGAATCGAACCAGAGGAGGCTTTCCCAATGGCAACCGCCACACAGACCCTTCCCACCGGAAACGATCTGATCGTTCCACCCGAGGTGACGCTGGAACTGTACCGCAAGCTACTCACGGTGTATTTCATTGAAGAGCGCATGAAGTCGTTCGTCAAGCAGGGGAAGTGTTCGTTTCACGCCTCCACGCGCGGCCACGAGAAGCTGCAATTGGGGATGACGATGCTTCTCAAGCCAGGCTACGACTGGTTCTTTACGTACTACCGGTCGAAGGCAATTGCGGTCGGGCTGGGGATGCCGGTTCGCGACATCTTCCTCGGAATGCTGAGCCGGGAGGGCGATCCGAATTCGAACGGACGGAACATGCCGGAGCACTGGTCTTCGAAGCGCTTGCGGCTGGTCTCACAGACGGCGGTTACAGGAACGCAGTACCTGAACGCGGTGGGGATGGCGCGGGCCATCCGGGCGGCGGGCGGCGGCGAGATCGTACACGTATCGTCGGGCGACGGCGCCACCAGCGAAGGCGAATTCTTCGAGGCGCTGAACTGGGCGCAGCGCGAAAAACTGCCGGTGCTGTTCCTGGTACAGAACAACGGTTTCGCGATCAGCACGCGGCAGCACTGCCAGACCGCCGCGACAGTCCGTTCGATCGCGCAGGGCTTCGGCATGCCTGCGTATCACCTGGACGGGACGTCGTTCGACGCCATCTACCAGGCCGTGCCGCCGGTGGTGGCGGCGATCCGCGCGGGCGAAGGACCGGCCCTGATCGAGGCAAGCGTCGTCAGGCTGGATCCTCACTCATCGTCGGACGACCAGCGCAAGTATCGCGACGAAGCCGAATTGCGGACTGTGAACGGGCGCGATCCGCTGCTGCGCACGGAGCGCTACCTGGTGGAGCACGGGCTGATGACGGCCGGACAGATCGTGGATCTGCGGCGGGAGATCCAGACGGCGGTGGACGCGGCCGCGGCGGAGGCCGATGCCCAGCCGGCGCCTACGGCCGGCAACCTGATGGCGCACATCTTTGCCGACGATCCGGTAGTGCGCGGAGAGGCCGCGGCGCCAGCCTACGTATCGGCTGAGCCGGTGACCATGATCGACGCGATCAATCACGGATTGAAAGAAGAGATGGAGCGCAATCCGAAGATGATGCTATGGGGCGAGGACGTCGCCGATCCCAAAGGCGGCGTGTTTGGCGTCACCCGCGGCTTGAGCAGTTCCTTTCCGGGCCGCGTGTTCAATTCTCCGCTGGCGGAGGCAAGCATCGCGGGCGTGGCTGCGGGGATGGCCATCGGAGGGTACAAGCCCGTGGTGGAGATGCAGTTCGGCGACTACCTGTGGCCGGCGGCGCTGCAACTGCGCGAAGAGATCCCGACCGTGCGGTGGCGCAGCCAGGGCGAGTGGAGTTGCCCGATGACCCTGCGGGTGGCGGTGGGCGGATACATCAAGGGCGGTCCATGGCACTCGGCCTGCGTGGAATCGTTCTTTGCGCACATCCCGGGCTGGTACGTGGCGTTTCCGAGCAACGCGGAAGATGCCAAGGGGCTGATCAAAGCCGCGGCGCGAGCTCAGGATCCGGTGGTGTTCCTGGAGCACAAGGCGCTCTACCGCAAGGTGCAGGCGAAGTCACCCGAGCCGTCGGCGGATTACGTGCTGCCGTTCGGGCACGGCCGCGTGGCTCGAGAAGGGACGGACGTCACGATCGTGACGTGGGGATCCACGGTGTACCAGGCGCTGGAACTGGCGCGGCAGATGAGCGCGGAGGGGCGGTCGCTGGAGGTGCTGGATATGCGCACGCTGGTCCCGCTCGACGAAGAACTGATCTACCGGAGCGTTCACAAGACCAGCCGCGCAATCGTGCTACATGAGGACAGCCTGACAATGGGGTTCGGCGCGGAGATCGCGGCGCGGATCGCGGAGAACGCGATCGACAGCCTGGACGCGCCCCTGGTGCGGGTGGCGGCGAAGGATTCGTTCGTCCCCAGCGCGCCGAACCTGGAAACGGCGGTTTTGCCGGCGGTGGACGATCTGCGGCGCGCGGTGGAGCGGGTGCTGAGGTACTGAAGCCGGCGTTAACGCAGCGCGCTCAGGTCGAGATCCATCTGTTGGTCGCGGCCGGTCTCCACCTGGATGGCCCGCGGGGAGAGCGCGGCAAACTCGCCCGGCTCCGGCGACTCCACGTCGAGCGTACTGAGGATGCGATAGTTGCCGGGGGCGAGGCCGTAGATCTGGTAGCGGCCCTGCGCGTCGGCGCGGACGGTGCGCAGTTCGCCGGCGCGCTGGTTGTGCACCGGGTCCCAGGGTTCAAGCAGAACCGGCGCGCCGGGCACGGGGTCGTGGCCGGAACCGGTGACGATTCCATGAATGGCGCCGGGCTTGTCGGAGAGGGCCCAGCGGGTGGCGCCGGGACCGCGCACGAGGATCTCCACCCAGCCGTCGGCGCGTCCGCTTTCCGGCCGCTCCAGACGCGGCCCGCGGAAATCGACCGCGACATAGGCCGGCGAGGGCACGAGGCGCAATTCGTAGCGGCCGGGATTGAGCGCGGCGGCGCCATTGACCACGCGCAGGGCCTGCGGCTCGCTTTCGCCGGCGAGATCCTTGCGGCGGACCTGAATGGGGACGCGGTTGGGATCGATGCCGGCGATGCCTTCGAACGTGATCGCGAGATCGGCCATGCGGACCAGCGCGACGTTGACGGAAGTGGCGTCGCGTTCATCGAGCGCGAACGGCACGTAGGCGCCGCAGGCAGGCAGGCGGCGCTCCGGCGGCGCTTCGGCGTAGAGTTCGTAGTTGCCCGGCGGCTTGGAGTTGAACCCGAAGGCGGATCCGGTGGTGATGGTCTCGCGGCCCATGTCGCTGACCAGGGTCAGGGTGACGGTCTGGCCCGGGAAGCACGGCATCACAATGCCGGTAATGTTGTGCAACTTGCCGGGAACGGGACGCACGCGGACGTCGGGCGTGTCGTCGTCGAGCGCCACCTGTACCGGGCCGGCCTCATCGACGCGCACGGTGTCGCGGTAGAAGGTCGGCAGGTAATCGCCGTCCTCGTAGCGGCGTCCGGCGGTGCGCACGAGGTAAGAGCCGGGTTCGAGTCCCCAGATGCGGAAGTAGCCGCGGTCGTCCGTGGCGACCTTGGCGGCGACGCGCGGCGGCCGGGTGTTGCGGTACGCGATGATCTCGTGCTCGGGGAGGCCGACATCGTTTTCATCCACCACATAGCCGGTGATGGCGCCGTAGCGCGGCAGGCGTACGGAGATGGTCACGGTCTGGTCCTGGGCGAGGATGACCGGCGTGCCGGGCGCGCCCCAGCGCTTCTGCCCGTACTGCACGGGGGCGAAGCCGCGGCGCGCGGCGTTGACCAGGTAGGCTCCCGCGGGTATGTTGATGAACTCGAACCCTCCGTAACCGTTGGTGTAGACGCTGAGCGTGGGGCCGGAGGTACCGGGCAGCGGTTGGATGCCGATGCGGGTGCGGGCCAGCACCTTGCCGGTGGCGTGCTCGACGGCGTAGCCGCGCAGGATGGCGCCCGGGAGCGGGAGCGCGGCACAGAGGAGAAACAGCAGCGACCGCATGTCTGAACACATGACGGCGGAGGGCGGCGGAGAGTGCAGGGAAAATGCGGCCGGCCCTACTTGCCGCGGCGCATGGGGACGAAGCTCACGCCTCCCAGGGAGTGGCGCTGGATGCGGCCGTCGGCCTGCTTCCGGATGAGGATCAGGTCCTGGTTCCCGAGCGATCCGATGGGGGCGACCAGGCGGCCGCCCCTGGCCAGTTGCGCGATCAGGGTTTCGGGGATTTCCAGCGGCGCGGCGGTGAGCAGGATGCTGTCGAAGGGCGCCTGCTCGGGCCAGCCCAGGAAGCCATCGCCCTGGCGCACTTCGACGTTGGCGTAGCCAAGTTCGCGCAGGGTTTTGGTCGCGGACTGCGCCAGTTCCGGCACGATTTCCACGGTGTAGACGCGGGCGGCGAGTTGCGCGAGCACGGCCGCCTGGTAGCCGGAGCCGGTGCCGATTTCGAGCACGCGGTGCGTCTTCGCCGGCGCGGCGGCCTCGGTCATCAGGGCCACGATATAGGGCTGCGAGATGGTGGCGCCGTAACCCAGCGGGAGCGGGTAGTCCTCGTAAGCCAGCCTGCGCGAGGCTTGCGGCACGAAAAGGTGGCGCGGTGTGGCGCGCATCGCGCGGAGGACATCGGGGCTGCGCACGCCGCGCGCGGCGATCTGGTCGGCGACCATGCGGGCGCGCATTTCGGAGGTCGGGTCCTGCGCGTTCATGAGGGTCGCGGCCAGTAACACCAGGGCCGCGCAGGCGGCGATGGCCAGGAGCAGATCACACGGGTAACACTTCATGGAGAGCCTCGCGGCGGCGGCGGCACTGGACCGCCACCGTTTCGAGTTGCCGCAGTTGAGGCACGGTGAGGTTGTCGCCGTCGGCTTCGAGGACGGCGTAAGGCGTATCGCTTTGCAGGGAGAGCGCGTGGATCACGGCGGAGGCCGTGGCGGCGGGCGCGCAGTTGAACGCGGCGATGTTGACGTAGGCGTCGAAGGCGCCGGAAGCGAGCAGCGTGGCGAAGCGGCCGATGGTCATGGGAGCTTCGGTGTAGCCGTTCATGGAAATGCGCTTATTGCCCTCCCGCTCCACGTCGCTGAAGGGAACGTCGGGGCTGAACAGGAGCCCCGAACCGGCGGCGATGCCGCGCCAGCGCTGCTCCAGCAGTTCGACGAAGCCGATGCGCACGCGCGCGGAGACGGCGCGCATGGTGGCGGTGCGGTCGCCGCCGGCGAAGAGTTCAGAGAGCAGCACCGGCATGGAGCACTCCTCGAGCGGCGCCAGGTGGCCGCGAGAAAAGCCGAGCCGCACTATATCCTCGGCCTGGAGGAAGCAGACGAATTCGCTCACCCCGGTGGTCTTGACCAGGATGCCGCGCTGCTCAAAGAAGTCCTTCACGGGTCCTTCGACGAAGATGCGGTTGATGCCGCCGAATACAAGCACGCGCGGCGCCTCTTCCACCGCGGTGCGCAGGGGCAGGTGGGAGAGGAACGCGGCGGCGCGGCGCAGTTCGCGCTCGGCGGAGAGCAGGCCGCCGTGGCTGGCTTCGACCAGACGGGCCTCCACGTCGTCGGCGGCGGCGAGCGCGGAGACGGGATCGCGCGCCAGGCAGCGCAAGGTGGAACGGATCTCGTCCATCACGTCGCCGAGCACGTAGGCGGCAACCTTCATGGCGCCGATCTTGTTGCCCTTGCCCAGGTAGTCGTTTTTCGCGGTGGGCCAGGCGACGGCCGCGTCGGGCACGCCGAGCCGTTCGAAAAGCAGCGGCGCGGCGTCGAACCACGCGGCGTTCTGGCACGGGCCATCCTGGTCGAACATGTGAAAGACGGTGACTTCGCCGGGCGGGCGGGTCTCGAGGTAGCGGACGGCCTTCCCCACCATGGCCAGGAAGGGCAGGCACTCGCGTCCGGAGCAGACGCGGCGGGCGGCACGCAGGGTTTCGGCGGTGGTATTGGGCAGCACCACGTGGCGCCAGCCGATCAAAGAGTAGAAGGCCGCGAAAAGATCGGAGACGAAGCGGGAGCCGTCGGCCAGGGAGGCGTGCACCACCTCGGAGGCGTCGAGCGGATGGCGCCGCCCGTCGCCGGTGACGACGCAGGCATGCGCGCCCTCCTGTTCGATCCGGGCCGGAACGGCGCGGCGCGCGGCGGGCGCGGCGGATGCGCGCGCGCGGGCGGCCTCGATGATATCGAGGAAAGCGCCGATGCGGGTTTCGATGCCGGCATGAGCGGTGTGCGAATCGATTTCGAGGAAGCAGAAGGGCCGGCCCTCGAGTTCGCGGCGCAGGCGGTGATGAAGAATGGCGTCGGGCCCGCAGGAAAAGCAGGAGAGATTGCACACGTACCGCCCCTCATGGCGGCGCGCGTGATCCACCGCGGCCACCAGGCCCTGCGTGTAGTGCCAGACGTTCCGCTCGTGATGCGGGGACTCGGGCACCAGCGCGTCCGCGGGAATCACGGTGAAGCCGCGGGTCGCGATCTTGCGCGGGACGGAGAGGTTGACTTCGGGCGCGTAGGCGGCGTACGGACGACCCACCAGCAGGACCGCGGGATCGCGCAGTCCCGCGAGGGTACTCTCGATCGCTTCGTGGTACCGGAGGCGAAAAGCGGCGAGGTGGGCGAGCGCGGCGGTCCAGCATTCGCAGGCTTCGGCCGGCGCGATGCCGAGGCGCTCGCCGAGGGCCGCGACCTGCTGCAGAGTCACCGCGGCCAGATGCGGCGCCAGCCCCATTTCGGGCGTGAGGATTCGGTCCGCGTCGCATTCGAAGAAGGCGCGGATGACGCCCGGGATGTCCTGCGTGACCGGGCAGACGTAGGCGTGCAGGTCGCCGGGTCCGGCGGCGAACTCCCGCAGGTAGGGGAGAAAGACGTAGTCCACGCCCTGCGCGAGCAGGTCGTCCACCGCGGCGTGCATGAGTTCGGCGGGATAGCACATGGGCGCGGCGGTGCGGCGCGAACCATATCCGCGGCGGGAGAGTACGACCTCGTAGCCGAGACCGGTGAGAAAGCTCGCGTAGAGCGGATAGAGTTCGCAGGTAGTCAGGGCGAGGGGGAGCCCAACGCGGCCGCGCGGGCGCGCCGGCGGCGCGGGAGCGAAGGTCCGGAACATGAGGTCCTGGCGCAGCGCTACCAGGTCGCGGCCCTCGCCGGGACGCAGGATGTGGGGCCGCCGGGCCATTTCCCATTTCGAGCAGAGGCCCCCGAACGCGAGGGTGCGGCCCTCCAGGTGGAAGCGCTGCACCTCGCAGCGGTTTTCGCAGGAGGTGCAGGTGAAGGGCGGGCGAGCGTCCACGCGGGCGGCGCCGAAGCTGGCCAGGTCACGGCTCCACGGCGCAATGGCGCCGCTGGCGAGCAGGTCGCGCGCCATGAGCGCCGTGCCTTCGCATCCCATCATTTCCGGATTGGGCGGGACCGTGACGGTGACTCCGGCGAGCGCCGCGACCGCCGGCGCCACCGCCGGATTGAGCGCGACGCCGCCCTGGAGCAGGACGCTGCGGCCGATCTGGCGGGCCCCGGCTACGCGCGCGAGATAGTTTTCCACTATGGCGTAGACGAGCCCGGCAAGGACATCGGCGCGGGCGACACCCTGCTGCAGGGCGGACCGTACCTCGGAATTGATGAACGCGGCGCATCGCTCGCCGAAGGCGATGGGCGCCGC
>JAFDVU010000224.1 GCA_018268835.1 Acidobacteriota bacterium | reverse complement strand
CTTCGCCACCGTCAGCCGGAACCCGGCGACTTCGCTGGTCCGGTAGTGGAATTTCAGGTGAAATCGTTCTATCAGCAGGTTCTGCAGCATCGTGAGCAACTGCCGCTGCGTCGTCTTCGCCGGGTCTTCGGCCTTTGCGTTCACGTCGAACCGGAGGTAGCCCCGCTGAATCCAATCCGGACCGGTGCTCAGATCCTGCATCGATACGCCGAACGCAATGCCGATCAGGTGGCTGAGCCGTGCGCCGGTGATGACGCAGCGGCCGAGCGGCGCCTCTTCATCCCCCGGCCGGCTCTTGAAGTCGATACCGTGACAGCCCCCTTCGACGCCTCCGGTGGCCGCCATCTTCACCGACGCGACCTCGAAGGTGAGCGGCGCCGCGGCCTTCGGTTGGGCCGCCACCCTCGGCCCGGCGAGCAACGCCAGCCAGGCGAGTCCGTAGACGAAGGAGCCTCTCATCAAGGGGAATCCCTCCGGTTACCAGACGTCACGCGCTTGCCGATTGTGACACGCCAAGGCCGAAACAGGTACCAGATCGACACCGCCAGGAACACCGCGTGCATCGCCGCCTGGCCCCGAGTGGAAAACACTCTCCAGGGAACGTTCGTCAATGTTCGCTGGAATCAATGACGTGCGCCATCTTGGCGCAAGCGCCCTGCCGCGCGGTCAGCGCTCAGAACCTGCGCCCGGCCGAAATCGAGATCCTCGTGGCCCTACACCAGGAAGGCGTTGGGCGCGGCCTTGAGCTCCTTCCCGGGGGGAGGCATACGTCTTGTCAAAGTAAATCTCGAGTCTTTCCGGACCTAGCCGAACCCTCCGGATCGCGACCTCCCAGGCGAGCGAGGAACGCGCAGAAACTGGCTTTGGGGCGGGCGCGTTCTGTATGTTGCGGGGCTGCGACCTGATTCGCACTCCGGCACCCGGGTTCGCGCCCCCTCCCGCCACCGCTATAATGCCCCCATGACCCGAGTGCTCGCGCTGGAAAGCCGGCGTGCCGCCGAAATCGCCGAACTCATCCGCCGTCAGGGCGGCGAACCCTTCGTCGCGCCCTCCATGCGCGAAGTCCCTCTCGAGGCCAACGACGCCGCCTTCGCCTTCGCCGAACGCCTCTTCGCCGGCGCCTTCGACATGATGATGCTGCTCACCGGCGTAGGCACGCGCCATCTCAACCGCCTGCTCGCCACCCGCTTCCCCGAAGACGCCTTCGCCCGCGCCCTGCGCGCCCTGACCCTGGTGGCGCGCGGACCCAAACCCGCCGCCGCCCTGCGCGACATGGGGCTCGAACCCGCTCTCATCGCGCCCTCGCCCAACACCTGGCGCGAACTCCTCGCCGTCACCGGCGGCCGTCCCGAGCGCCGCATCGCCGTGCAGGAGTACGGCCGCCCCAATCCCGAACTGCTCGCCGGTTTGCGCGCCCGCGGCGCCGAAGTCACCAGCGTCCGCGTTTACCAATGGGATCTGCCCGAAGATATGGAGCCGCTCCGGGAAGCCGCGCGCCGCCTGGCTGCCGGTGCGTTCGACGTGGTCCTGTTCACCACCGCCATCCAGATCGCCCACCTCGCCCGCGTCGCCCGCGAGGCCGGCATCGAGGACCACGTGCTCGCCGCCCTCCGCCGCGCGCGCGTCTGCTCCATCGGCCCCACCACCACCGAGGCGCTCGAAGAGTTCGCCATCCGCCCCGCTATGGAACCTTCCCATCCCAAAATGGGTTTCCTCGTCCGCGAAGCTTTGGCCTCCGCCGGGCTACACTGAGATCGTGGCGAAGAAGTCCTGGCCCGTACTGGTGGGCGAATACACCTCGCTGGCCTTCCTCCTGCCGGTCTCGGCCTTCGTCGGCTACGCCATCGGCTACCTCCTCGATAAGGCCCTTCACACCACGTGGCTCTACATCCCCTTTCTGTTGCTCGGCATTGCCTCCGGCTTCGTGCAACTCATCCGCCAGCTTTTGAAGGATACCCGCGATGACGGCGAGTCCTGAGCGCGCCCTCGCCCGCATCGGCCGCATCATGCTCGCGCTCGCCGCCGCAGGCTCCCTCGCCCTTCTCCTCTGGCGCGGCTGGACCTGGTGCGCCGGATGGCTCGTCGGCTGCACCGCCTCCATCCTCAACTACCGCTGGCTCCGCGGCGTCACCGAATCGCTCGGTACCGCCAACCCCAGGCAGCGCAAAGCCGTCCTCCTCGGACTGCGCTACCTCCTGCTCGGTGGTGGAGCATATGTTATTCTGAAATACTCTGCGATTAGCCTTCCGGCCGCGCTGGCTGGCTTGTTTGTCCCCGTGGCGGCGGTGGTCATCGAGATCCTGATCGAACTGACCTATGCACGAAACTGAAGAGATTGCGATTACACGGCTGTTCAACGATTACCTGTCGAGCCTCGGCAACACGCTCAACGGTCTGGTCGGACTGCCCCATCAGGCCCGCCCCTGGGCCAACTTCGTCACCATGCAGATTCTGGTGGCGGCCATCATCATCGTCCTCTTCGCCATCCTCCGCCCCCGCCTCTCGGTGGACCGCCCCGGCAAACTCCAGCACATCTTCGAAGTCCTCTACAAGTTCTTCCACGACGAGGCCGAGGATCAGGTCGGCCATCACGGCCATAAGTACCTCACCTTCTTCGGGACCATTTTCATCTTCATTCTGTTCTCCAACCTGATCGGCATCGTCCCCGGCTTCGAGGCGCCCACCATGGCCAGCCCCTCGGTGCCCTGCGGGTGCGCCCTCGCGGTGTTCCTCTACTACCACCTCGTCGGCATCCAGGCCAACGGCCTCTTCAAGTACCTCGCCCACTTCGCCGGTCCCATGCCCCTGCTGGCGCCGCTTATGATCCCCATCGAAATCGTCAGCCACCTGGCCCGCCCGCTCTCCCTCACCATCCGTCTCTGGGCCAATATGTTCGCCGGCGAGCAGGTCACCATGGTCTTCCTGCGGCTCACCCTGCTGGCCGTGCCCGCGCTATTTATGGGCCTGCACGTCTTTGTTTCTTTCCTGCAGGCATATATCTTCATGCTTCTCACCATGATGTACGTGGCCGGCGCCACGGCTCATGAACACTAATACCGGCTTTATGCAACGCCGCCTTGCAGCGTGAGCGCTCCGGGCCCCCCGGCCACGAAGCGGACCACCTCCTGGGGCGAATTTGATTAGGAGTATACCGATGACTAAAAGAATGTTGATGCTGCTGGCGATCCTGCTCATCGCCTGCCCGATGATGTTCGCGCAAACCCCCGGCAACCCGACCGCCAACGGCCACTGGGTGCCCATCGCCGCCGGCTTCTCCATGGCGATCGCCAGCGGTCTCTGCGGCCTCGCCCAGGGTAAGGCCGTGGCCGGCGCTACCGAAGCAATGGCGCGCAACCCCGGCGCCACCGCCGCCATCCGCTTCGCCCTCCTCCTCGGCCTCGTGCTCATCGAGTCCCTGGCCCTCTACACGCTGGTCATCATTTTCGTCAAGGTCAGCTAATCGCCTTCCCGCGGGCGGCGCCGTCCGGCGCCGCCTTGGCTCCCTCGTATTTCCCTGATATTTCCTCAGCATTTCATCAGCTTTTCCTCATCTTTTCCTCGACTTTTCCTCGCCTGCCCAAAGTCTCGTGGTCCTTCCCTGCTAGTACTTTAGCCGCGCCGAATTGCAACTAGGGCCTATTGACCCACCTACTGTATTCCCCCTAACATCAAGGAGCTAAGAATATGGACCAGCGAAGAACCCGCCGCTTCCAACTCGAACTGCCGCTCTCCGTCACCCGTTCCGGTGTCGAACGCGTCGCATTTGCTGGCGTCACCAAGAACATCAGCTCCGCCGGGGTCCTGTTCACCACCGAACGGCACCCCGAGTTGGGCGGCCCCATCGAATACGTCATCACCCTCAATCACGATGGCCCCCAGTCCGTGATCCTGCGCTGCATGGGCAAGATCCTCCGCTCCGGCCAGTCCGTGCAAAACGGCGGCGGATTCCAGGTCGCCGCCACTTTGGAACGCTACGAGTTCGTTCGCCAACATTAGCCGCGCAAATCCTGATCCCAGCACCGCTGTCGCGCCGCCTTTTTGCTAAGCTGGATATCAGCAAACAAAAGGCGAAGAAATGAACCTCTCGCTCGGCTTCCCCGATTTTTCCAAGGATCTCTCGCTCTCTCCCCGCCAGTCCCTGGAATCCGTCGTCTCCCACTTCCGCGAAGTCCACCGCGAACCCGATTCCGCCGTCCGCGCCATCCACCATCAGCCGCCCTCTGAGGGCGTCTTCGCGGATATCCCCGCCGCCGTCGATCCGCGCCTCCGCGACGTCCTCGCCGCCCGCGGCATCGCCCGCCTCTACTCCCACCAGGCCGAAGCCTTCGACCGCATCCACGGCGGCCGCAACGTGGTCATCGTCACCCCCACCGCCAGCGGCAAGACCCTCTGCTACAACCTGCCCGTTCTCAACCTCCTGCTCAACGACCCCGGCGCCCGCGCCATGTACCTGTTCCCCACCAAGGCGCTCGCCGAAGACCAGCTCCACGAATTCCACTCCGTCGTCGAAGAGATGGGCAGCGACATCCGCGCCTTCACCTACGACGGCGATACCCCTCAGGACGCCCGCCGCGCCATCCGCCAGCGCGCCAATGTCGTGCTCACCAACCCGGACATGCTGCACTCCGGCATCCTGCCCCACCACACCCGCTGGGCGCGCTACTTCGAAAATCTGCGCTACATCGTCATCGACGAGCTGCACTACTACCGCGGCGTCTACGGCAGCCACCTCGCCAACCTGCTGCGCCGCCTGCGCCGCATCTGCGAATTCTACAATTCCCGCCCCCAGTTCATCTGCTGCTCCGCCACTATCGCCAATCCGCGGGAACTCGCCGAAGCCCTGGTTGAAGCCCCGTTCGAATTGATCGATCGCAACGGCGCCCCGCGCGGCGAAAAGTTCTTCATCTTCTACAACCCGCCCGTGGTCAACCGCCAGCTAGGCATCCGCCGCAGCTATATCGCCGAATCGCGCCGCATGGCGCTCAAGTTCATCGAGAACAAACTCCAGACCCTGGTCTTCGCCAACAACCGCCTGGCCACCGAAATCCTCGTCACCTACCTCAAGGACGCCTGCGACCGCGGCCCCATCCCCTCCGACAGTGTGCGCGGCTATCGCGGCGGCTACCTCCCGCGCGAGCGCCGCGAAATCGAACGCAAACTCCGCGACGGCGAAATCCGCGCCGTCGTCGCCACCAATGCGCTCGAACTCGGCATCGACATCGGCTCGCTCGACGCCGTCGTCATGGCCGGATATCCGGGCACCATCGCCTCCAGTTGGCAGCGCGCCGGACGCGCCGGACGCCGCCAGGGCACCAGCGCCGCCGTCATGGTCGCCTCCAGCGCCCCCCTCGATCAATACATCGTCGAGCACCCCGGCTACTTCTTCGAGCGCTCCCCCGAGCACGCCTACATCAACCCCCAAAACCTGGAAATCCTGCTCGCCCACGTCAAGTGCGCCGCCTTCGAACTCCCCCTCCGCGACGGCGAACCTTTCGGCCCCCACGACCTCTCCGAAATCTGCCGCTTCCTTGAAGAGACCGGCTTCCTCCACCACTCCGCCGGCGCCTTCCACTGGACCAGCGACACCTACCCCGCCGACGCCACCAGCCTGCGCTCCATCTCCAGCGACAACTTCGTCGTCGTCGATATCACCGCCGAACCCAAGGTCATCGCCGAGGTCGCCTACACCACCGCGCTCACCACCCTCCACGAAAAGGCCATCTACCTCCACGAAGCCCGCCAGTACCACGTCGAGCGCTTCGATTACACCGAGCGTAAGGCCTACGTCAAAAGCGTGGATTGCGATTACTACACCGACGCCATCGACTACACCCAGGTCAAAACCCTCGAAGAAGTCGAAAGCGATGCGCTCTCCGGCGCCCGCCGCGCCCACGGCGACGTGCGCGTCAACCGCCAGATCGTCGGCTTCAAGAAAATCAAGTTCTACACCAACGAAAACGTCGGCGCGGGCAACCTGAATATGCCCGAGCAGGAGATGCACACCACCGCCTTCTGGCTCCACTTCCCCGCGGACTTCCTCTCCCGCCTCGCCGAATTCACCCCTACCGAGCGCCAGAGCGGCATCAACGGACTCGGCAACGCCCTGCGCACCGTCGCCGCCCTGCTCCTCATGTGCGATCCGCGCGACCTCGGCGTCGCCCTCAGCGAAAAAGTCGAGGGCGGCACCCTCTTCGAGCCCAACCTCTACCTCTACGACATGTACCCCGGCGGCATCGGCCAGAGCGCGCCGCTCTTTCGCATGGCCACGGACCTTTTACAGAAGACCCGCGGCCTGATTTCCGCCTGCCCCTGCGAAGCCGGCTGCCCCTCCTGCGTCGGACCCGCCGGCGAAGTCGGCGAGCGCGGCAAATCGGTCGCCCAGCGCATCCTCAGCGAACTTACTGGCCCGCTACAGCCAGAGTCCGCGTCCGCACCAACACAAAGTCCAGCCCCGAACTCCCTGGATCCAACATCTGGTACGCCACATCCGTAAGCGCGACCGCCGGCCCCATCCGGTCCGGCTTGGAGACTGCCCAGCCCGAGGCCGCCGCCGGAAACTCCGCCGCGCTCCGGTCCGCCCCCACCTGGCACGCCAGTTCGTTGACCTCGCTGGTAGGCCCGAAGATGTTTCCCCCGTAAGAAAACGCCGATCCCACCGTCAGTACCATCCGATCGCCCGCTGACGAGGGCGCGGCCGACCACGCCACCTTCGTCCCCTCCACGCCCGTGATCCCCACCGTCCCCGCCAACTTCGCCGCCGGAAGCGGCCCCGACCCCTGAAAGCCCGCTCCGCTCAACCAATACGCTTGCGAGGCGCACCCCTGCCCCCGATACACCCCATCCGTCCCCGGCGACGGGCCGATGCAGTTCGCGCTCAGCCAGGCTCCGGTGCGCCGCAACCCGTAGATCCCGCTCTCCAGCAGGGGAGCCTCCTGGTGCAGCCGCCACGTATACGACCGCTCCGAGCACACCCCGTCCCCATCCCCCAGCGGCAGCAGATCGCGCGTGGCCGGCACGCTCAGCGACGCGGCATCGTACTCCGCCACCCAAGCCTCCGCCTGCTGCGTCACCGCCCCCGTCGCCGCATCCGTCGAAGTGGTGACGCTCAACACCGCCCCGCGCGCCACGCCTCCGCCATCGAGCCTCGCCAGTACCTCACGCGACAGCCCGAATTCGCTCGCGCACGGCCCCCCATCCGCCGACACAGCCATCGTCACCACGCCGCTCGCCGCCGCCCCGGTCCGCACCACCAGGGGGACGAAGCAGCGCCGCGGCACGCCCGCGGGCAGCACGAAGTTGATCTGGTCCACACCCGGCAGGCCCGGCGCCGGCCCCGCGTACAGCGTCTCCGCCGGAACGCCCGCCACCAGCACGCTCACCGCGGTGGCCGTGCCCAGCCCCGTGCCCCACAGGGTCATTGCCTGCCCGGGAATCGCCGGCGCGCTCAACCGGTTGAGCCACGGATAGCCCGCCGCATCCACCTGCTGGATCGCCGCCGGTCCCGTGCCCGCCGAATTCATCGCGAACGCCGTGAAGCGCCCCGCCGTCACCTGGATCGATGCCGGCGGGCTTTCCACGTCGCCTACCGCCACCGTCGCGTAACGGATGCCGGCCGGAATGGCCGGCGGCAGTACGGCATTGATCTGCCCCGGAGAAACGTAGAGCAGCGGAGCCTCGCCCAGCGCGCCGGTGCGCGCGTAATCCGCCCAGATCCGCACCCGGACCCCGTTCAGCGCCGTGGGCAGCGGCAACCCCGCCGGCTGCGCCACCGATGGCGCCAGGCTCGTGCCGTACACCGAAAAGATTGATCCCTGGGGAACGCCCGTCCACCAGTCGCCCGTCCCGGCCGCGCCAGCGATCAGGCTTACTGCCGGGGTGCCCTGCGACTGTGCGAAGCACGCAGCCGCCGCCAGGCCGCAAAGACAGGAACCGCACCTGTACCGCATGGCGCCTCCCTCTCCCATCCTAAGACTCCGGGCGCCCCGGTCCAACTACAACCCAATGTTCAAAAACACGCACTGAAGGGGCAATTAAGAATTCTTGAGCGATTCTTTATTGCCGGCCGGCCCAATACTGTGCCAGCATCTTCACACACGCGCCAACATCAGGAGGGCATCAATGACCAACAGACTCGCGGCACAACTTTCGATTCCATTTCTACTAGTATTGGGGTGCGGGCTCCCCGGCGCCTGCCGCGCGCAGGCCGTCGTTACCACCGCCGCCGGCACGGGAGCCAGGGGCTTCTCCGGCGACGGTGGTAACGCTACTGCCGCTACACTCGGCGCGGGACCGGGGGCGGGCGCGATCCTCACCGCCGGCGTCGATCGCACAGGGAACCTGCTCATCGTCGATGGCGGAAACAATCGCGTCCGCAAGGTGACCAACGGCGTCATCAACACCATCGCCGGCGGCGGTTCGACGCCCGCCAGCACCGCGGCTACTCCCGCCACCTCCTTGTACCTCTTCCCCAACAGCGTCTCCTCCGACGCAGCCGGCAACCTGTACATCTCCCAGGGCTCCAGCATCGTCAAGGTCACTCCGGACGGCTCCGCTGCCGTCATCGCCGGAGGCCCCTTCCCCGGCGAATCCGGCGACGGCGGACCAGCCACCGCCGCCACCTTCTTCTGCACCAGCGCCGTCTCCGATTCGGCCGGCAACCTCTATCTCGCCGAAACCACCGCCAACCGCATCCGCAAAGTCGATACCGCCGGCATCATCACCACCATCGCCGGCACGGGCCAGCAGGGCTACTCGGGCGACGGCGGACCCGCGACCAGCGCCACTCTCGCCCTCCCTCAGGGAATCGCCGTCGATAGCCAGGGCAATCTTTACTTCGCCGACAACGCCACCCACGTCCGCAAAATCGACACCAGCGGCATCATCACCACCATCGCGGGCAACGGCACCGGCATCCCCACCGGCGACGGCGGACCCGCCACCAACGCCGGCATGACCCCCGTTTGGGTCGCCGTGGACCCGGCCGGCAACCTCTACCTCTGCGACGCCGGCACCAATCGGATCCGGATGATCAACACCGCCGGCATCATCAGCACCTTCGCCGGCGGCGCCCTGAACACAGGCTTGGGCAACGGCGACGGCGGTCCCGCCATCGGCGCCGTCTTCACCGTCATCTCCAGCGTGGCGGTCGATCCCGCCGGCAACGTCTACGTCAGCGACCCCGGCGCCAACCGCGTGCGCGAGGTCTCCTCCGGCGCGCCCGCCTCGCCCATCATCGCCAACCCGGCGTCGCTTTCCTTCTCGGTGAACGCCGGAGCCCCCGCGCCGCCAGCCCAGACGGTGGTCGTCATCAGCCCGGGCAGCAGCCTCACCTTTACCGCCAGCGTCACCACCACGTCCGGCGGCAAGTGGCTGTCCGTAAACCCTACCAGCGGCAACATCAACAACACCCTCACCATTTCGGTGGATCCCTCGGGCGTGCCCGCCGGAAGCTATAACGGGACCATCACTCTCACGCCTAGCGGAACCGGCAATACGCCGCTGTCCATCCCGGTCAAACTCACGGTGAACGCGCCCGCCGCCCAGGGCATCATCACCACGGTCGCCGGCAACGGGAACGTTCCGTTCTCCGGCACTGGCGGCCCGGCCACCAGTGCCGCGGCCGGCGCCGGCGCGATCGCGCTCGATCCCTACGGCAATCTCTACATCGCGGACGCCGTGAGCAACAGGGTCCTGAAGGTGAATGCCGCGGGCACCATCAGCGCCTTCGCCGGCAACGGCAACTACGGCTTCGGCGGCGACGGCGGACCGGCCGCCGGTGCCTCCCTTTTCACGCCCACAGGACTCGCCGCTGATTCCGCGGGCAACGTCTACATCGCCGATAGCCTGGATAATCGTGTCCGCAAAGTGGACCCGTCGGGTACCATCACAACCGCCGCAGGCAACGGATCGACCGGCTACTCAGGCGACGGCGGCCCCGCCACCAGTGCCGGCATCTTCGCACCCAACGCCGTGGCCGTGGATGCGGCGGGCAATCTCTATATCGCAGACAGCAACAACCGCATCCGCAAAGTCGATTCCTCCGGAACGATCACTACCATCGCCGGAGGAGCGATCGGCTTCTCGGGCGATGGTGGACCCGCCGCCGGCGCCGGCCTCCTCCTCCCCGGCGGGCTCGCCGTGGACGGCGCCGGCAACCTCTACATCGCCGACATCGGCGACAACCGCATCCGCAAGGTCAATGCCGCGGGCATCATCAGCACGGTGGCGGGCAACGGCACCAAAGGCTTCTCCGGCGACGGCGGCCCCGCCACCGCGGCCGGGCTGAATCTGTCCAGTTCCCACGTCGGCCTCGCTGTAGATAGCACAGGCAACCTCTACATCCCCGACCCCGGCAACAACCGCGTGCGCGGGGTCGATGCAGGGGGCTCGATCACCACCGTCGCCGGCAACGGGATCGCGGGCTTCTCGGGCGACGGCGGCCCGGCAACCAGCGCCGGCCTCAACCACCCCGGCGACGTCGCCGTGGATCGCAGCGGCAACTTCTACATCGCCGATACCAGCAACAACCGCGTGCGCGAGGTCACCACCGGCAACCATCCCGCCTCGCCCACGATCTCCGCCAGCGGAATCGTCAACGGCGCCAGTTTCCAGCCCGGCATCGTCGCCGGTTCGTGGGTGACGATCGAGGGCAGCAGCCTTTCGCCGGTCAACGACACCTGGGCCAACGCCATCGTGAACGGGAAACTGCCCACGTCGCTCGATGGCGTCACCGCCACCATCGGCTCCCAGCGCGCGTATCTTTACTATGTCAGTCCCACGCAGATCAACCTGCTGGCGCCGGATATCCCGGCCGGGCCCACGCAGGTCACGGTCACGACTCCCGCCGGTGCCAGTTCCACCATTTCCGTGACCGC
>JAFDVU010000223.1 GCA_018268835.1 Acidobacteriota bacterium | reverse complement strand
CCGGTAGAGAGCCTGGCGGTGACGGTGAACATCGCGGCCGCGGCGCCGATCCGCACGGTGTACAGCCCGACGCACCAGGCGGATATCGCGCGTCCGGATTCGACCCACGCGATCTGCAAGCTGCGTCTGCGCGACGTGGCGCGTCCCGACGATCTGCGCCTGCTCTACGGCACGGAAGCCGCGGCGGTGGGGCTGAACGTGCTCAGCTATAAGCCGGAAGGCGGGGAGGACGGCTACTTCCTGCTGCTGGCGACGCCGGAGCAGAGCACGGCGCGGACCGCGCACGTGGGCAAGACGATGGTCTTCCTCTGCGACCGCTCCGGCAGCATGAGCGGCGAGAAGATCCGGCAGGCGAAGTCCGCGCTGGACTTCCTGGTGCGGCAGTTGGAACCGGGCGACACGTTCAACATCGTGGCCTACGATTCCGACGTGGACGCGTTCCGCCCGGAGTTGCAGGGCGTCACGCCGGAGACGATCCGCGCGGCGCAGAGTTGGGTGGAGGGCATCTCCGCCGGCGGCGGCACGAATATCGACGGCGCGTTGCGCACGGGGCTGCGCATGGTGGACGATCCGGCGCGGCCGAATTATCTGATCCTGCTCACCGATGGGCAGCCGACCGCGGGCGAGACGCAGGAAGCGCGCATTGTGGCCAACGCCGCGCAGGAGAACCACGCGCAGGCGCGGGTCTTCGCGTTCGGGATCGGCTTCGACGTGAATGCGCGGCTGCTGGAAGGGATCGCGCGCGAAACCCGCGGGCAGAGCGCTTACGTGCGTCCCAACGAGAGCATCGAAGCGCCGGTTTCGGCGCTATACGCGAAGATCGGCTCGCCGATGATGACCGGGGTCGCGGTGGACGTCGAGTTGGATGGAGGCGCGATCTCGCGGGTCTATCCGAGGCGGATGCCGGATCTGTTCCGGGGGGATCAACTCGTGCTCGCGGGGCGGTATCGGGCGGGCGGCGCGGCGCGCATCCGTCTCACCGGCATGACCTCCGGCAAGCGGCGGGAGTTCACCTATCACGCGGACTTTGCGGCGTCCAGCCCGGCGGAGACGAACGCGTTCGTGGCGCGGGTGTGGGCCACGCGGCGCATCGGCGAGATCATCGACGAACTGGATCTGCACGGCCGCAACCAGGAACTGGTCGACGAACTGGTATCGTTGTCACAGCGCTACGGCATCCTCACGCCGTACACATCGTTCCTTGCCGACGAGGACGTGAACCTGAGCGCGCGGCGCCAGAACATCACGGTGGCGGCGGAGTCCGTGGCCATGCAACTGCGGGACGTCTCCGGCGCCTCCGGCGTGAACCAGCGCAGTTTCAAGGGCCAGTTGCAGGCCGCGGCCGCGCCGATGGCGCTCCCACCTCCGCCCCCTCAAGCCACGAACGCGATGCAGCAGATCGGGCAGAAGACGTTCTTCCGCAAGGGCGGCGTCTGGCAGGATTCCACGGTCACGGCGGAGCAGGCGCGGACGGCGATCCACGTGGTGCAGTTCAGCAAGGAGTACTTTGAGCTTGCGGCATCGCACGGCGGGGTGATGGCGCAGTATCTGGCGGTGAATGAACCGCTGCTGGTGGTGCTCGGCGGGCAGGCGTACCAGATCGATCCGGCGCGGTGAGGGGCACGGTGTGTCGAAAGCCTGAGCGCTTGCGGTTCGATCCAAAGGTCGGCCGGAGGCCGACGTTACATGGGTTCGGGGTGGACGGTGACGTCGGCGCCGGGGGCGATTCCGCGGATCACGCCCTCGATGGTTTCGGTGAGGGCGTGGGCGTCGGACAGGCTCTGGCTGCCGTCCACCAGCACGTGCAGGTCGATGAAAAGCGCGGGGCCGGAGTAGCGGGCGCGAACGTTGTGGCAGTTGTGCACGCCGGGGACGGCCGCGACCGCGGTCAGGATGCGTTCTTCCATCCCGGCGGGCGCGGAATCGAGCAGCGCGTCCACGGTGCGCCTGCCGAGCTGCCAACTGATCCAGACCACGATGGCGGAGACGCAGAGCGCGGCCACCGCGTCGGCCTCCTGCATCCACTGGAGGGCAGGGAAGCTGGCCCCGAGTTTCACGCCGATGAGTCCGAGGATGACCACGGCCGAACTCCAGATATCGGTCTGGAAGTGGAGGGCGTCGGCTTCGAGCGCCTGGCTGTTGTACTTCTTCGCCGTACGCGCGAGGACGCGCGAGCGCGAGACATCGATCACGATCGACGTGCCCATGACCACGAAGGACCAGACGTTGACTTCCACCTTGACTTCGTAGAGGAGCAGGCGGCGCGTGGCCTCCCAGACGATCCACGCGCAGGTGGCCAGCAGCAGCACGGTCTCGAACATCGCCGAGAGGTTCTCCACCTTGCCGTGACCGTAGTGGTGGGTGCGGTCCGGCGGGCGCGCGGAGACGCGCACGGCGACCAGCGTCATGCCGGCGGCGACCAGGTCGAGCCCGGAGTGCGCGGCTTCGGCGAGGATGCCGAGGCTACCGGTGAGCAGCCCCACCACCAGTTTGAACGCGGTGAGGCCGATCGCCGCGAGCAGGGAGGTCAGCGCCGCCGAGTGCTTTTCGTCTCTTCCCGCCAGACTGGTTTGCGGATCCACTGCTCTGAATTTAGCACGCACTAGGCGCTGAGAACGTGTGCCAGCACTTCGCGTGCTTCGTCTTGTATGCGCCGCAGGTGCTCTTCGCCGGCGAAGCTCTCGGCGTAGAGCTTGTAGACGTTTTCCGTGCCGGAGGGGCGGGCGGCGAACCAGCCGCGCGCGGTCGCGACCTTGAGTCCTCCGATGGCGGCGCCGTTGCCGGGCGCCGCGGTGAGCATCGCGGTGATGGGGTCGCCGGCCAGTTCCTTCGCCGGGACCTGTTCGGGCGAGAGCTTCGCGAGGGCGGCCTTCTGTTCGGGCGATGCCGGGGCGTCGATGCGCTGGTACACGGGCGCGCCGAACTCGGCGGTGAGTTCGCGGTAGATTTCGCCCGGATCGCGATCGGTGCGCGCGGTCATCTCGGCGGCGAGCAGGGCCAGGATGATGCCGTCTTTATCGGTGGTCCACACGCGGCCGTCGAGGCGCAGGAAACTGGCGCCCGCGCTCTCTTCGCCGCCGAATCCGAGCGTGCCGGAGAGCAGGCCATCGACGAACCACTTGAAGCCGACCGGCACTTCCACGAGGCGGCGGCCGAGTTTCAGCGCGACGCGATCGATGATGCTGCTGGAGACCAGCGTCTTGCCGATGCCCGCGCCGCCGCTCCATCCGGGGCGGTGGGCGAACAGGTAGGAGATCGCCGCCGCGAGGTAGTGGTTCGGATTCAGCAGTCCGGCGCTGCGCGCCACGATGCCGTGGCGGTCGTGGTCGGTATCGCAGGCGAAGGCGACGTCGTAGCGGTCCTTTAGCTCGATGAGCCCGGCCATGGCGTGGGGCGAGGAGCAGTCCATGCGGATCTTGCCGTCCCAATCGACGCGCATGAAGCGGAAGGTGGGGTCGACGCGATCGTGCTGGATGGCGAGGTTCAGATGGTAGCGTTCGGCGATGCGTCCCCAGTAGGCGACACCGGCGCCGCCGAGCGGGTCGGCGCAGAGCGCGAGTCCGGCGCCGCGGACGGCGTCGAGATCGAGCACGCTCGCCAGGTCGTTGACGTAGGCGGAAACGTAGTCGTGGCGCGTGGCGGCGGCGAGCGCCTGGCGGAGGGAGACGCGGCGCACGGGACGCAGTCCTTCGGCGAGGATGCGGTTGGCGCGGTCCTGGATGGTTTTGGTGGCGGAGGTATCGGCGGGTCCGCCGTTGGGCGGGTTGTACTTGAAGCCGCCGTCGCCGGGCGGATTGTGCGAGGGCGTGATCACGATGCCGTCGGCGAAACCGCCGGTGCGTCCGCGGTTGTAGGCGAGTACGGCGTGGGAGAGCGCCGGGGTGGGGGTGTAGCCGAGGGCGTCGTCCACCATCACGGGCACGCCATTGGCGGCGAGCACTTCGAGTGCGCTGGCGTGGGCGGGTTCGGAGAGCGCGTGGGTATCCTTGGCGAGGAACAGCGGCCCCTCCGCGCCGTTGGCCGCGCGGTATTCGCAGATGGCCTGGGTGATGGCCAGGATGTGGTCTTCGTTGAAGCTGGAGTCGAGGGAGGTGCCGCGGTGTCCGCTGGTGCCGAAACTCACACGCTGCGCGGGGTCGGCTGGGTCGGGCTTCTCCGTGTAATAGGACGTGATCAGGCGCGGAATGTCCGCGAGCATACCTGGGGCCGGGCTCTTCCCGGCGGATTCGCTGAGGGCCACCAGCCTAAGGTACCACCGCCCGAAAGGGGGCGGAATTGCCGCTATTTGGAGATTCGTGCTAGCGTGAGGATTACAGAGTTCGGTATACCTTTCACGCAATCAAACATACCTTTGAAGGAGATTCAACTCATATGCCTCTAGTCTCGATGCGGCAGCTCCTCGACGAAGCAGCGAAGGGCGGCTACGGTGTTGGCGCATTCAACGTCAACAACATGGAACAGATTCAGTCGATCATGGAAGCGGCGCGCGAAACGCAGTCTCCGGTGATCATTCAGGCGAGCCGCGGTGCGCGCGCCTACTCCCAGGACCGCTTCCTGTATCACCTGATGCTGGCGGCGACCGAGATCTATCCCGAGATTCCGACCGTGTTGCATCTGGATCACGGCAACAGCCCGGAGACCTGCCAGAGCGCCATCGAGATGGGCTTCACCAGCGTGATGATGGACGGTTCCCTGATGCCCGACGGCAAGACGCCCTCCACGTTCGAGTACAACGTGGAAGCCACCCGCAAGGTGGTGGAGATGGCGCACGCCAAGGGCGTGACGGTGGAAGGCGAGATCGGCTGCCTGGGCGGCATCGAAGACGGACACGGCGCGGGTCTCGACGGACTGAGCCACCTGACCGATCCCGAGCAGGCGGTGGAATTCGTGAAGGCAACCGGCGTGGACGCTCTGGCGATCGCCATCGGCACCAGCCACGGCGCGTATAAGTTCACCTCCAAGCCGACCGGCGAGACGCTGAAGATGGATCGCCTGATCGAGATCCACAAGAAGCTGCCCAACACCCACCTGGTGATGCACGGCTCCTCCAGCGTGCCCAAGGATCTGCAGGACATCATCAACCAGTACGGCGGCAAGCTGAAGCCGACGTGGGGCGTGCCGGTGGAAGAGATCCAGCTCGGCATCAAGAACGGTGTGCGCAAGATCAACGTCGATACCGACAACCGGCTGGCCATCACGGGCGCCATCCGCAAGGTGTTCATGGAGAAGCCGGAAGAATTCGATCCGCGCAGCTACCTGAAGCCGGCGCGCGATGCGATGAAGAAGGTTGTGGCGCTGCGCATGACGCAGTTCGGCCAGGCAGGCCACGCCAAGGACTACGCTCCGACCTCGCTCGACGAGATGGCGAAGCGTTACCAGTCCGAAACGGTCACGGCGTAGTAGTTCTCGCGGGGCGGGTGAAGGCCGCCTGCCCCGCACCCTCTTCAGTGGGCCGACACGCAGACGGGCTCCGGGTCCGCCGATACGCGGTCGGCTTGGTCGCTGAAGACCCACCGGCCGATGACGGCCGCCACCACGATGGCGCCCGCCGCCATCAGGAACGCCGCACGGTATCCGAAACTGTGCGCAACCCCTCCCGCCACGAAGGAACTGATTCCCACGAACAGATCGTAGAAGGCGCTGAGTATGCCGACGGCGCGACCGTGCTGCGAGGGATGCGCGCGCCGCAGCACCACCGACGCCACCGCGCCCCAGGGGAAGGAGAAGCCGAAGCCGAGGATGGCGGCGGCGGCGATGGCGGGCACGCGCCCGGACGGGGCGGCGACCCACACCAGCCCCGCGGCCATGAAGGCGAGGCCCGCGTAATAGGTGATCGAGGGGCGAATGCGGTCGGGCAGTCCGCCGAGGAAGAAGCGCGAGAGCAGCACCATCAGGGCGTAGGCGGAGAAGGCGGCGGGTCCGGAGTGGCCGCGCGATTCCAGGTGCAGGACCAGGAAGCCCGCGACCACGGGGTAGTGCACGTTGACGAAGCCGGTGGCGAGTCCCGGGGCCAGGATGCCCGCGGGCAGCCATCCACCGGTGTGCGCGTGTTCGTGCGGCGTGTAATCTTCGCGGATGCGGGTCACCACAACGAAGGCAATGGCGGCGGCGGTCAACTGCATGGCGGCGGCTCGCTCGAAGGAGCCCAGCCACTGGCCGACGACGGGGCCCATGGAGATGCCGCCCCAGATTCCGCTGCTCAGATAGTTGAGGCTGCGTCCGCTGTTTTCCACGCCGCCGACTTCCACGGCCCACGCCGCGCAGCCGGTATAGAGGCAGGCTTCGCCGAAGCCCTGCAGGACGCGGCCCAGATAGGCGCCGGCGATGCCCAGCGGCGCGAGGTACGCGGCTCCGGCGAGTCCGCAGCAGAGAAGGCCGGTGAGGAACGCGATTTTGCGTCCGCGCCGGTCGGCCAGCGGTCCGGCGATGAGGCGTCCGGCGAGGGCGACGAAGGAGAATACGCCGACTACGAAGCCGACGTCCTGATCGGTCCCATGCAAGGCGTAGCGGACATGCGGCGCGAGCATGGGGAGGACCGTACCGATTCCGAGGAATCCCAGGAAGGTGGCCAGAACCAGAGCCCAGAAGCGCCCGCCAAAGCCGCGGGTCAAAGGAGCCATTACTTACAATTGTACTGTGCCGGGGCGCGCAAATCGGGAGCGCGGACGACGACATCACATCTGCTAAACTGAAAGTTATCCACTCCCTGGGAGGAACCCCTAAATTGAACACTGCCATCCTCGCCTTGGAAGACGGGACCGTCTTCGAGGGCAAGAGTTTTGGTGCGCCCACCGAGCGGTCCGGCGAAGTTGTCTTCAACACGGCACTCACCGGTTACCAGGAAGTCTTCACCGACCCGAGCTACGCGGGACAGATTGTGATCCTCACGAACCCGCAGATCGGCAACTACGGAACCAGTTCCGAGGACAACGAATCGCGCGGCCCGTACATCGAAGGGCTGGTGGTGCGCGAGTTCTCTCCGTTGGCCAGCAACTGGCGCAGCGATGCCACGGCGGACGCGTTTCTTTCGCGCGCCGGCGTGCCCATCGTCAGCGAGATCGATACGCGCACGCTGGTCCGCCACCTGCGGACGCGCGGCGTGATGCGGGGTGTGCTTTCCACTACGCGCTCGGATGCCGCGGCGCTGGTCGAGAGCGCGCGCTCGATTCCCACCATGGCCGGGCTGGACCTGGCCAGCCGCGTTACCACGAGTGAACGCTACGAGTGGACGCTGCCGGTGGATTCCTGCTCGCCCTCCGACCTGACCGGCACGCCGCGCGCGACCGAGTTCCACGTGGTGGCCTACGATTTCGGCATCAAGCACAATATTCTGCGGAGGCTGGTGCACTCGGGCTGCCGCGTGACGGTGGTGCCGGCGCTGACGAGCGCGGAGGACGTGCTCGCGCTCAACCCCGACGGCATCTTCCTCTCCAACGGACCGGGCGATCCGGAGCCGCTCACCGCGCAGGTGGGCAACATCCGCAAGCTCATCGGGAAGAAGCCGATCTTCGGCATCTGCCTGGGCAACCAGTTGCTGGGCCTGGCGATGGGCGGCAAGACGTACAAGCTGAAATTCGGACACCGCGGCGCCAACCACCCGGTGCGCAACGAAATCACCAGGAGAGTGGAGATCACCTCCCACAACCACGGTTTCGCCGTGGATCCCGATTCGCTCAATCTCAACGAGGTAGAAATCACCCACGTGAACCTGAACGATCAGACGCTGGAAGGATTCCGCCACCGCAGCCACCCGGTTTTCTGCGTGCAGTATCATCCAGAGGCGGCGCCGGGGCCGCACGATTCGCACTACCTGTTCGAGGATTTCACCAAGCTGATGCGGGAGGCGAAGTAACCATGCCGCGCCGCAACGACCTGCACCGCATCCTGATCATCGGCTCCGGCCCCATCATCATCGGCCAGGCCTGCGAATTCGACTACTCGGGCACGCAGGCTACCAAGGCGCTGCGCGCCGACGGCTACGAAGTGATCCTGGTCAACTCCAACCCGGCCACGATCATGACCGACCCGAACCTGGCCGATAAAACGTACGTCGAGCCGCTCACCCGCGCTTACGTGGAAGAGATCATTCGCCGCGAGCGTCCGGACGCGCTGCTCTCCACCGTGGGCGGGCAGACCGGGTTGAACCTTTCGGTGGAACTGGCCGAGGCCGGCGTGCTGGATAAATACGGCGTCGAGCTGATCGGAGCCAAGCTGGACGCGATCAAGAAGGCCGAGGACCGGCTGCTGTTCAAGGATGCGATGCGCTCGATCGGCCTGGAGACGCCGCAATCGCAACTGGCGACCACGGTCGCCGGGGGACTGGACTTCGCCGAACGCATCGGCTACCCCTGCATCCTGCGCCCGAGTTTCACGCTGGGCGGCACCGGCGGCGGCATCGCGTACAACAAGGAAGAACTGGTCGAGATCCTGGAGCGCGGGCTGGACCTGAGCCCGGTGCACGAAGTGCTGCTCGAAGAGAGCGTGCTCGGCTGGAAGGAATACGAACTCGAGGTGATGCGCGACCTCGCCGACAACTGCATCATCATCTGCTCGATCGAGAACTTCGATCCCATGGGCGTGCACACCGGCGATTCGATCACGGTGGCGCCGGCGCAGACGCTGACGGACCGCGAATACCAGATGATGCGCGACGGCGCGCTGGCGTGCCTGCGAGAGATCGGCGTGGACACCGGCGGCAGCAACGTGCAGTTCGCCATCAACCCGCAGAACGGGCGCATGGTGGTGATCGAGATGAACCCGCGCGTGTCGCGCAGTTCGGCGCTCGCTTCCAAGGCCACCGGCTTCCCGATCGCCAAGATCGCGGCCAAACTCGCGGTGGGCTACCGGCTCGACGAGATCCCGAACGACATCACGCTGAAGACACCCGCCTGCTTCGAGCCGACCATCGATTACGTGGTCGCGAAGATCCCCAAGTGGGCGTTCGAAAAGTTCCCCGGCGCGGACCCGACCCTCGGCACGCAGATGAAGTCGGTGGGCGAGGTGATGGCTATCGGGCGCACGTTCAAGCAGGCGCTCTGGAAAGGCATACGCAGCCTGGAGACGGGCAAGGCGTTCGGCAGCGAGAAGCTGGAAAAATCGCTGATCACCAAGAAGCTGATCACGCCCACGCCGGACCGGCTCAACTACCTGCGGTTCGCGCTGGCCAACGGCTACACGGTGGAAGAGCTTCACGACCTGACCGCCATCGACCCGTGGTTCCTCACCCAGATGAAGGAAGTGGTGGACTACGAGGGTGCGCTGGCCAAGACCAGCCTGATCGCCGCCACGCGTGAAGAGTTCCGCGCGGCGAAGCGATACGGCATCAGCGACGCGCAGCTTGCCAAGACCTGGGGCGCGACGGAAATCGACGTACGCAACCGGCGCAAGGAACTGGGCATCAAGGCGGTGTTCAGCCGCGTGGATACGTGCGCCGCCGAGTTCGAGAGCTTCACACCCTACCTCTACTCCAACTACGATTACGGCGACGAAGCCGACCCCGCCGACCGTAAGAAGGTCATGATCCTGGGCAGCGGGCCGAACCGCATCGGGCAGGGCATCGAGTTCGATTACTGCTGCTGCCACGCGTCCTTCGCGCTGCAGGAGATGGGCGTCGAGTCGATCATGGTCAATTGCAACCCGGAGACCGTCTCGACCGATTACGATACCAGCGATCGCCTCTACTTCGAGCCGCTGACGCTGGAGAACGTGCTCAACATCGTCGATACCGAGAAGCCGGACGGGCTGATCGTGCAGTTCGGCGGACAGACGCCGCTGAACCTGGCGCTGCCGCTCAAGCGGCTGGGCGTGCCGATCATCGGCACCGACCCTTCCAATATCGACCTGGCCGAGGATCGCAAGCTGTTCGGCAAACTGCTGGACGATCTGAAGATTCCGTGTCCGGAGAACGGCACCGCGACCAGCGTGGAAGAAGCCTGCGCGGTGGCTGCGCGCATCGGCTACCCGGTGCTGGTGCGGCCCAGTTACGTGCTGGGCGGACGCGCCATGGTGATCGCCTACGACGAGGACATGGTGCGGCAGTACATGCGCGAGGCGGTGACCTTCTCGCAGGACCGCCCGGTGCTGATCGACCGCTTTCTCGAGGACGCGATCGAGGTCGATGTGGACGCGCTCGCCGATGGCGGCACGGACGTGCTGATCGCCGGCATCATGGAGCACATCGAAGAAGCCGGCGTGCACTCCGGCGACAGTTCCTGCGTGCTGCCCGCGCAATCGCTCTCCGCCGGGATGCTGGCGACGATCGAGGACTACACCATCCGGCTGGCGCGCGCGCTCACCGTCATCGGGCTGATGAACGTGCAGTACGCGATTCAGGACGGCAAGGTGTACGTGCTCGAAGTCAATCCGCGCGCCTCGCGCACCGTGCCGTACGTGAGCAAGGCGACGGGCGTGGCGCTGCCCAAGATCGCGGTGGGGCTGATGTGGGGCAAGAAGCTGAAGGATTACGGCTTCTCCACGGGCAAGCTTTCGGTGCCGCAGGATTTCGTCAAGAGCCCGGTCTTCCCGTTCAACAAATTCCACGGCGTGGATCCGGCGCTGGGGCCGGAAATGCGCTCCACCGGCGAAGTCATGGGGGTGGGGATGAACTTCGGCGAAGCGTTCCTCAAGGCGCAGATCTCCGCCGGCAGTCCGCTGCCCGATAAGGGCACGGTGTTCATCAGCGTGAACGACCGGCACAAGCAGGAGGCCGTGGATATCGGGCGGCGCTTCTCCGAACTGGGCTTCTCGCTGGTGGCCACGCGCGGTACCGCCAACGCGCTACGCGCCGCCGGCTTGCCCTGTAAGACGATCTTCAAGGTGAACGAAGGGCGTCCCAACGCGGTGGACTTGCTCAAGGGCGGCAACATCCAACTGGCCATCTACACCACCACCGGGGCGCCCGCCTTCTACGACGAGAAGGCGATCCGCCGCAGCGCGGTGACGTATCGCGTGCCG
>JAFDVU010000222.1 GCA_018268835.1 Acidobacteriota bacterium | reverse complement strand
TCCTGCATCGTCGCCGGCTACGCCAGCGATCGCCTCATCGCCGCCGGCCACTCGCCCACGAAAGTGCGCAAGGGATTCGCCGGCGCCGGCCTCGCGCTGGCCACCATCATCGTGCCCGTGACCTTTATTAAGGATTCCGACGCGGCCATGCTGCTCCTGGTCGCCGCCTGCCTTGCCTTCGGCGTCTATACGTCCAACCTCTTCGCCATCACGCAGACGCTCGCCGGTCCCCGCGCCGCCGGCAAGTGGACCAGTTTCCAGAACGGCTTCGGCAATTTCGCCGGAGTCCTCGCGCCCTGGCTCACCGGCGTCGTCGTGGACAAGACCGGCCACTTCGAGTTGGCCTTTCTGGTCGCCGCCGGATTCGCCCTCTTCGGATCGTTCAACTTCGCCATCGGGGTCGGACCCATTCGCGAAGTCGCCTGGAAGCGGTAGCGCCCCTACTGCTTCCGCTTGAACGTGACGTTGCCGCTCGTGCCCCCGCCCGATCCGCTCCCCAACAGAACCACCAGCGATTGATTGTCGGCTTCGTCCGCCGCCGACAGGTGTCCGCCGTCCGCCGTCGCCGTGGTCAGGTTCACCTTCATCCCCAATTCGGTGGCCTTGTCCTGGTAGAACTTCATCACTTTGTCCGGCGGATCCGCCGACGTGAAGCTGTACATGCCGCCCTCGCCCATCCGGTCCCCGTCGTCCCCCATGCCCGTCAGATGCCCTTCCACCTTCGCCCCGGGATACACCGGCACCCACCCCGGCAGTTTGCCCGCGCCTTCGCCGATCTCCACCTTCCCGACCTTGCCGCTCTCATCCACCGCCGATAACGAAAACCGCCCGTTCTTTACGTCGTCGAAGGAAAGCGTCACCTCTTTGCCGTCGTGCCGGTTGCGGATCGTCACGCGCTTGCCCTCGTTGTCCACGTTCACCACTTCCACATCCGGATTCGCCGCCGTGATCATCTTCGTGATCGCCAGTCCCGGGTTGCGCACGAACCAGTAGCCAACCGCCACAACCCCCAGCACGCTGAGCATCACCAGCACCACGATCCCGCCCAGCACCCACAACGCCACCTTCGCCCCGCTCGACATCCCACGCGGCGACGGCGACGGCATCGGCATCGGGATCGCGCCCGGCGGCGGTTGCATCGGCGTCGGTTGTACCGGCGTCGGTTGTACCGGCGACGCCTGCGCCGGCGGCGCCTGCCCGGCCCCCGCCGCAGCCGCGGAACCGCATCGTGTGCAGAAGGCGCCCTTCACCTCGGCGCCGCAATTTGAGCAAAATGGCATCGGCTGTCCTCCACCGCCCCTCACTGTACGCCAGCGCGTTGCCGAGCGCAAATCCCTCCGCCGCCGCGCCCCGCATTAAACCGGATTTCAGCCAAAAGTTCCACTACTTTTCATTCTTTTACCCGCCTTTACACATCCCGGGTATTCGCTGACACATAAATATTGAAGGCCTCAATTTCCTTGTAATCCGCGGTATTTCACGCGCATCTTCCGTACCATGAGGGTCTACGCTTTGCTGCTTCTCGGCGCCATACTCGCCCACGCTCAAACCAATATTCTTACCGTCAACGGAAACAACGACCGCACCAACGCCAATTTGCAGGAGACCCAACTCTCCCCCGCGACAGTAAGCGCCTCCACCTTCGGCAAACTCGGTTCCTATGCCGTCGATGGACAGGTCTACGCCCAACCCCTCTACGCCACCAACATCGCCATCCCCGGAGTGGGCGCGCGCAACGTGGTCTACATCGCCACCATGCACGACACCGTCTTCGCTTTCGATGCCGACGCCTTCTCCGCGCCCGGCGCCTCCGCCTCGCCGCTCTGGCAGGTCAGCCTCGGCGCTTCCGTCCCCAGCCAACTCCTCTACGGCACGCCGTACGACGATATCGTCGGCGAAGTCGGCGTGCTCGGCACCGGCGCCATCGATCTCAACCAGGGCGTGCTCTACGTCGTCGCCGATACCCTGGTCAACGGCGCCCCCGTCTTCACGCTCCACGCCCTCGACCTCGCCACCGGCGCCGAGCGCCTCAACGGTCCCGCCACCATCAAAATGTCCGCCGCCGGTTCCGCCGGCGCCGTCGCCTTCGATCCCCTGCAGCACATCCAGCGCCCCGGCCTGCTCCTCGCCAACGGCAGCGTCTACATCGGCTTCGGTTCCCACGGCGATCAGGCGCCGTGGCACGGCTGGCTCGTCAGCTATAACGCCGGCGACCTCACGCAGCAGAACGGCGTCTTCCTCACAACACCCAACGGCAACGGCGGCAGCTTCTGGCAGTCCGGCCGCGGCGTCGCCGCCGACCAGTCCGGCACCCTCTACGCCATCAGCGGCAACGGCGATTACGACGGCCGGCAGAATTTCTCCCAGAGCTTCCTGCGCTTCACCGGCGCCCAGCCCGCGCTCACCGGATGGGTCACCCCGGTGAACTGGCAGTCCATGGTCGAAAACGACTTTGATCTCTCCGCCGGCCCGGCCCTCATCACCGGCACCCACACCCTGATCGCCGCCGACAAGGCCGGCGAACTCTACGTCATCGACGGCGACAACATGGGCCACAGCCCCACGCCCGATCCGCAGGGCGCCAACGTCACCCAGGTCTCCACCGGCTCCATCTTCAACCTCGCCGTCTGGAGCCAGGGCCCCAGCGCCCTCGTCTACGTCCAGGGCAGCCAGGACACCCTCAAGGCGTTCCGCGTCACCGGCGCCGCCGTGGACGGCGTGCCCGTCACCGCCGCCAGCGACCCGCTCCCCTGGGAGCGCATCGGCCTCACCCTCTCCGCCAACGGAGCCGATCCCAACTCCGGCATCCTCTGGGAAACCTCCGGCGATTACAACGACGGCACCCCCGGCGCGCTCCGCGCCTACAAGGCCACCGATCTTTCCGTCGTCCTCTGGGACAGCAGTGTGAACTCCGCGCGCGACGGCATGGGCGCCGTTTCCAAGTTCGCCGCCCCCACCGTCGCCGATGGACGCGTCATCGTCCCCACCTTCGATAACGTGGTCGAGGTCTACGGGCTGCTGCCCGCCGCCACCGATACGCTACCAGCCGTCGCCACCATCGCCAACGCCGCCAGTTACGATGCCGCCGCCGTTTCCCCCGGCGAAATGATCGCCATCTTCGGCTCCCACCTCGGACCCGCCGGCGGCGCCCCTCTCACCCTCGATAACACCGGCATGGTGCCCACCACGCTCGCCGGCGTCCAGGTCTACTTCGACGGCGCCGCCGCGCCCGTCACCTACGCCAGCGATTCCCAGGTCAACGCCATCGTCCCCTTCGGCCTCTCCGCCAATTCCACCCAGGTCACCGTCCAATACCTGGGCCAGGCGTCTCTCCCTGTTTCCGTGCCGGTGGCGCAGGCCACCCCCGGCGTCTTCTCCTCCGATGGTTCCGGCGCCGGCCCCGCCATCGTCGTCAACCAGGACGGCAGCGTCAACTCCGCCGCCAACCCCGCCGCCCCCGGCTCCGTCATCACGCTCTACGCCACCGGCGCCGGGGTGCTCTCCCCGATCGCCCCCGACGGCAGCATCGTCGATGCCTCCGCGCTCCCCCAGGTCACTCTGCCCTTCGGCGCCCTGATCGGCAATCAGCCCGCCCAGGTGCTCTACGCCGGCGGCGCCCCCGGCATGGTCGAAGGCGTGCTCCAGGTCAACCTGCAGGTCCCCGCCACGGCCGCGCCCGGCGGCGCCGTTCCCCTGCAACTCGAAGTCGGCGGACAGAGCAGCCAGCAGACCGCCACCTTGTCCATCGGCGCCCCGTAGGCGCATTAAACCCGCTCCGCCGGGAAAAGTTCCCAAATTTCTTCCTTATTTACACGCTCCACTAAGCTATTATTTCGATAACTAACTTTTACTGGAAAACCCTCACTTACTCGTCCATAATAGGTGGAATGAGGGTCTTCTGTCTCGCCGTCATCGGCGTCGTGTGCTCTTACGCACAAACCAATATCCTCACCGCCAATGGGAATAACGAACGGACCAACGCCAACCTCCAGGAGACTAGCCTCTCTCCCGCCACCGTAACTCCCTCCACTTTCGGCAAGCTCGGATCTTATCCGGTCGACGGCCAGGTCTACGCGCAGCCCCTCTACGCCGCCGGTATCCGGATCGGCGGCGCCGCGCGCAACGTGCTCTACATCGCCACCATGCACAATACCGTCTACGCGTTCGATGCCGGCGCCTTCGTCTCCCCCGCCTCCTCGCCCGTCCCCCTCTGGAGCGTCAACCTCGGCCCCCCGGTCCCAGCGGAAGTGCTCTACGGCACTCCCTACGGCGACATCAGCGATCGGGTCGGAATCCTCGCCACCCCCGCCATCGACCCCGCCCTCGGCGTGCTCTACGCCGTCGCCGAAACCCTGGTCAACGGCGCGCCAGCCTTCACCCTGCACGCCCTCGACCTCGCCACCGGCGCCGAACGCCTCAACGGCCCCACCGCCATCCAGGCCACCGTCGCCGGACCGAACGGCAGCGTCGCCTTCGACCCCCTCCAGCATATTCAGCGCCCCGGCCTTCTGCTTGCCAACGGAAGCGTCTACATCGGCTTCGGCTCCCACGCCGATCAATCGCCGTGGCACGGCTGGATCATGAGCTACGATGCCGCCGATCTCTCCCACCCGAACGGCGTCTTTCTGGCCACCCCCAACGGCAACGGCGGCGCCTTCTGGCAGTCCGGCCGCGGCTTCGCCGCCGATAGCGCCGGTTCCATCTACGCCATCAGCGGCAACGGCGATTACGACGGCCAGCAGAACTTCTCCCAGAGCTTCCTCCGCCTCACCGGCCCCCAGCCCTCGCTCTCCGCTTGGGCCACTCCCGTCAATTGGCAGGCCATGTCCAATAACGACACCGACCTCTCCGCCGGACCCGCCCTCATCCCCGGCACCCACACCCTCATCGGCGCCGACAAGGCCGGCAACCTCTACGTCGTCGATGGCGACGGCATGGGCCACAGCGTCATCCCCTACCTCCCCGCCTCCGCCATCACCGCCGCCTCCTCCGGCGGCATCTTCAACCTCGCCGTCTGGAACCAGGGCCCGAGCGCCCTGGTCTACGTGCAGGGCGCCAACGATGTGCTCAAGGCGTTCCGCGTCACCGGCGTCACGGTCAATCCCTCTCCCGAAACCGCCGCGTCCACGCCCCTGCCCTCCGCCCGCATCGGCCTCACTCTTTCCGCCAACGGCGCCGATGCGAACTCCGGCATCCTGTGGGAGACCTCGGGAACGGCCTCCGACGGAGCCCTACGCGCCTACAAAGCCGCCGATCTCTCCACCGTCCTCTGGGACAGCACCGCCAACCTCGCGCGCGACGCCATGGGACCCGCCATGAAGTTCGTCTCGCCCACCGTCGCCGATGGACGCGTCTACGTCCCCGCCGGCGGCGAGGTGGACATCTACGGTCTCCTCCTCCCCTCCGTCGCCGGCGTGACCAACGCCGCCAGTTATGCCGCCGATGCCGTCTCCCCTGGTGAGTTGGTTTCGCTCTTCGGCATCCGCCTCGGTCCCGCCGCACCCGCCGGACTCACGCTCGATGCCAAAGGCATGGTCGCCACCTCGCTCGCCGGCGTGCGCGTCTCCTTCGACGGCATTCCCGCTCCCCTCACCTACGTCAGCGATTCCCAGATCAACGCCGTCGTGCCCTTCGGCCTCACCGCGAACCCCACCAGCGTGACCGTCTCCTACCAGGGCCTCGCCTCCCCTCCGGTCTCCATCGCCGCCGCCGCGGCCACCCCCGGCGCCTTCTCTTCCGATGGCACCGGCGCCGGACAGGCTCTGGCCGTCAACCAGGACGGCACCCTCAACTCGCCCGCCCATCCCGCCGCGCCCGGATCCGTCATTACCCTCTGGGCCACCGGTGCCGGAATCCTCGCGCCGCTCGCCCCGGACGGCTCCGTCGTCGACCCCGCCGCGCTGCCTCTCATCACCCTGCCCTTCGCCGCCTCCATCGACGGCCAATCGGCCCCGGTGCTCTATGCCGGAGGCGCCCCCGGCATGGTCGAAGGCGTGCTCCAGGTGAACCTCCAGGTCCCCGCCGCTGCCTCCCCCAGCGATGCCGTCCCCCTCCAGCTTCAAGTCGCCGGCCACGACGCCAACCTCCTCACCATCGCCGTCGGGCGCCCGTAGCGGCGCCCTCGCGGCCGGCATCTGGATCGAGCCGCGACCTGTTATGGCACACCGGGCCGCCCTTTCCCCACTGCATCACCGCACCGCCACCACCACCCGCCGCCCCTTCGTCTCACGATCCCAAGCCGCCTCGATCTCCGCCAGCGCCACCCGCTGCGTTGCGATCCGCAGTCGCCCCGCCGCCGCGTGCGCCAGTACCTGCTCCATCGCCTCCGCCAGCACTTCGCGCGACGGAATCCCGGCCGTGCCCGTGATTGTCACCGCCGTGCTGCGCAGCACCGCCGCCGACAACGAGATCGCCGCGCCCGCGCCCTCTCCCGCCTGGACAAACCGCGTCTCCGCACGCATCGCCGCGAACTCCCGCCGCGTGATCGCCGCGAAAAACACTTCCGCCGGCCGTCCCCACACGTAATCGATCACCACCTGAAACCCTGACGGCCCCGCCTCCCGCACGAGCGCCGCTTCGAGTTCCTCAGCGGGCGCATCCAGGCGAATCGTCGCGTTCGCCCCCAGCGCGTCCAGCGACCTCAGCGCCTCCGGATCGCGTCCCGCCGCCACCACCCGCCCCGCGCCCAGCAACCGCGCGATCTGCACCGCCAGCCTCCCGGTCACGCCCGTCGCCCCCAGGATCAGCACTGCGTCGTCCTTCACCAACTTTCCGCGATGCGCCAGCGCCAGCCACGCCGATACCCCGGGATTCGGCAACGCCGCCGCCGTATCGTCGTCGAGTTCCTCCGGAACCGGAAACGTGAACGCGCGCGGCACCACCGTGCGCTCAGCCATCGCACCAAACGGCGCCCGCGCTCCGCCGAAAAACACCCGTTCGCCCCGGCCAACATGCCCGATCCCGTCCGTCCCACAGACCACTGGCAGTTCCTTCGGGCTGGCATAGTGGGTTCCCGAGGCCAGTTGCCGGTCCACCGGTTTCAGTGAAGCGCAGCGAACCTCCACCACAACCTCTCCCTCACCCGCCACCGGTTCCGGAAACGGCTCGCATCGCGGCGCCTCTCCCAGCCGGTGCAATACCGCGGCGTCCATCATGAGATCGGCCCCCTCCCCAGGCTCCCTCGATTGTACGCACGCTCCCTCGTCGCGTGCTGGATTGTCCGCCATCGTGTGCTGCGTTTCTTGCGTCGGATGCTCGCGCTCCGCGACCCGTTGGATCAGGCCGCGATCGGTTAACCCATCCGGCTAACCTTCGACAACTGCATCCTCTCCATGGGCCCTGTTTAGAATCGAAATAATGAAGATCCGGAAGCCATCCAACGGCGCCATCCTGCTTTTCACCGGAATCGTCTTCGGCGGCCTCTACCTGATGCGCGACAGCATCCTCAGCGAACCCGCGCCCCCCTTCACCCTGCCCGACATCTCCGGCGGCAAGATTTCCCTCTCCTCCTATTCCGGCCGCCCCGTCCTGCTCCTGTTCTGGACCATGTCCTCCTCCGAGTCCCGCCGCGAACTCCACGTGCTCAACCGCGTCGCTCCCGACCTTCGCTCCCGCGGCCTCGAAGTCCTCTCCGTCAAAGTCGGCACCACCGGCGGAGTCGCCGACTACCTGCGCGATTACAAAATCCAACTCCGCACCCTCCTCGATACCGAAGCCGAAGTGGCCCGCGCCTATGGCGCCGCCGACGTGCCCCGCCTCGTCCTCATCGGCCCCGACGGCCTTGTCAAACGCACCGCCAGCGCCGAAACCCCCGATAACGTCCTGCGCGAGTGGGCCGCCTCCGTCACCGGCTCGTAGCTCCCCACCCATCGCGCGCGCCCCGGCGCCGGGATGCCATACTGATCTTTTATGCCAGCCCTGATCGACGCCATCGACGTGAAACGCAGGACCCGTTTTGAGTTGGACAACACGCCCTATTCCTGCCTCGAAGCCGAAGTCAACACCCCCACCGCCCGCGGCGGACAAACCCTCGTGCGCCTGAAAATCCGCAACCTGCTCACCAACGCAGTCTTCGACCGGACCTTCAAGGCGGGCGAGAAGTTCAAGGAGCCCGACCTGCAAACCGTCGCCGCGTCGTACCTCTATAACGACGGCACCGCGTTCCACTTCCTCGACCAGGAAACATTCGAAACCCACGGCCTTGACGTCGCCGCAATCGGCAACGCGCCCGGCCATCTGACCGAAGGCCTCATCGTCGAGTTGCTCAAGTTCAACGGCAACCCCATCGGCCTGGAATTGCCCGCCAACGTGGCCCTCAAAGTCGCATTCACCGAACCCGGTGTGCGCGGCGATTCCTCCAGCGGCAGCGTCACCAAACCGGCGCGCCTCGAAACCGGGCTGGAAATCCGCGTCCCCCTGTTCATTAAGGAAGGCGAGATCGTGAAGGTCTCTACCGAAACCGGCGAATTCGCCGGGCGCGCCTGACCCACCCCCGCCGCGCCGCCCGCCGCATCCCTTCAGACGTTCGCCGGTTCCTTCGTCTCTTCCGCCGCCGCCACCCTCACCGGCAGAATGCCCGCTTCCTGATCTCCATCCAGGTCGAGCACCTCCCGAAAGACCGCTTCTATCGTCCGCACCGCATTGCTCAACTCATGCAGCCACACGCCCCAGAACTGCTCGATCGAAGGCACTTGGTGGGTCCGCCGGATCTCCCGCTGGATGTCTTTCCTCACCGAGGGAAGGTCGAACCCGCGCAGCATCGCCGCACCCGCCTCCGTGAGATTGATCTTATCGTTCACATCCACGCGGAAAAGGTCCTTGCGGAACGTTCGCTCCCCGCCATCCTTGCCGGTGAACGCCACCCGCTCCTGAAATGTCAGGCCGCCCGTAAGCAACTTGGCGTCGTCCGTCATCCGTAGCAGCGTGGTCGCCGTCGTCGGCGCTTTCGCGCCGATCGGCGGACTCGTATCGTGCAGCCGCACCTGCGCCGGACCCGAGATCCCCACCCACACGTCGCTCCCCAGTTGCGTCATCGAAAAATAGTTGGCGACGATCGCCTCCAGCTCCCGGTCTTCCAGTTTTTCGATCTCCTTCGCCTGGAATCGCGTGGCTTCCTCCGCGCGCTTTACGAACTCGTCCTGATACTGCGTGCCCTCGTACAGCCGGTTCAGCACTTCCACCGTCCACCGCGGATGACGATACGTCCAGGCCACCGGGACGATCGCGGCGCCCAACTGCTGCAGCCGCACCACCACCGCATAGATCAGCTTCTTGTTGCCGCTCTCGATATACACCCGGCCTTCGTTGAAGTCCAACAGCACCGGAACCTGTTTGCGAACCGCCGCCGTTACGCCCAGCGTCTCCTGGTCCACCGTTTTCTTATCGATCGCCTGCAGAAACCGGTAAGGCCGCTCCAGCAGCGAATAGGCGCGCTGTTCCTTGATCGACGCCAGGTCGCTGACATCCTTCCATTCGTTCGAAACCGCCCACATTCCGTACCACGGCATGCTGTCGTGAAGCCGGAACTGCGCCGCGCCGAACCCGTACCCCCCGCACTCCAGCACCTCCGCCGGCAGGGTCAGATCCGAATCCGCCTGGCGTTCCGTGATCGCATACTGCGCCAGCGCCTCCTGGTGCTCGGAACCGATCGGGTGCTCCTCGTCCAGTCGCGGCGCGCGGAACGGATTGATTCCCAGCGCATCCGAGCTGAATTGCCGGGTCACGGCGGATGCCGCCATCTGCGAACTACCCGCCATGACCCCGCGGTCTTCCAGGTTCGTTCTGAAGGTTTCCAGTGACTCTTTGGCGAGCCCGACGATGGCCCACGTACCACGTCCAAACATGTGCACGTCCTGTTTTTTATTCTGACTGGCGAGGGTCGATCCACACCTGAAGCTGGCAGCGCGAGGGAACCGGCCGGCAGGAAAATCGATAGGGTCCGGTCCCCGGATTCCAGACCCGGTACCGGCCTCCCAACCTTTTTACCACGGCGCGCCTTTCACAAGCTCTGTTTCCCCCGGGCAGACGCGCGTGAGGTCAGGAACAAGTCCGCCCGTCCCGGTGTCTGAAGCACTGGATCCCGGACCAGACGATGAATACCGCGGAGTATTACCCCTATCGAACCGCGGCGGCGAGAGATCTCTGTCTCCGCTACCTCGACGGCCTGGCCGCCCGCCTATGGCCCATTGTGTCGGAAGAGCGAATGGTCCCGACCGCCTTCGGCGACACATTCGTTCGCGTGAGCGGACCGCCCGCCGCGCCGCTTCTTGTCCTCTTGCACGGCGCCGGAGCAACCTCGCTCATGTGGGCGCCGAATATCGCCGCCCTTTCCGCGGAATATCGAACCGTAGCCGTCGACCAGATCGGCGAGTTCGGCAGGAGCGTCTGCACCACGCCGCCGCGGACCCTCCACGACCTCATCGCGTGGCTCGATGAACTCATCCAGGCGTTGGGAGCGCGCGATCGCGTCAGTCTGGCCGGCATGTCGTACGGTGGAGCGCTGGCGGTTCAATTCGCATTGCAGCTGCCGGACCGCCTGGAGAAGTTGATCCTCCTCGCGCCCGGCGCCACCGTCCTCCGCCCCCCGGCCGAATTCTGGCTGCGCCTCATCGCGCTCGGCATCGCGAGAGAACGGGGCTTGCGCGCGTTCTTCCGCTGGATCTTCGCGGATATGGCGCGGACCGATCCGCAATGGATCGATTCGACCCTCGAGCAGTTGTCCCTGAACATGCGGAGTGTCCAGCGGCACAAGACGCCGATTCCGCCCGTCTTGACCGACGCCGAATGGGCCGGTCTGCGCGTGCCCGCATTGTTCCTTGCCGGCGAACACGAGGTCATCTACTCCGCCGAAAAGGCCGTCCGCCGCCTCCAGCGGGTCGCTCCCCAGGTCACGGCCGAGATCGTTCCCGGCGCCGGCCACGATTTGACCTTCGCGCAAACCTCGATGGTCAATGCAAGAATTCTGCGCTTTCTGCACCAGGACCCCGGCCGGAAGGT
>JAFDVU010000221.1 GCA_018268835.1 Acidobacteriota bacterium | reverse complement strand
TGGCCGCAACTCTCCCGCGCCGAGCAGGAGCGCTGGCTCGGCGCCTACCGCGCCTACATGCAGGCTATGACCGAAGCCGGCGTGCTCAAGAGCAGCCACGGGCTGCATCCCACTTCATCGGCTACCACCGTGCGGGTGAGGAGCGACAAAACCCAGGTGCTCGACGGCCCCTACCCCGATACCAGGGAGCAACTCGGCGGCTTCCACATCATCGAAGCCCCCGACCTCGACGCCGCCATCGCGTGGGCCGCCCGCTCACCCACTGCCCTGCACGGCGTGGTCGAGGTGCGGCCGCTCATGGAAGGTACGATGCTGACCCGCGACCTGTCGCGGTTCCTCAACGCGGAGTGAAAGGAAGCCCCATGCCCAAATTGATCGTCTTCAATCACGTTTCCCTCGATGGCTACTTCACGGGCCCCAACGGCGACCTCGCCTGGGCCTACCGCGGTACCGACGACCCCGAGTACGGCGCCTTCGTCGCGCAAAACGCCAGCGGCGGCGGACGACTGCTGCTCGGCCGCATCACCTACGATATGATGGTTCGCTACTGGACCACGCCCGAAGCCAGCCGCCACAGTCCCGCAGTCGCCGAAGGCATGAACCGCATGACCAAGCTGGTCTTTTCACGGACGCTGGAAAACGCGTCGTGGAGCAATACAAAGTTGCTCAACGGCGACCCCGCCACGGAAGTCCGGCGCATCAAGAGCGAACCCGGCCCGGGCATCGCACTCCTCGGCAGCGGCCAGATTGTCGCGCAACTGGCAACCGCCGGCCTGATCGACGAATACCAGTTCGTGGTCGACCCGGTGGTTCTGGGCGGCGGGCGGACCATGTTCGCGGGCCTGCCCACGCCGCTCAACCTGGACCTTACTCAGTCGCGGACCTTCGCCAACGGCAAGGTCTACCTGTGCTATCGGCCGGTCCAGTGACGGAGCCGGCGCGGAGCACGGCGGAAGCGGTGGCGCGCCGCGGCTACGGCAAGCTCGTGGCCCTGCTTGCGGCGCGCACGCGCGACGTGGCCGCGGCCGAGGACGCGCTCTCCGAGGCGTTCGCGCTGGCGCTGGCCCGTTGGCCGCTGGATGGCTGCCCGTCGAATCCCGAAGCGTGGCTGTTCACCGTCGCGCGGCGCAAGGCGCTCGATCTGGCGCGAAAACGCGGGCGCGACGCGGCGGCGTCCGCGCACTTGCGCATCTTCAGCGAGGGGCTGTCCGCCGGCGTCGATGACGCGCCGATCCCCGACCGGCGGCTCGCCCTGCTCTTCACCTGCGCGCATCCGGCGATCGACGCCGGCGTTCGCGCGCCGCTGATGCTGCAGGTTGTGCTGGGGCTGGATGCGAAGACCATCGCGGCGGCATTCCTCACCTCCGCGGAAGCCATGGGCAAGCGGCTGGTGCGCGCGAAGGAAAAGATCCGCCGCGCCGGCATCCCGTTCCGCGTTCCCGCGCGCGAGGAACTCCCCGGGCGGCTCGATGCGGTGCTCGATGCCGTGTACGCCGCCTTCGCCGAAGGCTGGAGCGACGCTTCCGGCACCGACGTTGCGCGTCGCGACCTCACCGGCGAAGCCCTCTTCCTGGCGCGGCTCGCCGCGAAGTTGCTGCCGAGCGAAGGCGAGGCGCTCGGCCTCCTCGCCCTGATGCTTCACGCCGAGGCCCGCCGTCCCGCGCGCCGCGACTCTGCCGGCGAGTACGTGCCGTTCGCGGAACAGGATCCCGGCCTGTGGGATTGGCGCATGATCGCCGAAGCCGAGGCGCTGCTTCGAGCGGCGGGCGCGCTGGGCCGGCCCGGCCGCTACCAACTCGAAGCCGCCCTGCAATCGGCGCACGTGTACCGCAAGCGCACGGGCACGGCCAACTGGCCCGACGTGGTCCGGCTGTACGATGCGCTACTGGCGTTGACCGGTTCGCCCGTGGTGGCCATCAACCGCGCGATGGCGGCCGCGGAGGCGCACGGAGCCGAAACCGCGCTGGCCGCGCTCGAGCAGGTCGCCGCCGATGCGCGGCTGGCCGAATACCAGCCCTACTGGGCGGCGCGCGCGGAACTGCTCTCCCGAACCGGCGCGCGCGCCGAAGCCCGCCGCGCGTACGATCTCGCCATCGGTCTGGAACGCGATCCCGCGGTCCGCCGCTTCCTGCAGCGCCGGCAAGGCGACTGACGCCCCTTCAACTCCACACTCAGTTCGCCCTACGCTACACTCTCACCTATATGAAGTTTCGACCGATCACGGCATTTCTCGCCGCGACAGCGATCTCCGTCTGCCTGCTGCACGCGCAACCCGCAAACCGGATCACCACCCCCAAGGAGGCCCTCGGATTCAACCTGGGCGACGACTACATGGTCGCCAACTACACCCAACTCGAGGCCTACTGGAAGAAACTCGCCGCCGAAAGCCCGCGCATGAAACTCGTGAGCATCGGCAAGACCGAGGAGGGGCGCGACCAGTGGATGGCCATCATTTCCTCGCCCGAGAACATCCGCAACCTGGCCAAATACCAGGAAATCGCCCGCAAACTGGCCCTCGCCGAGGGCGTCGGCGAAGAGGAGGCCCACGCGCTGGCCAGGGAAGGCAAGGCCGTGGTCTGGATCGACGGCGGATTGCACGCGAGCGAAACCGTCGGCAGCCAGCAGTTGATGGAATGGGTCTACCAGATGGTCAGCCGCAACGACCCCGAAACCCTGCGCTTCCTCAACGACGTGATCCTGCTCGATGTACAGGCCAATCCCGACGGCCAGGAACTGGTCGCCGACTGGTACATGCGCGAGAAGGATCCCCTCAAGCGCACCATGGCCGGGCTGCCGCGTCTCTACGCCAAGTACATCGGGCACGACGATAATCGCGACTTCTACATGTCCAACATGAAGGAAACCACCAACATGAACAGGGTGATGTTTCACGAGTGGTTTCCGCAGATGATGTACAACCACCACCAGACCGGTCCGGCGGGCGCGGTGGTGTTCATCCCGCCCTTCCGCGATCCCTTCAATTACAACTTCGACCCGCTGATCCCGCTGGGCATCGAGATGGTCGGCACGGCGATGCACAGCCGCCTGGTAGCGGAGGGCAAGGGCGGCAGCGCCATGCGCAGCGGCGCGAACTACTCCACGTGGTGGAACGGCGGACTGCGTACCGTTACCTACTTCCACAACATGATCGGGATCCTCACCGAGATCATCGGCAGCCCGACACCAACACCGATTCCCCTGATCCCTGATAAGCAGCTTCCCCAGGGCGATTGGCCCATGCCCGTGACCCCGCAGTTGTGGCACTACCGCCAGTCCATCGACTACGAGATGACGCAGAACCGCGCCATGGTCGATCTGGCCTCGCGCTACCGCGAAACCCTGCTGTTCAACATCTGGCGCATGGGCATGAACTCGATCGAGAAAGGCAGCCGCGATAACTGGACCGTCACGCCTAAGCGCATTGCCGCGCTCGAAGCCGCGGCCGGCGCCGCGGGTCAGACCGGCGCGGGACGGGGCGGGCGCGGAGGACGCGGCGGGGCGGCCGGTGGCGACGTCCCCGCCGGCGGCGGCACCTTCGGCGGCCAGATCCGCGCGCTGCCCTCGGATCTCTACAACACCGTCCTGCACGATCCCAAGGCGCGCGATCCGCGCGGCTACATCATTCCTTCCGACCAGGACGATTTCGCCAACGCCACCGAGTTCGTCAACGCGCTGCTCAAGAACGGCATCACCGTGGAACGCGCCACGAGCGCCTTCACCGTGGCCGGCAAGAGTTACCCCGCCGGATCCTACGTGGTGAAAACCGCGCAGGCCTTCCGGCCGCACATCATGGACATGTTCGAGCCACAGGATCACCCCAACGATTTCGCCTACCCGGGCGGTCCGCCCAAGCGCCCCTACGACATCACAGGCTGGACGCTGGCGATGCAGATGGGGGTGAAGTACGACCGCGTTCTCGACAGCTTCGACGGGCCGTTTGCCAAGGTCAGCGGGCTGCTTCCGCCGCCGCCCGCGGCCATCGCCGGCCCGGCCTCGCCGGCCGGATACCTCATCAGCCACAAGATCAACAATGCGTTCCTGGTGATCAACCGGCTGCTCAAAGCTGGGGCCGATGTCTACTGGCTCAAGAACGGACAGGCAATGGGCCCGGGCACCATCTGGGTGCCGGCTTCACCTGCCGCCCGCGGCGTGCTCGAAAAGAGCGTGAAGGATTCGGGCGTGCCGGTCACCGCCGTCGCCCAGGCTCCCGCGGGAGAGGCGCTCAGGCTGAAGCCGATCCGCATCGGCCTGTACGACGTCTACGGCGGCTCGATGCCCTCAGGCTGGACCCGCTGGCTGTTCGAACAGTACGAGTTCCCCTTCCAGGTGGTTTACCCCCGGCAACTTGACGCCGGCGACCTGCGCGCGAAATTCGACGTCATCGTCTTCACCGACGGCGCCATCCGCCGCGGCGCCGCCGCCGGGCGCGGTTTCGGCGGAGGTGGGGGCGGCTTCGGCGGCACGCCGGACCCCGAGACCATTCCGGCCGAATTCCGCGTGCGGATGGGCCGCATCACGGACGAAACCACTATGCCGGCGCTCAAGAAGTTCGTCGAGAGTGGAGGCAGCATCGTGACCATCGGCACATCGACCAGCATTGCCGAGGTCTTCGGTCTGCCGGTGAGCAACCACCTGGTGGAAATGGGCTCGGACGGCCGCGAGCGGCCGCTGCCGGCGGAGAAGTTCTACATCCCAGGGTCCCTGCTCAAGGTGCGGGTGGACAACACCAACCCGCTGGCCTACGGGATGCCCCAGACCGCCACGGTGTTCTACGACAATAGTCCCGTGTTCCGCATGGAGCCGCAGGCGGCGCTCCGCCATACCGACGCTGTGGCGTGGTTCAGCGGGCCCGATTCGCTCGAAAGCGGGTGGGCCTGGGGGCAGCAATACCTCAACGGTGGTGCCGCCGTGGCGGAAGCCACGGTCGGGGAAGGGAAGGTGGTGCTGCTGGGACCGGAAGTGAACTTCCGCGACCAGCCGCACGGCACCTACAAGCTGCTGTTCAATGGGTTGTACTACGGCAGCGCCCAACCGGCAACGCTTCACTAAGGCGGGAATCAGATCCGCTCCCTCCAGCCGGGCCCAATCGGCCATGAGGGAGCGGACTGGCAGCCCTGCCGCCCGGCGGTACGGCGATTCGGCGGCGTCTCACGTCTGGGTGTGGGACGTCGGCCGGCGAATCTGGTCCGGGAACAGGGGTGCGGGGGAAAGGATCGCACGCCGCTTGCCGCCGCTAATCAACTGATAATAAATGAAGTCGATTTCCAGCATGTGCCCGCTTATGGGACGGGCAGTCCCGCTCCCGAAACCCGCCCCAATTCAAGTGAGCAAAAAAGTGGGGCCGTCATGAGAGGGAGGAGGACGGCCCCGACGGGATAGCGCTGTTACGTTGAGGAAAGCGTTGTCGCGTTCCACAAGCTCAGAAAGCAGGCTGCGGGCCAATTGGGAATCTTAAGAAAACAGGGGAGTTGCGCGAGGAGGAGCAGTCCCGCGCGCGGCAGCTTGCCGCGCCGGGCCGGGGTGCCGTGTGGCGAATTGTCCTAGGAGCGGTGCTTCGGAGCCTTGCGCGGTTTGACCTTCACCGCCTGCGAATTCTTGAAGCGCTTATCCTTGTGGATCTTGATCTTCTTCTGCTTGACCGGCTTGTGCTTGGACGCGGCCAGCGCGGTGCCCGAACCGAATCCGCAACTGAGAGCCAGCGCGAGCGCCAGGGCGCGAAGTTTCATAGTCCCCATTATTGCGTATTCGCGGCAAACCACAAGAACATCTTTAGAAAACAATATAATGTAATCGCGATCGAGGCCCCGGCGGCCCCGCGCCAGAAGGTTTCGATCCATCCTCCCGCCAACCGCGGCACCCCGGCGATGTACCCCACCCCGAATCCCGTGGCCAGTCCGCCGATGTGGGCCCAGTTGTCGATACTCCCTCGCGCGACCAGACCCATCGCCAGGATGATGATCGCCCAGCGCACGTACATGCCGCGGATCTCCGAGGCGATGTGGCTCCGGCTTATCATGCCGAACGCGATCATCGCGCCCATCAGCCCCATCAGCGCCGCCGAGGCGCCGATCGAATCGGCGGTGCTGAACTGCCAGCTCAGAAAGAACCCGCCCACCGTGGATAGAAAATAGATCACCAGCATCCGGCTTGCGCCAAATACCCCCTCCACCTGCGCCCCGAGATCGAACAGGACCCACATGTTCATGCCGATGTGCATCAGTCCGCCGTGCAGGAAGCCCGCCGTCACCAGCCGCCACCACTCGCCGTGGGCCAGCCCCCAGTTCCATTTCGAACCGAAGGCGCACAGGGTCTTCACGTCGATACTCCACAGGGCCTGCGAATTGCCGGTGTGCAAACTGAAGATGGCGGTCGCCAGATACAGCCCCACATTGATCAGGAGTATGATCGCGGTGTTGAAGCGGACGTGAGGGATCATCCCGCCGAGGACGCGGATGCCTTCCTCCCGGGCCACCGCCGGCGGGCCGACCGGTTCGTTACAGTACGGGCAGACGCGGTCCCGCGTGGTGATAAAGGCCCGGCAGTGCGGGCACATCCGGCGATTTTCCATCTTGAACCATCATATGATGCGAACCGGGCCGGGCACCTGCCAATTCCCTCGCAGGCTCTCCAACGATTGGGGAAGGAGGCGCGATTCGCTTCAGGGGGGTGAATCTGGAGGGCGGTGAGCAGGGGAAGCTTACGCTGTGCCAGCCGCTCCGTCCAATACCGAGGCCAGCAGCCTGCCCTGGTATTCCGCATTGAAGAGAGCCCCGTAGCGCTCGCTGAAGGCGACGGGGGCCGACGACAGGCGTAAGGACTCAAGCAGTTTACGATCCCGGGTCGCCGCATCGTCGCCCGGGTAGATGCAGACAAAGGGGACGCCGGCCATCTGGAGGATGCCTTCCACGGCCGAGTCCGGCGGCACCAGGGCAATGATCGGCCGCCCGACGGAGATGTATTCGAACAGCTTGCCGGGTACCTGCACGGTGCTTTGCGGTTGGAGCAGGAGCAGGTAGTCGGCCTCTTCGACCAGTTGTTGAGCCTCGCTTCTTGGTATCTCGGTGTTGCGCAGGTCCAACCAACCCTGCGTTGCTCCGCGATCGCATAGGTCCTGGTCGAGGAAGACCGAGTTTCCGACCGACCCGACCAGCACCATGCGGACATCGCCGGTCTCCGGGTGCGCGTCGCGCAGACGGTCGAGCGACTCGAGAATGAGGCTGGGACTCCTGCCCCCGTAAAGGGATCCCGCGTGAGCCAGTACGCGATAGGGGCGTGGCGGAATCGGCCGCGCCCTGGGCTGCTCCTCGGGATCGAAGCCGTTCCAGATGGAGTGTATCTTGGGCGCCGCGGCGGGCATCGCCTCGCGCCATTGAGTTGCGAGTTGATCGGTGTTCGCAATCATGCCGTTGGCCCGGTTGAAAATGGTCCGCCGCAGCCATGCCGATAACCTATTGGCCAGAGGGTAATTCAGATAGGTGGGATCATTGCTGATCATCGGGTCGCGGAAATCCGCGACCCACGGCGCCTTATGCCGCATATTCAGTACCAGGGCCGCCAGATGGACGCCCATGGGTGGGAAGGACGAGACGATCACGAATTTCCGATCGGGGTTTCCCCGGATAATGGCGACGCACTGCCGCGCCGCATCGAGCGACCATACGAGCCCGATACCGGCGGGCACCAGGAACCGACGGATGAAACGCTCGAAATGCGCCCTTGGCGAGAGCGGCATGCTCTTCTGCCCGGCCCATACGGCTTGCGTCCTGTCCATGACGAAGACCACATCCGGCAGTGGGGCACCGGCGGGGTCGGCGGCGGTAACGACCCAGCACCGGCGACCGGACTTTCTCAGGTATTTGTAGAACCGATACGGACGCGCGGAGCCAATGGCAGGGTCCGGCGGAAAATGGTAAGCGATCAGAATTACGTCGGGTCCACCCTGCATAATCGATCCAGGCAGCGCTCGTCCTGTTGCCCCGCGAAGAGGTCATCGTACCTGGATGACTGGGCTAGCGGCCGCCGTGGCAGGAAGCACTCCACGCCCGTCAACCAGCCCTCGAATTCCACTTCGGTCATACTACAGGTGTCGAACACCCGTCGAAGGAGCAGCGGATCCGAAGTGCGCGATGCAAGACCCGCCCTTGCCGTGGTACCGGTTACGACCCCCCTCTGCCGGAGCAGCTCCGGGACTCCTGGGCGAACGATCCCACTAGGATAGCAGAAGTGCGTCGCCGTGCGCCCCGTAAGGCGCTCGATATGCTCGCGATTCTCATCCACCTCGGCCCAGAGCGCTTCGTTCCGGGAGGGCGCGACGTGCCGGTGAGTGTGCAGTTGGACGTCGATGCCGGCGGCCGCGATCTCCCGGATCTCCTTGGCGTTCATCAAATGCAGGATCCTCCGCCGCAGCAGCGTCTCCATCTCCACTCCCAGCCGCCCGGCCAATTCCAGCAGAAGGAGGTCTTTGTCCCGCGCGGAAAGCTTTTCGCGTAAACAGTAAGACTTAATGGCCGCGACAGCCTTGGCGCGACCCTCCGGGAGCTGAATGGCGGCGCCGGTCACTTCCGGCCAATCCAGGCGGGAGCTCGGAGACTTCCACACCAGGTAAGAGCACATCGGGTCGAAGACCGGCCGATTGAACTCCGAGTAATAGGTGGTCTGGTAGACCGTGGCAGGCGCCGAGAATTCTTTGAGGATCGGCCATGCCGCCGCGTGGAAGTCGTGGAATCCGTCGTCAAACGTCAATACGACCGAACGAGGCGGCAACGTCCCTTTGTACAGCCTGTCGACCCCCTCCGCAAGTGGCAGAATCGCGCACTGGTTGTCACGCAGGCATTTCAACCGCGAGCGGAAGACTTCCGGCGACAGATGCATCGACGGATCCCAGAGGTGTTCGTCATCCAGAGAGACGCCGTGGTAGCAGAGAATCAACAGCCTGGATTTCCGCCAATCGGTCGAGAAAAGCCAGGTGGACACATGCGCGGCTCGGCATGCCCGCAAGCATAGAAGCTTCAACTGTCTCAGCACGCGTAGAACTCCAACTTGAAACGAAAAACCTCAGCTTCAAGTCGGTCTCCACACATCCGACGAGCTGACGGTGACGCGCCGCCATTGTGGGCGAGTAGCCCATAATCAATTGGTCGAATGATAGCATGCACAACCCGGCGGTTAAAGTACTTCCCCTCCCATGAACTGCCCCCTCCCCACACCTGCGTAGTACTGTGGTTTTGGCCAACTGCCGGAGCGCCCGCCGCGGAAATTCCACCGCGCCGCGGGAGCCGGGCGCGATGCCGCGACTGGCTCCGATCGTCGGGATGCGCATTCAGTCTGGTACAATCGTTAGTCCCGCGATGGTCAAAACCGAGCGCGAGTATCGCGACGACATCTGTCAAATCGGCCGCCTCGTGTTCCAGAAGGGATGGGTCGCCGCCAACGACGGCAACATCACCATCCGGCTGGACGCCGAGCGCATCCTGGCTACGCCCACTGGTGTGTGCAAGGGCATGATGCAGCCGGACGACCTGATCCTCGTGGACCGTAAGGGCAACAAGATTTCCGGCCGCGCCGAGCGCACCAGCGAGATCGCCATGCATCTGGCGGTGTACGATCTACGCCCCGATATTCGCGCCGTGGTGCACGCGCATCCTCCCGTCGCCACGGGTTTCGCCGCCGCCGGCAAGCCGCTCAATCTGGCGCTGCTGCCCGAAGTGGTGATCTCCCTGGGGTGCGTCCCGCTGGCCGCCTATGGGCTGCCGGGGACCGCGGCGCTGACCGAACCCTTGCTGCCCCTGATTCCCCGGTACGATGCGCTCCTGATGGCCAACCACGGCGCTGTCTGCTACGGAGCCGACCTGTACCAGGCCTATTTCAGAATGGAGACCATGGAGCACTTCGCCCGCATTCAACTGGTGGCGGAGTTGCTTGGCGGCCCCCGGGTCCTGCCCCGCGAGGAGGTCGACGCACTGCTCGATTCGCGTACCCGCTATGGTGTGAAAGCGGCAAGTGCGGGCCAACCCGGTTGTCCGGTGGCGCTTGAAGAGGCCGGTGCCCCCGCCGTTGCATCCCGGAAGGCGGCCGTGAGCGAGGAGCATTTTTACGTATCGCGTTCGGAACTGGTCCGCATGGTGGAAGAGGTTCTGCTTGCGCGCGGGCTGGCATAACGAGAAACTCTGGAGAAGGTGAACGATGGGTGAAGCGTTAGGAATGATCGAAACTCGCGGTCTGGTGGCCATGATCGAGGCCAGCGACGCGATGGTGAAGGCCGCCAAGGTCACACTGGTCGGCTGGGAGAAGATCGGGTCGGGCTATGTGACCGCGATGGTGCGCGGCGACGTGGCCGCGGTTCGGGCCGCCACCGATGCCGGCGCCGCCGCCGCCCGGCGGGTCGGCGAACTCATCGCCGTGCACGTCATCCCGCGCCCGCACCAGAGCCTGGAAGACGTCCTGCCGATCGGCAAGTCGCAGTCCGCTTCCGGCAAATAGTCCTGGTCTTGAGGGCTGCGTGGCGCGACCCGCCGCGGCCGCCCGTGGAGTAACTATGATTCTGGCCCGCGTGGTGGGCACCGTCGTGGCCACCCGCAAAGATCCCCGTCTCGAAGGCAAGAAACTGCTGATCCTCAAGCCGATCTCCCCGGACGGCAAGGACGAGAGCGGCTATGTCGTCAGTGTCGATACGGTCAGCGCGGGCTACCGCGAACGTGTGATTGCGGTTGCCGGATCAAGCGCGCGCATGGCCGACGGCTGCAAGGACACGCCCGTCGATAACGCCATCATCGGCATCGTCGACGACGTGAGCATGGATTAGCCCATGTTCCTCGGCCGCGTCGTGGGCTCCGTCTGGTCCACCGTCAAGCACCCGCATCTTACCGGCAAACGGTTGCTGATCATTCAACCCGTGACGCCGGAACTGAAGGACACCGGCAAACCGTTGGTCTGCACCGATTCGGTCGGTGCCGGCGCGGGCGAAATCATCTATTGGGTCCGCGGCCGCGAGGCCAGCCTGCCTTTCGTTCCCGATGAGGCGCCGGTGGATACCACGGT
>JAFDVU010000220.1 GCA_018268835.1 Acidobacteriota bacterium | reverse complement strand
GGTACCGTCGGCCTCCGGCCGACCTTTGGATCGAACCGAAATCCCCCCTACCGCCGCTTCTTGCGCCGCCTGGCGTGAGCCGCCACCGGCGCTTCCGCCGGCATCGCCTTCGCCGCTTCCGGATCCAGCTTGCTCAGGATCCGGTCCCGGATCCAGTGCTCGTCCCACCACTCCACCGGGTTGATCTGCACCCCGTCGATCTGCATGCTGAAGTGCACGTGCACGCCGCCCGCCAGGCCCGTCGCTCCCGCGATCCCCAGGCTCTGGTCCTTCTTCACCATCTCCCCCACCTTCACGTCGATCCGGTTCATGTGGCCGTAGATCGATTGCAGCCCGTACCCGTGATCCACCACCACGCAGTTGCCGTAAATCCCCAGGTCGTCCGCCCACACCACCTTTCCGTCGTTGGCCACGTGCACCGGCGCGTTCGCCGTATCGGAAAGATCGAACCCCAGGTGCACCTGCTGGTCCACCTTCTTGCCGTGATAGATGTAGTTGCGCACATCCGCGAACATCGACTCTTCCTTGCCCCAGTGCAGGAAAGGGCCGTTCCAGAGGATCTTCTCCTCCGTCTTGAACCTTAAATCGGCCAACTGCTGGTTGTTCCTACGCCTCATTTCGCCGTTGATCTTCAGGAAGCGCGTCAGCAGGTCCGGCCCCGGCGCCAGCGTGCCGTTCGGATCGATCTGGTTCACCAGCTTCTGCATCAGCGCGTCGTCGATCGGAAAATCGCGCACCCGGAATTTCTTCGCCTTCAGCCGGAACCAGAACGGCGCCGTCGCCTCCGTGCCGGCTTCGTTGCGTGCGTACACCACCGGCGTCACGTTATCCGGCAGGTCCCACGGATACGCGAACATCGCAAACCGCACGCCCGGCTGATTCGGCATCGGGAAGCTGCGGAACGTGTACTGCCCCACCTTCACCCCGGCTTCCGTCCACGAGCCCGACGGCGTCAGCATCGCCAGTTCCATGCCGCCCTGGTTGATGTAGTGCTGCGCGTCGTCCGGCGCGACGCGCGGCGGCGCCAGCACCACCTTCACCGGAATCCCCGCCGTGTCCGTGTGCCCGCGGAAATCGTCCGCCACCGTCTCCACGACGATCCGCGCGTCGCCTTCCTTCAAATTCGGCGCCTTGCCCTTGCCCGCCTCGAACGTCACCGTCTCGGCCGGCTGGTTGCGCCGGATGAAGATCCGGTGGCTCGCGCTCGTCCGCTCCAGCAGCGGGTACGAAGCCCCGCCCTGCTCGATCGCCGCCGTGATCCGCCGCACCCCGTGCGGATTCGCGATCGATACCTTCACCGGCGTGGACACGCCGATCACTTTCACGCCGGGATCGATCGTAATCGCGCTCGGCGCCGACACCACGAATAACGCGACCGTTCCCACGATCGCCAGAACCAGAACCGCAATGATCGCTTTCACTGTTTTTTGACCCAGGAATCAAGCCACTCGATAAACGTCTTATACCAGAGCACCGTGTTCTGCGGCTTCATGACCCAGTGCCCCTCGTCCGGAAAAATCAGCAGCTTCGATGGCACTTTCTGCATCTGCAGCGCCGTGAAGAGCTCCAATCCTTGATTGTACGGCACGCGGAAATCCAACTCGCCGTGAATCACCAGCGTGGGTGTCTTAAAGTCCTTTGCGTAGCTGCTGGGCGACCACTTCGCGTAATCCTCCGGCTTGTCCCACGGCGTCCCGCCGAACTCCCACAGCGGGAACCACAGCTCCTCGGTAGCGCCGAACTCGCTCGTCAGGTCGTACACCCCCGCGTGCGCGATCAGCGCCTTGAACCGCTGCGTGTGCCCCAGAATCCAGTCCACCATGTAGCCGCCGTAGCTGCCGCCCGCCGCCGTCATGCGCGACGCGTCGGCGTACGGCATGTCCGCCACCACGTAGTCCGCCACCGCCATCAGGTCGTCGAACGCCCGCCCGCCCCAATCCTGGTTGATCTCGTCCACGAACTTCTGCCCGTAACCGGTGCTCCCCCGCGGATTCGGCATCACCACCACGTAGCCCGCCGCCGCGAATACCTGCGCGTTCCAGCGATACGTCCACGCGTGGCCCCAGAAGCCCTGCGGACCGCCGTGAATCAGCATCAGCACCGGATACTTCCGCCCCGGATCGAAGTTTGGCGGCTTCACCACGAAGCTCTGCACCTTGGCCCCGTCCGCGCCATCCACCCAGAATTCCTCGAGCGGCGTCATCTGGTACCCCGCCAGTGCCTGTTCGTTCAGGTGCGTCAGCGGAACCGCCGCCCCGCCCGTGTTCGACGCCCGGTAGATCTCTACCGGCGCCGCCCCCGATTGCTGCGTGTACACCATCGTCTTCCCGTTGCGCGTCAACTGCATGTCGTCGAGTTCGTTATCGCCGCTCGCCGCCATCCTCACCGCACCACCCGTCAGCGGGATCACCTGAATCGCCTGCCGCCCGCGATCGTTGGTCGTGAAGAACAGGCTCGTCGAATCCGGATGCCACGCGAAGCTGTTTACCCACCGGTCCAGGTTCTCCGTCAGGTTCACCACCTTGCCCGTACCGCGCTCCAGCGTCATCAGGCGCCACCTGTCGCTCTCGTACCCCGCGCGCTGCTGCGCCCGCCACGCGATGTATTTTCCGTCCGGCGAATAGCGCGGGTTACTGTCCCCGCCCGGCGTAATCGTGATCTTGCGCGGCGTGCCCCCCGCGATCGACACCACGTAGAGATCGCTGTTCGTGCTCGTCGCCGGCACCGCTTCGGCGTTCATCACGTAGCACACTTCCTGCCCGTCCGGCGCCACGTCGTAATCGTCGCCTCCGCCCAGCGAAAACGGCGGCACGTCGCGCGTCCCCGGCGTCAGGTCCCTGGGCGCGCCGCCATCCACCCCGACCACCAGCAGGTGCGACCGCCGCCGCGTCTGCCATGCCGTCCAGTGCCGGTACAACAGTTCCGTATAAATCCGCGCCTTCACCTTGCTCGACTTGTCCGCGTCCAGTTGCTTCTGGTTGCACGCATTGTCCGCCCCGCACTCCGGATACACGCTGCTGGTGAACACCAGGTTCTTGCCGTCGCCGGAGAAAAGCTGCCCGTCCGCCTCCGTCGCCAGGTTCGTCACCTGCCTGGGATTGCCCCCGTCGGCATCCATCAGCCAGATCTGCGACGATCCGCTCCGGTCCGAGATGTAGGAGATGCGCTTGCCGTCCGGCGACCAGCGCGGACGCGAATTCGCTTCCCCGTCGTGCGTGATCTGCCTCGCCGCCCCGCCCCCTTCGAGCGGCACGATCCACACCTGCGTGGGCTTCTTGTTGGCCGCCACGTCCACCGTCTGTACCGTGAACGCGACCCACTTCCCGTCCGGCGAAATCTCCGGGTCGCTCACCCGCTTGAGCGAAAGCAGCCCGTCCACGTCGAAGGGCTTCCGCTGCGCCACCAACAGCGCGCTCGTGACCAGTAGCAGCAGGATAGTACGCACCATATGACCGATTGTAACCGCGCGCGCCCGCCGCGCCTCACTTCCCGCGCCGGTTCCCGATCTCCCCCCGCCCGCGGGCTTTGCCTGACCCCGGCGAGCCATCCTCCTTGCCCCACTACCCCCAACCGCCGTGGGGCAATTCACCCGCACAGGAAGCCCGCGTTGGCATTCCCAACACGTTTTCCCGGGTTTATGTCGCGTTTTGGCACACTCCGGTCTGGAAACCGACGTGCATCACAGCCTCCGGCGAAACAGGAGAGCTGCACCCATGGACAACCAGTCCCTCACGATCATCGACAACCGCACGGATAAGACTTATACCCTGCCGATCACCAACGGCACGATCCGCGCCATGGATCTGCGCCAGATCAAAACCGGGGCCGAAGATTTCGGCCTGATGACCTACGACCCCGCCTTCATGAACACCGCTTCCTGTCAGAGCGCGGTGACCTACCTCGACGGCGACCGGGGTATCCTCCGCTACCGCGGCTACCCCATCGAACAGCTTGCTGAAAACTGTACCTTCCTCGAGGTCGCCTACCTGCTGATCCACGGCGAACTCCCCACCGCGGCCGAACTCGACGCGTGGAACGAGGAAGTCATGCGTCACGTGCTCGTCCATGAGAACGTGAAGAAGTTCATGGACGGCTTCCATCACGATGCCCACCCCATGGGCATCCTCATGTCCACCGTCGCCGCCCTTTCCACCTTCTATCCCGAGGCCAAACACTTCAAGGAACCGGTCAGCCGCCGCCTCCAGATCGTCCGCCTCATCGGCAAGATGCCCACCCTGGCCTCCTACGCTTTCCGCCACCGCATGGGCATGCCCTACGTCTTCCCCGAGCCGGAACTGGGCTACACCAAGAACTACATGAACATGCTGTGGAAGCGCACCGAGCCGCACTACGCCGCCAACCCGGTGATTGCCCGCGCCCTCGAAGTGCTCTTCATCCTGCACGCCGACCACGAGCAGAATTGCAGCACCAATACGATGCGCGCCGTCGGTAGCGCCATGGCCGACCCCTACGCCACCACCGCCGCCGCCATCGCCGCCCTCTCCGGCCCCCTCCACGGCGGCGCCAACGAGGAAGTCCTCCGCATGCTCGATGAAATCGGCTCCGTCGATCACATCCCCGCCTTCATCGCCCAGGTCAAGGAAGGCAAGCGCAAACTCATGGGCTTCGGCCACCGCGTCTATAAAAACTACGATCCGCGCGCCCGCATCATCAAGCGCACCGCCGACGAGGTCTTCCAGGTCACCGGCCGCAATCCCAAGCTCGACATCGCCGTCGAACTCGAAAAAATCGCCCTCAACGACGAGTACTTCGTCAAACGCAAGCTCTACCCCAACGTGGACTTCTACTCCGGCATCATCTACCAGGCCATGGGCTTCACCCCGGACCACTTCACCGTGCTGTTCGGTATCCCCCGCACCGTCGGCTGGCTCGCCCAGTGGCAGGAACTGCTCCAGGATCCCGATCAGAAAATCGCCCGCCCCCGCCAGATCTACATCGGCGCGGACAAGCGCGATTTCGTGCCCATGGAGCAGCGCGGCGCCCAACTCGCCCACGTCTAGATCCCCGCGGCGGGGAGAGTTCTGTCCGCGCAACTCTCCCCGCCGCCCTCTCCCTCTCCCTCTTCCCCGCCCCTCGCCATCGGGATCCTTACGAATGTTCCGGATCTAAAACTCTTGAATTCCCCTGCCCTCTCGTGCCATACTGCACCAATATTATTTTCACGCCCCCTGCGAACGGAGTTGGTTGGTCTCGGGGGTTTCATTCGCCGCGCCGGATCCCATCCGGCAGGCCATGTTTACCGTTGCGCGCCGCGTAGCGCGTGAGGAGTATCTCTTTCTTCCACGGGTCGGAATTCTTTCCTACGGGCCACGTTCCAGGAGCCGGCTATTTTTCAGGGAGTTGAAAAAATCCACAGGGAATCCGAACGATAGTGTCTGAAATCGTTGCAGGATCCTGCGGACTAGCGTAAAATTCTTCCAAATATACGGAGTTTACCGTAGAGGAAAAGGGGTACGTCTCATGCTAAGAGTAGCGGCGCTACTGTGTCTTTTCGTGTCTTTCCTGTATCCGCAGGCGGCCGGCCGGATTGACGGCACGGTCACCGATCCCGCCGGAGCGGTCGTCCCGGGGGCGGAAGTCACCGTAACCAACTCAGCCACCGGGCAGATCTTCAAGGCCACCTCCAACGAACGCGGCGAATGGACCCTGCCCTCCATGGCGGCGGCCCAATACCGCGTCGTGGTCACCAAACAGGGCTTCAAAAACGGCAGCGTTCCCGACGTGGAAGTCAACGCCGGCGTGCCCGCCCTGGTCAACATCAAGCTCGAAATCGGCTCCGCCAGCGAGACCGTGGAAGTGGTCGGCGGCGCGGAAATCATCCAGGCCACCAGCGCCACGGTAAGCAGCACCCTCAGCAGCCGGCAGATCTTCGAACTGCCCTTCGCCACCCGCAACGCGGTCGAACTCCTGGTCACCCAGCCCGGCGTCCAGACCCCCACCAACCCGCGCAGTTCTTCTGTCAACGGCCTCCCCCGCGGCGCACTCAACGTCACCATCGACGGCATGAACACCCAGGACAACATGCTCAAATCGAGCGACGGCTTCTTCAGCTACATCTACCCCTCCGTCGACTCCCTCGACGAACTCACGGTCTCCACCTCCGCCGGCAGCGCCGACGCCACCGGACAGGGCGCCGCCCAGATCAAGTTCGTCACCAAGAGCGGCTCCAACCAGTTCCACGGTGGCGGCTTCTACCAGCGCCGCCAGACCGGCTGGAACGCCAACTACTTCTTCAACAACCAGCAGGGCCTCCAGCGCGATGTGGTCAAACTCACCCAGCGCGGCCTGCACGTCGGCGGACCCATCAAAAAGGACAAGGCCTTCTTCTTCTTCAACTGGGAACAGTACCTCCTCCCCGGCACCAAGTCCTACACCCGCCAGATTCTCACCGGCGACGCCACCAACGGCATCTTCACCTATAACGCCGGTGGCCAGGTCCGCACCGTGAACCTCTACCAGATCGCCGCCGCCGGCGGCTTCCCCTCCACCCCCGACCCCATCCTGCTCAAAACCTTCCAGGCGATGAACGCCACCGCCTCCCAGGCCGGCGCCACCGTGCAGTCGCGCGTCGCCAACAATGCCGACTACAACCGCCTGGACCTGAATTACCAGCCTACCGGCGACCAGACGCGCAACTTCTATACCGCACGCCTGGACTACAACATCACCTCCAATCACCACCTGTCCTTCGTCTATAACTTCGATAAGTACAATTCGCTGCCCGACTTCCTCAACAACGTCGTCGCCGCCTTCCCCGGCACCGGCGTCACCCTCGGCAGCGACGTCCAGACCGGGCAACTCAGCAACCGCTTCGCCGGCACCCTCACGCTGCGCTCCCAGTTAGGCTCGCGCGTGACCAATGAGTGGCGCGGCGGCCTCAACGGCGGCACCGTCCTCTTCTTCCCCGGCATGGGCCCCGGCCTGCTCAACACCTGGAACGGCTACCGCCCGCTATTCGGGACGAGCACCTACGTCTCCCAGGTCACCACGGCCACCAGTTCGCAGCGCCGCAACTCGCCCGTCAAGGATATCGCCGACAACGTCTTCTTCATCAGCGGTTCACATCAGTTCAGCGTCGGCATGGAGTTCACCAGGGTGGATTCCTGGCAGCAGATCGCTTCCACCGACATCATGCCCAGCATCACCTTCGCCGTCGCCAGCGGAGATCCGGTCAACACCGGCGCCACCAGTATCTTCACCACCGCCAACTTCCCCAGCGCCAACAGCACGCAACTCAGCGACGCCGCCACCCTTTACGCCGTCCTCACCGGACGCGTTTCGTCGATTTCCCACCGCCTCGCCCTCAACGAGGCCACCAAGAAGTACGCCGCCACCCCGCCGGTGGACCGCAATCGCATGGATGAATACAGCGGCTACGTCCAGGACACCTGGCGTGCCGCCCGCAACCTCACCATCAACGGCGGCCTCCGCTTCGAAAAGCAGGGCGCCTTCCAAAACCGCAACGGCCTCTACTCCGCCGTCGGACTCGCCGGAATCTGGGGCCTCTCCGGTGTCGGCAACCTGTTCAAGCCCGGCACCCTCACCGGCAGCGCTCCCACCTTCGTCTCCGGCGCCGGCCGGAACTATACGGTCCCGGCGCAGTGGGCCCCCTCGGTCGGACTCGCCTGGCAGGTTCCGCAGATGAGCGGCATCCTCGGCAAAATCTTCGGCCAGCACGACGGCGCTTCCGTCATCCGCGCCGGCTACTCCCTTTCCACCATTCGCGAAGGCCAGAACCTGTTCATCAGCATCTGGGGCTCCAACCAGGGTGTGACGCAGGATGCCAGCGTGAGCAACGCCCTCACCCCGGCCGATTTCGGCGCCGCCGGCAGCGTGCTCTTCCGCAATACTCTGCCCACCCGCTCCGGCCTGCTCACCACGCCCGCTTATCCCATCCCCGCGCAGTTCAGCAACAGCGTGAACGACTTCCTGCCCAACCTCAAGCTCGGCTACGTGCAGAGCTGGAACATCGGCTGGCAGCGCGAACTCGGTCAGAACATGGTCTTCGAAGCCCGCTTCACCGGCAACCACGGACTCCACATCTGGCGCCAGATCAATCTCAACGAAGCCAACGTCATCGAAAACGGCTTCCTCAACGAGTTCCAGATCGCGCAGAACAACCTGCGCATCGCGCGCGGCGGCGATATCACGAGGAATACCGGCGTCGTCAACTTCGGCAACACCGGTCTCGCCGGCCAGCAGGCCGTTCCCATCCTGCAGACCGCCCTCGGCACCACCAGCGATACCACCACCGCCACCTACCTCATGATGGGGCAGGCAGGCAGCTCGGCCAATTCCATCGCCACCAACGCCGGGCGCATGAACAACCTCACCAAGGCGGGCTACCCGGCCAACTTCTTCGTCGTCAACCCGACCGTGGGCGGCAGCGGCGCCTACCTCGTCAATAACGACGGCTCCTCTTTCTACGACGCGCTCCAACTCGAACTCCGCCGCCGTTTCTCCGCCGGGCTGCAACTTCAGGCCAGCTACTCCTTCTCCAAGTCGCTCGCCAACGGACCCACCAACTCCAGCACCAGTTCCTCCCAGCCCATGACCTTGCGCAACCTGAGCATCGATAAGGGCCCCTCCGGCTTCGACATGCGCCACGCCATCAAGGCCAACTGGATTTACGACCTGCCCTTCGGCCCCGGCAAGCGGTTTTTCGGCAGCGGCCACAGCGCCTTCATCCGTAAGGCGTTCGAAGGCTGGGAAATGGCCAACGTCCTGCGCGTTCAGTCCGGCCTGCCCTTCTACTTCAGCGGCATCGGCACCATGAACCAGAACAACGACGGCGTCACTCTCCACAACATGACCGCCGCCGACCTCCAGAAGATGGTCAACATCCGCAAGACCACCGGCTCCAACGGCGTCGGCATCGTTTACTTCCTGCCACAGTCGCTGATTGACAACTCCATGGCCGCTTTCAACGTCGGCGGCAAGACCCCGGCCAACCTCGACCCGTCCCAGCCCTACATCGGCCCCGCCCCCACCGGCCAGGTCGGCTGGCGCGGCTACCTCTATCAGAACTGGAACCGCTTCTACGACGTCAGCATGATCAAGCGCACCAAAATCCGCGAAACCATGAACATCGAGTTCCGCGCCAGCGCCCTCAACGTCTTCAACCTGACCAACTTCGGAACCGGCGCCAGCGGCACCAACTACAACAACATCGGCTCCGCCTTCGGCCAGGTCTCCGGCGCCTATCGCGATATCTCCGGCACCGTCGAGCCCGGCGGCCGCATCCTCGAGTTCATGCTCCGTTTCAACTTCTAGTCTTCAGCGCAAGCCCGGACCGACCAACCGCCGGACCCTTCGGGGTCCGGCTTTTTTGTCCCCCCCTCCTGCAAACCCCGGGCGCAATGGCCCTTTGGACATTTGATGGATTAGCCCAATCGGGCTACAATAGCCGTAACTCTCAAAGAGCGCCCGCGGGTCAGGGTCTTTTCCCGCGGTCTCTTGCTGGAAAGGTCAGTCCATCAATGAACCTGAGAAGTGTGCTCGGGGTCGCCGTGTTGTTTCTGGCGACCTCCGGTTTGAATGCACAGGTCACCGGCCGTGTCACCGGATCCGTGGTCGATTCCACGGGCGCAGCGGTGCCGGATGCGGACGTATCGCTAATTCTGGCGGGAAGCGCCACTCCCGCCTTCACCACCAAAACCACGCCGCAGGGCGACTTCACCATCCTCACCGTTCCTGCCAACACCTACGACCTGGCGATTGAAGCCAAGGGCTTCAAAAAGGCCCTCGTCGGAGGACTGAAAGTCGATCCCGGCCGCGCCACCGACGTGCCCGTCGTCCGTCTTGAAGTCGGCGCCATGGTCCAGACCGTCGAGGTTAGTGAAGCCACCACCTCCGTGCAGACCTCCAACGCCGAGGTCTCTACCACCATCGGCAAAACCCAGATCGGCAACCTCCCGGTGCTCAACCGCAGCCCCCTCGGCTTCCTCCAAACCCAGGCCGGCATCAACTACAGCTACGGCTCCACCACCATCAACGGCCAGCGGCCTACGTATGTCAACGTCACTGTCGACGGCATGAACATCCAGGACAACTTCATCCGTACGAACGACATGGACTACCTGCCGAACCTGCTCCTGCTGGACCAGGTGGCCGAAGTCACCGTGTCCACCTCCAACGCCAACTCCTCCTCCTACGGCGGTTCCTCCCAAGTGGCCTTCGTCACCCCTTCGGGCAGCAACGAATTCCACGGCAACGCCTACTGGTCCAACCGCAATAATTATTTCGCGGCCAATACCTGGTTCAACAACCAGTCCGGCACCAAGATCCCCTTCCTCAATCAGAACCAGCTCGGCGGCTCGCTCGGCGGCCACGTCATCAAGGACAAGCTGTTCTTCTACACCAACTACGAAGCCTTCCGCCTGCGCCAGCAGAGCACCTACAACACCACCATCCTCACCAGCGACGCCCGCAACGGCATCTTCACCTACAATGCCGGCGGCAGCGCGCAGAAGGTGAACATCCTGCAGCTCATGAACAAGAGCATCGACCCCACCATGGCCGGAATTCTCGGCAAGGTGCCCGACGCCAGCCACATCAATAATTTCAACCTCGGCGATTCCTCGTCCACCCTGCTGCGCAACACCGCGGGCTACCGCTATAACGCCCGCAACAACCGCACCCGCGACAACTTCACCGCCAAAGGCGACTACCTGCTCTCGCCCAGGAACACCTTCACCGGCACCTTCATGTGGAACCGCGACCTCCTCGACCGCAACGACGCGCAGACCACCTTCGATCTCGTGCCTACGGTCCAGAACAACAACCCGGTCAAGATGCTCACCGGCGCGTGGCGCTCCACCCCGAAAGCCACACTCACCAACGAAGTCCGCTTCGGCATGAACATCGCCCCCGGCATCTTCGTGGCTTCGCAGGACGTTCCCAAGTTCTACGTCGCGCCTACCCTGATCACCAACCCGGTGAACATGTTCCGCACCCAGGGCCGCAACACCAACACCTACGTCATTTCCGATAACGCCAGTTGGGTACACGATCGCCATACCGTTCAATTCGGCTTCCAGACCCAGCGCACCCGCATTGAGTCCTTCAACGACGCGGGCATCACCCCGACTTACACGCTCGGCCTCGGCGGCAATCCCGCGCTCACCAGCGCCATGCTCCCCGGCATCAGCGCCACCGACCTGAGCGCCGCCAACAACCTGCTCTCCCTGCTCGCCGGCTACAT
>JAFDVU010000021.1 GCA_018268835.1 Acidobacteriota bacterium | reverse complement strand
CCGACGATCCTGCCGGGCGGGCATCGCGTGAAGACCATCTCCTTCGCCGAGGCGGCGGAACTGGCGTACTTCGGCGCCAAGGTGCTGCATCCGGCGACGGTGGTTCCGGCTATCGAGAAAAATATTCCGGTGCTGATCCTGAACTCGCGGCGGCCGGAAGTGCCGGGCACGCGCATCACGGCGAATTTCGTGCCGTGCGAGAACGTGGTGAAGTCGATCGCCTGCAAGCGCCGCATCACCACGGTGAACATTCACTCCACGCGCATGCTGATGGCGCACGGCTTCCTGCACCGCATCTTCGAGGTGTTCGACCGCTGCGAGACGCCGGTGGACATGGTGGCGACGAGCGAGGTGAGCGTGTCGCTGACCATCGACAACACGTCCAACATCGATTCTATCCTGGCGGAACTGCGGCAGTTCGCCGAGGTCACGGTGGAGCACGACAGCGTGATTGTCTGCCTGGTGGGCGAGAACATCCGGCACACGCCGGGCGTGGCGCGGCGGGTGTTCAACGCGCTGGATGGCATCAACATCCGGATGATCAGCCAGGGGGCGTCGCTGCTCAACATCAGCTTCGTGGTGGCGGAGGCGGACCTGGCGCGCGCGGTGGGCGCGCTGCACGAGGAATTCTTCGCCACGCTGGATCCGGAAGTGTTCGAGCGCAACGGGACGGCCCATGCGTAAACTGGCGATCGTAGGTTACGGCAAGATGGGCAGGCTGATCGAACAGCTTGCCCCGCAGTACGGCTTCGAGGCCGCGCTCAAGCTGGACGAGTTCAACAACGCCGGCGGCGAGGGACTGACGGTGGAAAACTTCGCGGGGATCGACGCGGCGATCGAGTTCTCCATCCCGGCGGCGGTGGCGGCGAATGTGGAGGGCATGGCGAAGCTCGGGGTCAACGTGGTGGTCGGGACCACGGGGTGGCTGGCGGACATCGAGCGGGTGAAGCGCGCGGTGGAAGCGGGCGGCACCGGGCTGGTGTGGAGTCCGAATTTTTCGATCGGGGTGAACGTGTTCTTCAAGTTGGTGGCGGAGGCGGCGCGGCTGATCGAAAAAGAGCCCGAATACGGCGCGTGGGCGTGGGAGATCCATCATTCGGCGAAGAAGGACGCGCCTTCGGGCACGCTGCTGAAGCTGGTGGAGGAAATGAAGAAGGCGGGCTACGGGCGGAACATCGATGTCTCATCGAATCGCGCGGGCGCGATTCCGGGGACGCACGAGATCGGGTTCGACTCCGCGGCCGACACCATCACGCTGCGGCACACGGCGCGCAGCCGCGAGGGCTTCGCGCGGGGCGCGCTGAAAGCGGCGCAATGGGTGGTGGGCAAGAAAGGCTTTCACGAGTTCGCGGAGATCGAGTTCTAAGCCGCGGCACGAATCGGGAGGTGGTACATGTTTACGGGATGCGGCACGGCGCTGGTGACGCCGTTCCAACAGGATCAATCGCTGGATGAAGCGGCGCTGCGGCGGCTGGTGCGCCGGCAGATCGGGGCCGGAATCAACTTCCTGGTGCCGTGCGGCACCACGGGCGAAAGTCCGACGCTGACGCGGGCCGAACACCTGCGCGTGGTCGCGATCACGCTGGAGGAGGCCGGGGGCAAGGTGCCGGTGCTGGCCGGCGCGGGCGGCTACAACACGCACGAGGTGATCGAACTCGCGCGCGAACTGCAGGCGATGGGCGTGGACGGCATCCTCTCGGTGACGCCGTACTACAACAAGCCGACGCAGGAAGGGCTGTACCAGCACTATTGCGCGATCGCGGCGGCCGTGGCGCTGCCGGTGGTGGTGTACAGCGTGCAGGGGCGCACGGGAGTGAACGTGGAGCCGGCGACGCTGGCGCGGCTGGCGCGGTTCGGGAACATCGTGGGAGTGAAAGAGGCCAGCGGCAACATCGGGCAGATGGCTACGATTCTGAACGAGGTGCCGGAGAACTTCACGGTGCTGTCGGGCGACGACGCGATCACGATCCCGCTGTGCGCGCTGGGCGGGCGCGGCATCATCAGCGTGGTGTCCAACGAAATTCCGGCGGAGATGACGCAGCTTGCGCGGCACTGCCTGGCCGGCGAGTTCGCCGCGGCGCGGGCGATTCAGGCGAAGTACCTGCCGCTGATGAACGTGAATTTCGTGGAGAGCAATCCCATTCCGGTGAAGGCGGCGATGGCGTTGATGGGGCTGCTGGAGCCGGTGTGGCGGCTGCCCATGGTGCCTCCGTCGGCGGCGAACCTCGAGAAGATCCGGAAAGTGCTCGTGAACGCGGGACTCCTTCAGCACCAGGCGGCGTGATGCAGACACAAATCGAAACTCTCTTCGACAACAAGCCGGCGAGCTATGCCGCCGCGGAGCGCGAACTGTTCCAGCAGTTTCTGCTCGCGCTGAACGAAGGACGGGTGCGCGCCGCCGAACCCGATCCGGGCGCGGCCACCGGGTGGCGCGTCAACGCGTGGGTGAAGAAGGGCATCCTGCTCGGCTTCCGCATGGGCGCGAACATCGACATGTCGGTGGGGTCGCTGGCGTTTCGGGACAAGGACACGTACCGCACCAAGGCGATCGCGGCGGAGAACAACATCCGCATCGTGCCCGGCGGCAGCAGCGTGCGCGACGGCGTGTACCTGGGGAAGAATGTGACTTGCATGCCGCCGATGTACATCAACGTGGGCGCGTACGTGGATGATGGCACCATGGTGGATTCGCACGCGCTGGTGGGCAGTTGCGCGCAGGTGGGGAGGAACTGCCACATCTCGGCGGCGAGCCAGATCGGCGGCGTACTGGAGCCGGTGGGCGCGCTGCCGGTGGTGATTGAAGACGACGTGTTGATCGGCGGCAACTGCGGCGTGTACGAAGGCACCGTGGTGAAATCGCGCGCGGTGCTGGGCACGGGCACGATCCTGAACCGCTCGACCCCGGTCTACGATCTGGTGCGGGAGACGATCCATCGCGCGACGGACGATGCGCCGCTGGTGGTGCCGGAGGGCGCGGTGGTGATCGCGGGATCGCGCGCCATTACGCACGGACCGGGCAAGGAGTGGGGCATCAGCGTGTACACGCCGGTGATCGTGAAATACCGCGATGCGAAGACGGACACGCGGATTCAGCTCGAAGACCTGCTGCGCTGAATCGACTACACTGGATAGCTGCACCGCGATGCCCCGTATCCTCGTCGCGGACGACGACGCCGTTCAACTCGACCTCCGCAAGCTGCTGCTCGAAGCCGCCGGCCACGAAGTGTACCTGGCCTACAGCGCGCGGACGGCGCTCCGCACCCTGCGCGAGCGCGGCGCGGACCTGGTGATTCTGGACCTGCGCTTCCCGAACGCCGAAGGGCGCCCGGATGCGCGCGAGGGGCTGGCGCTGATCCGCGGGATTCACGAGGCGGGCGCGGCGGTTCCGGTGCTGGTGCTCTCCGGCTGGCCCGAGGATATCGACGGGCAGCCCGAGCGAAAGCTGGTGCGGCGGGTACTGACGAAGCCGGTGAAGCCCTCGGCGCTGATGCAGGTGGTACGCGACATACTTTCATGATCCCGATGCGTTTTTTGTTGGTGCTGTGGTTGATCGCCGGCGCGGCGCGCGCGGCGGTGGTTCGCGTGGAGACGGTGTCGCGCGCGACGCTGAACGGGTACGAGCGGATTCTCCAGAAGGTGTACTTCCAGGTGAATCCGGCGCTGGCGGTGAACCGCGCGATCGCCGACGTGGACCGCGCGCCGCGCAACGCGGCCGGGCAGGTGGAGTTCTCCGCGGACGTGCTGCTGCTGCGTCCGGGGAAGGCCAACGGCACGCTGCTGGTGGACATTCCGAATCGCGGCAGCGCGCGCGCCGCGTCCGCGTTCGGCGAGAGCTTCCTGATGCAGCGCGGCTACACGGTAGCGGAGGTGGGCTGGCAGTTCGACGTGCTGGAAGGGCCGGACGTGCTGAAGGTGTACGTGCCGGAAGCGCGCGGCGTGCGCGGCGTGGTGCGGGCGGAGATTCTGGTGGACCGCCGCGAGACGCGGCACTCGGTGGCGGAGCGCGGGCACCGCGCGTATCGCGTGCTGAATCCGGACGACCCGGGACTGAAACTGACGGTGCGCGACCTGGCCGAGGGGGAGCGGCAGACGCTGCCGCGCGCGGCGTGGCACATCGAGGACGGTGGCATCGTGGTGCTGGAGCGGGGATTCGAGCCGGGCCGGATCTACGAACTGGTGTACACGGCGGAGGATCCGCCGGTGGCGGGACTCGGGATGGCGGCGGTGCGCGACTTCTCCGCGTTCGCGAAGCGCGAGGGGGTTTACGGCGACCTGTCGCGCGCGCTCGGGTTCGGCATCTCGCAGAGCGGACGCTTCCTGCGCGATTTCCTGTACAGCGGATTCAACCGCGACGAGCAGGGCGAGCGCGTGTTCGACGGCGTGTGGGCCGACGTGGCGGGCGGCGGAATGGGCAGCTTCAATTTGCGTTTCGCGCAGCCGGCGCGGGTCAGCGGGGCGCACTCCAACACGCTGTACCCGGTGGACCGGTTCCCGTTCACGGACCTGGAGGAGACCGATCCGGTGACCGGACTGCGCGACGGCCTGCTGACGCACGCGATGCGCGCAGGGCAGCGTCCGAAGATTTTCTACACGTACTCCTCGCACGAATACTACGGGCGCAGCGCGAGCCTGATCCACATCACGCCGGATGGCAAGCGCGACGCGACGCCGGCGCCGGGCACGCGTATCTACTTCTTCGCCGGCGGGACGCACGGTCCGGCGGCGTTTCCGCCGCGGCGGAACGGGACGCAGAACGCCGGCAATCCGAACCCGTACACGATGTGCTTCCGGGCGCTATTGACCGCGTTGAATGCATGGGTGGCGGAAGACAGCGCGCCGCCCGAATCGGCGTATCCGCGGATCGCGGCGGGGCAACTGGTGGAGTTGAGCGCGGTGAGGTTCCCGAAGATCCCGAGGATCGCGTTTCCCACGCGTATCCAACGCGCGCGCCGCGAGGATTACGGGCCGGAGTTCCGCACGAAGGGGATCGTTACCATCGAGCCGCCGAAACTGGGGCAGCCGTTCCCCGCGCTGGTGCCGCAGGTGGACGCCGACGGCAACGACCTGGGCGGCATCCGCATGCCGGAGATCGCCGAACCGCTGGCGACGTATACGGGGTGGAATCTGCGGGCGCCCGAAACCGGCGCGCCGGACGAGTTGGTGGCGCTGCAGGGTTCGTGGATCCCGTTGGCGCGGACGCGCGCGGAGCGGGAGAAGGCGGGGGACCCGCGACGATCGATTGCCGAGCGGTATGCCGGGCGCGCGGAGTACTTGAAGCGGTTCGAAGCGGCGGCACGCAAGCTGGTGAGCGCGGGATTCCTGCTGCCCGAAGACCTGCCGCAACTGCTGTCGCGCGGCGCGGCGGAGTGGGACAACACGATGCGGTAGGCAGCCAACTACGAGCCATAGTAGTAGCGGCGGGCGCTGCCGTACCCTGTTAGGTAGTCTCGCCATGCAAAAAGCCATCGCGTTCTTTGTGCTTTCCTGTTGCATCTTTGCGCAAACCCCGGATACCGCGGCCATACAGGGGCGGGTGACGGACCAGAATCACGGCGTTGTGGGCGGGGCCCACATTCAGGCGCGCAACCGGCAGACGGGCCTCGAGCGGATGGTGCTGACCGACGCGTCGGGCGCGTTTTCCATCGCGGGGCTGCCGGTGACGGGGGCGTACGAAGTCACGGCATCGAAGAGCGGGTTTGCCGACGCACGCATCGATGGAGTCACTCTGGCGGGCGGGTCCACCGCGACGGTCACGCTGGAGATGGCGGTGGCGGGTTCGCAGACCACGGTGGTGGTGACGGGCGTGGCGGGCGAGGTGCGGACTGACGCGCCGCAGGTGAACACGAGCCTGCTGGGCGAGCAGATCCGCGATCTGCCGCTGCTCAGCCGGCGGCTCACCAACGCGCCCTTGCTGAACGCGGCCAACCGTCCGGCGATCTCGCAGGGCGACGTGTTCATCAACCAGACGTTGTTCACCACCAACGGCGCCGGGCGGCGGCAGGCGTGGTTTGAGACCGACGGCGCGAGCAACAGCGACAGTTGGGGGCGGCAGACGATGTTCGGCACGCTGCCGGTGACCGCGGTGGAAGAGATGAACGTGCTGGCCAACGCGTTCAGCGCGGAGTACGGCGCGAGCGTGGGCGGCGTGGTGAACATCGTAACCCGCACCGGCGGCGACAAGTTACACGGCGAGGTGCTGGAGTTGTGGCGGCCGAACGCGACCGCGGCGGCATTGAGCGGATTCACGGCGGCGAACGCGACCAGCGGCAACCAGTGGACCAGCGACTCGCTGGGCCAGTCGGCCGCGTCGCTGGGCGGTCCGCTGGGCGCGGCCACGCACTTCTTCGCGGCGGGCGAGTACAGCCGCGAGGACAAGGGATCGCCGGTGACATCGCCGCTGGCTCCGGGAATCTTCGTGGGGCACTATCGCGGATGGCTGGGGTTCGCGCGGCTGGACCACCAGATCAACGAGAAGAACAACGTGTTCTTCCGCGGCAACCTGGACGGCTTCCACGATACGAATCCCAATGGCGCGGTGGGCGGCAACAGCCTGCCCTCGGTGGACCGCGTGTTCCGGCGGCGCACCTACTCGATGCAGTTGGGAGAGACGGCAGTGCTGAGCCCCTCGATGATCAACAACGCGCGGGTGCAGTTCCAGTTGGCGTCGCCGATCACGCAGTTCGATCCCGTGATCTACGGCACGCAGTACCAGGTGCCGATTTCGGCGGGCGGCACGTTCACTACGGGCACGTCGCAATCGGCGCTGCTGCTCAACCGGCAATACCAGGTGAACGATACCGTATCGGGGTCGTGGGGGCGGCACCAGGTGCGCGCCGGATTCGACGTGATTCACGCGCACAACGGCGGCGACAGCAAGGAATTCGGCGGCCCGATTTACATGGGGCAGTTCGTGTACAACCCGTGCACGGGAACGCTCAGTTATTGCGAAAGCCAGGCGTACCTGGGCGACATCAAAAACGTGCGCAGCTACACGCAGAGCTACGGCAACGCCAGTTACACGGTGGACGATACGCTGTGGGCGCTGTTCGTGCAGGACGACATTCGCGCGCGCGCCGACCTGACGTTGAACTTGGGGCTGCGCTACGAGCGGCAGACGTTCACCGACGCGGCGCGCGATTTCGGACCGCGGGTGGGATTTTCGTGGAACGTGAAGGGCGACAACAAGACGGTGGTGCGCGGCGGCTTCGGAACGTATTACTCGCAGATACCGGACAACGCGGCGGCCAACTGGGCGCTGACGGGTCCCACGGGCGTCTTCAACTACTCGGCGACTCCGGGGCAGGTGGGCTTCCCCGCCAGCGTGGCGGCGGCGCCGCTGCCGGCGTTCCCGGCGGGCGCGGTGACGCCGCTGCGCACGCTCTACGTGCGTCCGGGACAGGCGGCGTACCTGAACCAGTTCTTCCCGGCATCCACACTGATCGGCTACCAGAACGCGTTGCTCAATCCGCGCGCCAACCAGTGGAACATCGGCATCCAGCGGCGCGTGGCGCAGGCATGGGTGCTGAGCGTGGATTACGTGGGATCGCACACCAGCCGCATCAACCGTCCGCGCGACGTGAATCCGCCGGTGCCGTTCATTCGCACGGCGCCGGGGCAGACGCGTAGCGCGCAGGCGGCGAACTGCACGCGCCCGTACTGGATCCAGTGGTATGCGGGTCACAACATGACGTGCAATCCGGCGGCGGCGACCAACCCGCAGCCGCCCTACAGCGTGATCACCAGCGACGTGAACGACGGGTACGCCACTTATCACGCGCTGGATGTAAACCTTAGCCGGCGCTTCAGCCGCAAGCTCACGATGCTGGCGAGCTACACGTGGTCGCACACGCTGGACAACGTGGATCCGGACGTGCCGGGGCAGACGCCGAACGATCCGAACTTCACGGGCCGGGTGGAATACGGCAACGCGATCTTCGATCAGCGGCACCGCTTTGTGCTCAGCGGCGTGTACGTGCTGCCGGGGCAGGTGCACTTCGGCGGCGTGATGACGCTGGCGTCGGGGCTGCCGTACAACATCGTGACCGGCGCCAACAACAGCGGCGATACGGGCGCGACCACGGATCGTCCGGTGATCAACGGCGTGGTGGTCGGGCGTAACACGGGACGCGGCGCCGCGATCTACGATGTCGCGCCGTTCCTGGAGCGCGCGTTCGCGTTCGCCGGCGAGAGGCTGAACGTGGTGGCGCGGGTGGAGGCGTTCAACGTGTTCAACCACGCGAACTTCGTGGGCTACAGCGGGACGTGGGGCAACGGCGCGACGGCGGGCGCGGGATTCGGGACGCCGCTGAGTGGAGTCACGGCGCAGTTGCCGGCGCGGTCGATGCAGTTTTCGGTGAAGCTGGCGTTTTAGTAGTGTCGGCCTCCCGGCCGACAGAACCCACACGCGGGACGAACGGCGGGCTTCGCCCGCTCATGTCGGCCAGGAGGCCTGCGCTACAAGACCACGCGCTGATCGGCGTCGCGGCGGGTGACGCGCTCGCGGTCGAGGAACTCGAGCAGCGGGATCGCGTACTTGCGGGAGATGCCGGTCCACTCCTTGAAGTCGGGGACGGCGAAGCGCTGCCCCTTGCGCGCGGCGAGCGATTCCTTCAACTGAGCGATGGCGGCGTGGTGGAACACGAGGTCGTCGCTCACGCGCACGAGGCGGCGCTCGCGCAGCAGGATCTGCAGGATCGAGCGGGCGCGCGCCGGCTCCACGCCGGATTGCGCGAGCACCTCGGCGAGCGCGGGTACGGCGAGTCCGGCGCGCTCGAAGGCGCCTTCGATCTTCGCGCGCGCCTGCTCCTCGTCCTCCCGCAGGACCACGCGGTGCGTTCGCGCGCGCACGATTTCGCCTTCGGCCGCGAGATCCTTGGCCTCGGCGAGCAGCGCGTCGAGGACGAACTGCGGGGCGCCGCCGCGCAGTTCCTGCCGCGGGATGCCGGGGAGCAGCGGGTTCTTGCGGTGGAACTCGCGCACCGCCTCCACCATGCGCTGCCGCGCCGACTGCATCCACGCGCGGTCCACGTACCATTCGCCGATGGCGGCGAGCGGCGCTTTCGCCGCCGCGGCCGCGACTTCGCGCGCGGTGAGCCCGGTTCGCGCCACCAGGTCCGCCAGACTCATGCCGAACTCCTGCTCGCGCACCAGCAGCGCGACGCGCGCGGCCGAATCGGGGGAAGCGAGGACGGCGAGCCGGGCCGCGGGATCATCGGACGCGCGGTAGCGGTGCCCGCCGATGTCCGCGATCACGCCGCCGCCGATGGTGATCACGGGAGAGAACATTCGGACGATGAAGCGGTCGCCGGGGAGGATCGGGGCGGGGCGGCGGAGCACGATGCGGACCCACGCGGATGCGCCGGGTTGCAGCGCGGAGCGGCCCTCGAGCAGGCGCACCTCGGCTTCGATCTCGGCGGTGCCGGCGTGGAAATGGACCGGCGCGCGATGTTTGAGCGGCTTCGCAGAGGGAAGCAGGTCGAGGCGCGCGTCGAGGTGGGTGACCGGGTGGAAGCGCCCGGGTTCGCCGAGCATGTCGCCGCGAGCGATTTCGGCGGGCTCGATATCGGCGAGGTTGACCGCGGTACGCTGCCCGGCGCGGGCGCGGTCGCTCGCGCTGCCGTGGACCTGTACGCCGCGCACGCGCAGGCGGCGTCCGGCGGGGTAGAGTTCCACCTCCTGGTCGCGCGTGACGCTGCCGGAGATGAGCGTGCCGGTGGCGACGGTGCCGAATCCGCGGATGGAGAAGACGCGATCGATGGGCAGGCGAAAGTGTCCCCCGGCGTTTTTCTCGGGGACGGCGGAGGCGGCGCGCGCGAGTTCGCCGCGCAGGTCGTCGAGCCCCGCGCCGGTGACGGAACTCACCGGCACGATGGGCGCGCCGGCGAGGAAACTGCCGGCGACGAGTTCTTCGACCTCCATGCGGACGAGTTCGAGAATGTCCCGGTCCACCAGGTCGCACTTGGTGAGCGCGACGATGCCGCGCGGGATGCCGAGCAGGCGGCAGATATCGAAGTGTTCGCGGGTTTGCGGCTTGATGGATTCATCGGCGGCGACGACGAAGAGCACCAGGTCGATGCCGCCCACGCCGGCGAGCATGTTCTTGACGAAGCGCTCGTGTCCGGGGACATCGACGAAGCCGAGCCGGATGTCCGGCGTGAGGTCGAGGTGCGCGAAGCCGAGATCGATGGTGATGCCGCGGCGCTTTTCTTCGGCGAGACGGTCGGCATCGATCCCAGTGAGGGCTTTGACCAGCGCGGTTTTGCCGTGATCGATGTGGCCGGCGGTTCCAACGACGATGTTTTTCATCCGCTTGTTACAGTGTAGAGGTGCTCTCGTTCCTTCTGCCAGCGCTGGTCGCCGGTGCGCTGGTCTACTGCGTGCTCACCATCGTGGCGGCGGCGCGGTACCGCTCGGCGCGGCCGCCCGAACTGCGCGAGTTCACGCCCATCAGCGTGCTGAAACCGCTCTCCGGCGTGGACCTCGGGCTCGAGGAAAATCTGCGCTCCTTCTTCGAGCAGGACTACCCGGCGTTCGAGATGCTGTTCAGCGTGCGGCACGCGACGGATCCGGCGGTCCCGCTGGTGGAGAAGCTGCGCACCGGGTATCCGGCGGTGCCATCGCAACTCATCGTGACCGGCGATCCGCCGTACGCGAACCACAAGGTCTACAGCCTGGACCTGATGCTGGCCGCGGCGCGCCACGATCTGCTGGTCATGGCGGACAGCGACATCCGGGTCACGCGCGAGATGCTGCGCACGATCGCGGCGGAGTTCCAGGATCCGAAACTGGGGATGGCGACGTGTCCCTACCGCGCTGTGCCGGGGCGCAGTTTCTGGAGCACGCTGGAAGCGATCGGGCTGAATACGGAATTCATCGGCGGGGTGCTGGTGGCGCGCATGCTGGATGGGATGAAGTTCGCGCTGGGCCCGACAATCGCGGCACGCCGCGCGACGATGGCCGGCATCGGCGGCTTCGACGCGGTGAAGGACTTCCTGGCTGAGGATTTCGTGATGGGCAAACTCGCGGCCGAGCGCGGCGACGGGGTGATCCTGTCTTCGTACGTGATCGAGCACCGCATCGGCGCGCAGAACCTGGTGCCGAACCTGGTGCACCGCTTGCGGTGGAATCGCAGCACGCGGCGGTCGCGGCCGGCCGGGTACGTCGGGCAACTGTTCACCATTCCGCTGCCGCTGGCGGTGCTGCTGTGGGCGGTGCAGCCGGTGTGGTGGCCGCTGGCGCTGGCCACGCTGGTTCTGCGCGCGATCGCGGGGTGGGCGACGGCGGGGCTGGTACTGCGCGACGGGCTCACGGCGCGGCTGTTCTGGCTGGTGCCGCTACAAGACGTGCTGAGCCTGGCGATGTGGATCGGCGGGTTCTTCGGGAATACGATTGTGTGGCGCGGACGCAAGTACTACCTGCGCGCGGACGGACGTTTCGAGCCGGTGTAGAAGGGGCAGGGGCGGGAAGCCCACTCCACCAACCGCTAGAATAACGGGGATGGACCGACTGGATGAGTTGCGCCGGCGCCACGAAGCGGCCGAGCAGGGTGGCGGCGCGGAGCGGCGGGCGCGGCAGCATAAAGAAGGCAAGCTGAGCGCGCGCGAACGCATCGAACTGCTGCTGGACGAAGGCACGTTCGAAGAACTGGACAAGCTGGTCACGCACCGCTGCCGAGATTTCGGCATGGATGAGCAGGTGGTGCCGGGCGACGGCTTCGTCACCGGCTACGGGCGCATCCACGGCCGCCTGGTCTACGTCTTCGCGCAGGATTTCACCGTGTTCGGCGGCTCGCTCTCCGAGGCCAACGCGCAGAAAATCTGCAAGATCATGGACCTCGCGCTGAAGATGGGCGGCCCCGTCATCGGGCTGAACGATTCGGGCGGCGCGCGCATTCAGGAAGGCGTGGTCTCGCTCGCAGGCTACGCGGAGATCTTCCTGCGCAACACGCTGGCCAGCGGCGTGGTGCCGCAGATTTCCGCGATCCTGGGGCCGTGCGCCGGTGGCGCCGTGTACTCGCCCGCCATCACAGATTTCGTCTTCATGACCGCCAACACGAGCTACATGTTCGTCACCGGTCCGGACGTGATCAAGACCGTGACCCACGAGGACGTGACCAAGGAAAAACTCGGCGGCTCGATGACGCACAACTCGGTGAGCGGCGTGGGCCACTTCATCGCGGCGGACGACGGCGAGTGCTGCCGCATGATCCGCGAACTGCTCACCTACCTGCCGCAGAACAACCGCGATGACCCGCCGCGGCGAGCGTGCGCGGATCCGGCGGACCGCATGGACGCGGCGCTGGATGCGATCGTGCCCGCGGAATCGAACCTGCCGTACGACATCAAGGACGTGATCCATCGCGTGGTGGACGAGGGCGAATTCTTCGAGGTACACGAACACTGGGCGAAGAATATCGTGGTGGGATTCGCGCGCATGGACGGGCGGCCGATCGGGATCGTGGGCAATCAGCCGGCGTTTCTGGCGGGTGTGCTGGACATCAACTCCAGCGTGAAGGGGGCGCGCTTCGTGCGCTTCTGCGACTCGTTCAACATCCCGATCCTGACGTTCGAGGACGTGCCCGGATTCCTGCCGGGGACGGAGCAGGAGTTCGGCGGCATCATCCGGCACGGCGCGAAACTGCTGTACGCGTACGCGGAAGCGACCGTGCCGAAGATTACGGTGATCACGCGCAAGGCGTACGGCGGCGCGTACTGCGTGATGGGGTCGAAACACATCCGCACGGACGTGAACTTCGCGTGGCCCTCGGCCGAGATCGCGGTGATGGGGCCGGAGGGCGCGGTGAACATCGTCTACCGGAGGGAACTCTCCGCGGCGGCGGATCAGGAGGCGGTGCGGCGGCAGAAGGTGGAGGAGTTCAAGGAGCGCTTCGCGAATCCCTTCGTGGCGGCAGAGCGCGGATACGTGGACGACGTGATCGAGCCGCGCGAAACGCGCCCGCGCGTGATCCGCGCGCTGCGCATGCTCGAGAACAAAGTCGACACGATGCCGCGAAAGAAGCATGGCAACATACCTCTATGAGGACGCTTGCGTGGTTCATTGCGCTGGCCGCGGCGGCGGGCGCGCAGGAGCGTTTCGCGGTGGACTGGGACAAACTGCGGCCCGACGTGGTGGAGCGGTTTCGCGAACTGCTGCGCATCGATACCAGCAATCCGCCGGGCAGCGAGACCAGGGCGGCGAACGCGGTGGCGACGATGCTGGAGCGCGAGGGCATCGCGACGCGGCAGTTCGCGCTGGATCCGGCGCGCGCCAACCTGGTGGCGCGCCTCAAAGGCAGCGGGGCGAAGCGGCCGATCCTGCTGCTGGGGCACACGGACGTGGTCGGAGTGCAGCGCGAGAAGTGGAGCGTGGATCCGTTCGCGGCGGTGCTGAAGGACGGCGAGATCTGGGGACGCGGGTCGCGCGACGATAAGCCGCACGTGATCGCCGGCGTGATGACCCTGCTGCTGCTCAAGCGCATGAACGTGAAACTGGACCGCGACGTGATTTTTCTCGCCGAAGCCGGCGAAGAGGGCACCGCGCAGTACGGCATCGACTACATGATCCGCGAACACTGGCCGGAGATCGAGTGCGAGTATGCGCTGGCCGAGGGCGGCGCGATCGTGGCCGAAGGTGGAAAGCCGCGCTACCTGCTGGTGAGCAATACGGAGAAGAACCCGCAGCGGATCCGGTTGGTGGCGCACGGCACCGCGGGACACGGGTCGCGCCCGACTATGGATAACGCGGTGGTGCACCTGGCGGCGGCTGTGGCGAAGGCGGGCACGTGGAGCACGCCGGTCCGGCTGAGCGAGACCACGCGCGCGTACTTCGCTGGACTGGCGCCGCTGGTGGCGCCGGCGGCGGCCGCGCGCTATCGTGCTTTGGCGGCGGGCGGCAACCTGCTGGAGATCGACCGCTACCTGCGCGAGCGCGAGCCGGCGCACTACTCCATGTTGCGCACCAGCGTGGCGCCGACGATCATCAACGGCGGCTTCCGCTCCAACGTGATTCCGTCCGAAGCGGAGGCGACACTGGACGTGCGCGCGCTGCCGGACGAGGACATGGCCGGGTTCGTCGCGGAGTTGCGGCGGGTGATCGCCGATCCGGCGGTGGAGGTGATTCCGCCGAAAGCGAATTCGCGGCCGTTCGCGCCGCCTTCGGGGATAGACAACGAGATGTTCCGCGCGCTGGCCGCGGCGGGTAGGCGCGAATTCGGCGCACCCGCGCTGCCCTACATGATGACCGGCGCCACCGACATGGCGCAGTTGCGCGCGAAAGGCGTGCAGGCGTACGGCACGGGGCCGATGGCGAATGCCGAAGAGGGCGCGCTGGGCGGGGCGCACTCGGACAACGAGCGCATCCCGGTGGCGAGCCTGATGGCGGTGCTCCGCTGGACGTGGGACGCGGTGACCGCGGTGGCGGCCCATTAGGGCGGGATGGATCTTGCGCTCCGGCGGCAGGTTCGGCGCCACTGCCGGGCGCGCTACGACAGGCTGAAGCTGCGCATGGAGAGGTTGCCGTAGTGGAAGCCCTGGTAGACGGTCTCCACCTCTTCTCCCGGCCAGGCGGCGCCGAGCGCGACGAAGATCGGCTCGAAGTGCTCGGGCGTGGGGACGGCGACCGCGGCGTGCGGACCGATCGTGCGGTAGTGGAAGAGCGATTCGGTGTCCTCTTCGGCGACGCAGCCGGCCACCCAGCGGTCGAATTCGGCGGCCCAGGGATCCACGCCCGCGTTCTTATCGGCGAAGTGGACCAGCCCGAGATTGTGCACGATGCCGCCGCTGCCGGCCACCAGAATGCCCTCGTCGCGCAGGGGACGCAATTGGCGGCCGAGCGCGAAAACGTCGGCGGGCGGCGCGTGTGGGAGCGAAATCTGCACCACCGGAATCGCGGCCTCCGGCCACGCCAGGCGCAGCGGTACCCAGGCGCCGTGATCGAGTCCGCGCTTGAGTTCGGGGACCGCGCCGGCGATGCGCGCGGCGAGCGCGGGGTCTCCGGACGCCGGGTACTCGATCTGGTAGAGTTCGTCGGGGAAGCCGCCGAAGTCGTAGACCAGCGGGGCGTTTTGCCAGGAGGTGACGCGGATTTCGCCGCGGGTTTGCCAGTGCGCGCTCACGATGACGATGGCGCGGAGACCGGCATGCTGTTTGCCGAAGGCGCGCAGAGCCGCGGCGTGTGCGTCGCCGCCGAGCGCGGACATCGGAGAACCGTGTGCCAGAAATACGGTTGGGCTGCGCATCTGAATACAGATTACAGCGGGAGTCGCCCGATGGACAGGGGCAGTTTCGGAATGCGCCGCGAGGGGCGAACCTCAGGATTGGCGGACGGCGCCGCGGCCGGACCATGGGAGGCGGAGCCGCGGTTGCAGGACCCGCTCGCGGTCGCGCTCTTCGTTGAGTTGGCGCACGCGGGCCTGCAGCAGGTCGCGCAGCGAGATCATCCCGGCGATCTCGCCGGTGTCGCGATCGGTCACCGGCATGCGCGTGATGCCGGTTTCCGCCATGCGCGCCACCACGGTGCTCAACGGTTCATCGGAGTAGGCGGTTACGGGCCGGCGCAGGATTCCGCCCAGCGAACCGGTGGCGCCGGACTCGACCAGCGAGCGGAGTTGCCTGCGCGTGACGACGCCGCTCAGGCGGCGGTCCTGGTCGACGACGGGGTAAAGGTGCTGGCCGCGCTGCATGGGTTCGCGAATCAGCGTATGGCGGATTTCGTCGAGCGTGGCGGAGGCGGGCAGCGCGGCCACGTTGGTGCGCATCACCTCGCGCACGAACAGGACCTCGAGCGGATCGGTGGCGTACTCGCGGGAGAGATGCAGGCCGCGGCGCGCGATCTTCTCGGTGAGGATGGAACGCTTCATGAGCAGCACCGTGGTGCCGTAGGAGAGGACCGAGGCCACCAGCAGGGGGAGCAGGACGTTGACGTCGTGGGTGAGTTCGAAGGCGAACACGATGGCGGTGAAGGGCGCGCCCATCGTGCCGCCGAGCACCGCCGCCATGCTGACCAGCGGCCAGAAGCCGGCGCCCTGGGCGGGCAGGAACGCGGCCTCCACACCGCCCAGCGCGGCGCCCATCATGAGCAGCGGCGCGAGCACGCCGCCCGAGGTGCCTGAACCGAGCGCGATCACCCAGATGGCCGACTTCACGAAGAGTACGCCGGCCAGGACGGCGCCGGGGACGTCGCCCTGCAGCAGGTACTGGATCGTGTCGTAGCCCACGCCGAGCGCCCGCGGGAAGATCATGCCGCCAACGCCGACGAAGACGCCGCCGATGGCGGGCCACCACATCCAGTGGCACTTGAGCTTGCCGAAAGTGTCCTCCGTGGCGTAGACGCCGAGCGAGAGGATGCTGGAGAGCGCACCGGCGAGCAATCCGACGATCACGCACCCGGCCAGACCTTGCGGTCCGATGAAGATGGAGTGGTGGGGCACGGGGAACAGAGGACCGAGCCCCAGGATGTAGCGGCGCGAGGCGCCGGCGGTGGCGCTGGCCAGCGCCACTGGAATCACGCTACGCGGCTTCCATTCGAAGAGCAACAGTTCCACCGCGAGCAGCACGGCGGCAACCGGGGCCGCAAAGGTGGCGGCCATTCCCGCGGCGGCGCCTGCCACGAGCAGCGTCTTGCGCTCGGCCGCGGTGAGGTGGAACAGTTGCGCGATCAGCGAACCGATCGCGCCCCCGGTCATGATGATCGGGCCTTCGGCGCCAAACGGCCCGCCGGATCCGATGGCGATCGCCGAGGAGACCGGTTTCAGGACCGCGAGCCGCGGCTTCACCTTGCTGCCGTTGATCAGGATGGATTCGAGCGCTTCGGGGATGCCGTGGCCGCGGATGCGGTCCGACCCGTAGCGCGCCATCATTCCGACGATCACGCCGCCCGCCACTGGGACGAGCACGGCCCACCAGCCGAGATGATTGGCCGCGGGCGACGCCATGGAATCGGCGAGACGGCCGTAGTAGAAGAGGTTGGTAAAGAACCCGATCAGGCGCAACAGCGCCCACGCGACGAACGTGGCGACGATGCCGATGGCGATCGCCAGCAGCGAGATCGGGATCACGCGCGGCGTGGTGGTGAAGTCGCCGGGTTCGGAGCGGTGCCCGCTCATCCGGCCACCGCCTTGCATCCGTGGCGCAGCACGGCTTGCAGGGAGCGCGCCAGTTCCGGCCCGGTGCGCTCCAGTTCGTCGCGATGCGCCAGAGCCAGGCGGCGCAGCAGGGCGCGGCCGGAAGCGGTCAGGCGCACACGGACCTCGCGGCGGTCGTGTTCGCCGGGCTGCCGCTTCACCGCGCCGCGCTTCTCCAGGCGATTGACCAGTTCCACCGCGCTGTGATGCTGGATGAAGAGGCGCGAGGCGATCTCGCGAACCGTGGGATTCACGTCCGCGGGCAAGCCCTGAACCGTGAGCAGCAACTGGTGTTGTTGCGGTTCGACGCCGAAGCCGGCGGCGGTGGCTTCGCTGAAATGGAGGAAGCGGCGGATCTGGCGGCGGAACTCGGCGAGGTCGCGGTACTGTTCGGGGGAAAGATCCTCGGTCACAAATATATCGTAGCACGATATATTTGGGTCAGAAAAAGCCGCCGGCAACCGAGGCTGCCGGCGGCTGGAAGGCGGGACGGGACTACTCTTCCTTGGCGACCACGACCGTGATCTCCACCGTGACTTCCTTGTGGAGACGCACCGGGACCTTGAACTCGCCGAGTTGCTTGATCGGCTCTTCGAGCTGGATCTTGCGGCGGTCGATGGAGTAGTTCTGCGCGGCGAGCGCGTCGGCGATGTCCTTGCTCGTGACCGAGCCGAACAACTGATCGTTTTCGCCGGCCTTCTGGGCGATCGTGACGGTGACGCCGGACATGAGCTTACCGAGATCCTCGGCTTCGCCCTTGGCTTTGGCTTCGCGCCGCAGGTGAGCCTGGCGCTCCTGTTCCACGATCTTCTTGTTGGCTTCGGTGGCCGCCACGGCCAGGCGCTTGGGCAGCAGGAAATTGCGGGCGTATCCCGGGGCCACTTTGACCACCTGGCCGCGGGATCCCAGTTTCTCGACGTCTTCTCTGAGAATGACTTCCATGGGTTGGTTTCCTCCTGCCTAGTAGCTGGCCGCGAAGGGCAGCAGCGCGATGTTGCGCGCCTTCTTGATCGCGTCGGTGAGCCGGCGCTGGTGGGGCGCGCACACGCCCGAGATGCGGCGCGGAACGATCTTGCCGCGCTCGGCGACGAAGGCGTGCAGCATCTTCACGTCCTTGTAGTTGATGTCATCGATCTTCTCGACGCAGAAGCGGCATACCTTCTTGCGGCGGAAGTACTGTTTCTTCTGGCCGGCAACGGCCTTGTCGCCGCCGGTGGGTCGCTGGCTGGCGCTGATCGGCCGGCCGCCACGAGTTTCAGCCATGGTTTATGCCTCCCCTTTCGGCTGCCCCGGCATGGGGGCGCCCGGTGTATCGGTCATCATCTGCGCGAGCGAAGGCTGCGCGGGCGCGGGCGATGCGGGAGCGTTGGCGGCGCGCCGGGCGGCCCGCTTGTCGCGCTGCTTCTTGCGCTTGTCCAGGCGCTTCAGCGTCTGGTCGATGCGCACAGTCAGAAACTTGAGAACGATGTCGGAAACGCGCAGGCGGCGCTCCAGCTCTTTCACGGTTGCCGCGTCGGAGGAGAACTGGAAGAGCACGTACGAGCCCTCCCGGTACTTGCCCACGCGATAGGCCAGCTTGCGCTTGCCCCACTTATCGACTTTGTCCACCGTGGCGCCGGCCGTGGTCAACTGCGTGCGCAACTGCTCCACGTACTGATCCACCTCTTCTTCGGCGGCATCCGGCTTTACGATGAACAGCTCTTCGTAAATACGATTCATGCTTCCTCTTTATTTAAGCCTGGGGCGCGACGATTGAACCTCGTCATGGCCTTTTCGACGCCCTCGGCGATTATGGAGCGAACCCCGTCGGCCGCATAGCCGACCAGTTCCTCCAATTCGTTTCTCTGCGAGCGCTTGATCGGCGCCAGCACAAAATCCGCGCCACTGTTCAACGGGTGGCCCGGATGGATCCCCAACCGCATACGGACGATTTCGCCGGTCTTCAAGCTCTGGATCACGCTCTTCATCCCGTTGTGCCCGGCTGCCGAGCCCTTCGGTTTGATTTTGACCGCCATCCAGGGCAGGTCCAACTCGTCATAGACGACCACGACTTGACCCGGTTCGATCCCGTGTTTTTCCATCAGCGGCGCGAGCGAAGTGCCGCTGAGGTTCATGAACGTTTGCGGTTTGGCCAGCATCACCTCTTGCCCGTCGATTTCGCCCACGCCGACGAGCGCCCTGGAATCCCTGCGGGTGACGCGGATGCCGTGCCGCTCGGCCAGCCGGTCCACAACCATGAACCCGAGGTTATGCGGCGAGAGTGCGTACTCCTCGCCCGGGTTCCCCAGACCGGCGACCAGAAACATGCGTTACTTCTTCTTGGCCTTGTCCTTGTCCGCCGCGGCTTCCTCTTCCTTCTTGCCCTTCTTGACCACTTCGGGCTCGGCGGCAGGGGCGGCACCCTCGGCCGGCGTTGCGGCGGCTTCTTCGCGACGCAGCGCGACGATGTGCGCGATCACGCTCTGCGGGTCGCTGACCAGTTTCATGGAACCGGACAGGGCCACGTCGCTGGCGCGCCGGCTCTGGCCGATGCTCAGGTCGGCGACGCTGACCGTGAACCCCTCGGGGATCTCGTCCGGCAGACACTCGATTTCGATCGCGCGGGTGATGATTTCGAGCAGACCGCCCTGTACCTTCACGCCCACGGCTTCGCCTTCGGCGTGCACCGGGACGGTGACCTTGATGCGCCTGGTGAGGTCGACCCGCTTGAAATCGGCGTGCAGCAGGTTGCCCCGGATCGGGTCGAGCTGCTGATCGACCACCATGACGGGCGTGGTTTCGCCGCCTTCGATGGCGAGGTTGAAAATCGTGTTGAAGCCCGAGCTGGAGCGGATGATCTTCCCGATGTCCTTCGGGCTGACCGCGATGCTGACGGGATCCTTAAATGCTCCGTAAAGCACGGCCGGAATCTGCCCGGCGCGGCGCGTACGGCGCGCTTCGTTCTTTCCGCGCGAGGAACGCACCTCGGCGGTTACGGTGATATCTTTTCTCAACTGCTTTTCTCCTTCTCCGGTGTCGAAGTCCGATTCGCCTTTTTGAGGGGCTACGTGGGTTCGAGGGACCGGGTAAACCCTTAGAAGCTAGAAGTTAAGAAGTTAGAAGTTAAGAATACGCGCGCGCTTCTTTTGACTTCTAACTTCTAACTCCTAACTTCTAACCTTCTTCTTTACACAAACAACCCGCTGACCGAAGTCTCATCGTGGATCGACTTGATGGCCGCGGCCATCAGGTTCGCGATCGACAGCGACTTGATCCGGTTCGATTTTGCCGCCTCCGGGGAGAGCGGGATCGAATTCGTAAAAACCACTTCCTTCAGCGCGGACGCTTCAATCCGCCCGACTGCCGGGCCGGAGAGCACCGCGTGAGTGGCGCACGCCGTCACGCTGGCGGCGCCTTTCTCGAGCAGCGCTTCGGTACCCTTCACCAGCGTGCCCGCGGTATCGATGAGATCATCGACCAGAATGCAATTTCTTCCTTCCACATCGCCCACTACGTTCATCACTTCGGCGACGTTGGCCTCTTCGCGGCGTTTGTCCAGAATCGCCAGGGGCGAATTCAGGCGCTTGGCGAAGGCCCGGGCGCGTTCCACGCCTCCGGCGTCCGGCGACACCACCGTCGCGTCCGGGATCCCCTGCGACCGGAAATACTCGATCATTACCGGCATGGCAAACAGGTGATCCACCGGAATATCGAAGAATCCCTGAATCTGGGCGGCGTGCAGATCGAGGCACAGAACCCGGTCGGCCCCCGCGGTTTCCAGCAGCGCCGCTACCAAGCGCGCCGAAATCGGAACCCGGGGTTTGTCCTTCCGGTCCTGCCGGGCGTACCCATAATAGGGTAACACCGGAGTGATGCGCCGCGCACTGGACCGCTTCAGCGCGTCGATCATCAGCAGCAGTTCCATCAGGTTGCGCTCCACCGGGGTGCAGGTCGGCTGGATCACGAACACGTCCGCGCCGCGCACGTTTTCCTGCAACTGGAGGTGGATTTCGCCGTCGGAGAAGTAACGCACCATGGCCTGGCTGCGATCGATTTCGAGCGCGGTGCAGATTTCGTCGGCCAGGGAGGGGTTGGCGTTCCCCGCGAACACCTTGATTCGATCTCGATTCATCGTGAGTACCGGCTCTGGGGCGGCCATGTGGCAGGTTGTATGTGTCCGGCCAGCGCGCGCCGCCAAATCGAGCGGTAGCGGGCGCGGCTGACCAGGGTTATGGAAAACGCTTCGATCTCCGTCAACGCCTCGGCTGCACGGCGGGCTGCCTTCCGGTCCGGAAACAAGCCGAACACGGCGCTGCCGCTACCCGACATCAGGGCCGCGGTGGCTCCCGCGCGCATCAACCATTTCTTCCACTTCGCCAACGCCGGATGTTGCTCGAAGACGACCGGTTCAAAATCGTTCCCTAGCCCGGCCAGAATACGGGTGTCCCACGTAAGCGACTGGAAACTATATATTTTATTTCGTTGTAAATCAGTTGTCAAACGCGGCGAGAGGTCGCGGTAGGCCTGCGCCGTGTTCACGTGGATGCCGGGTGCGAGCACGAGACCGTGCATCGCCGGGGCGTCTGGCAGCGGAAACAGCTCGGTGCCGCGTCCGATGCCGGCGGCGGTACCGCCCAGCAGGAAGAAGGGCACGTCGCTGCCGAGTTCGCCGGCGATGGCGGAGAGTTCCGGCACGGTCAGGACGCGCCCGGCCAGGGCCGGCAGCGCCAGCAGGACCGCCGCCGCGTCGCTCGAACCCCCGCCCATCCCGCCGCCCATCGGGATGCGCTTGGCCAACCGCATCTCGACGAGCCCGTTCACGCGCATCGCGTCCAAAGCCAGGCGGGCGGCGCGGGCCACCAGGTTGTCCGGGATGGCCAGCGGATCGTCGAGGGCGACCCCGGTCCGGCGCGCCGGGGTGAAAGAGATCTCGATCGTATCGGCCAGCGAGATGGTCTGGAAGATGGTGCGCAGTTCGTGATAGCCGTCGGGGCGCTTGCCGAGGACGCGCAGGTCGAGATTGATTTTGGCCAGCGCCGGGACGCGGGCGCGGCGGGTGGCGCTCATTTGTCGTATTGCATCAGCGAGAAGACGTCGCTGCCGGCGAGCTTCCGCCGGCCGTTGAGGAAGGTCAGTTCGACCACGAAACCGATGCCGGCCACCACGCCGCCGTTTTCGCGCACCATGCGGGCCGCGGCGGCGGCGGTGCCGCCCGTGGCTAGCAGATCGTCCACGATCAGGACGCGCTGGCCGGGAGCGACGGCGTCCTTGTGCATCTCCAGCGTGTCCGTGCCGTACTCCAGGTCGTAGGTCACGCGCACCCGTTCGGCGGGCAGTTTGCCGGGCTTGCGCACCGGGACGAAGCCGGCGTTGAGCGCGCAGGCCAGCGCCGGCGCGAAGATAAATCCGCGCGCCTCGATCCCCAGGACCACATCGACCTTGGCGTCGCGATAGTGCGCGGAGAGCCCGTCGATGACGCCGCGCAACCCGGCCGGATCCTTGAGCAGGGTGGTGATGTCGTAGAAAAGGATGCCGGGTTTCGGGAAGTCGGGGACTTCACGGATGAGGGATTTCAGGTTGTCCATTGGAGCGAATCGCCATTGTACTCTACTGGAGGGAACGCGCGGTCAGCGGATGTGGAAGGAAGCGAACTGGTGGAGTTCGGCCTCCTGCTCATCGACGCCGCGGACGTCGCTGAAGCGGGGCCCGCGATGGAGCATGCCGGCGAATTCGTCGAGGGCGTCGGGGGACCCGGCGGCGTAGACCTCGACGCGGCCGTCGTCGAGATTGCAGGCGTATCCGGAGAGTCCCAGCGCGGTGGCGGCGTGCTGCGCGAAGTAGCGGTAGCCCACGCCCTGCACACGTCCGCGGACGAACCAGCGGCGGGCGGATTTGCGGGCGGCGGCCATGGGGTGTCGTGCGATTTTCAGTGTACCCCGGGGATCGTGGGGCGGTGGGGCGGCGCAGGCCTCGCCTCACGCAAACGCCTCGGACATTGCGACAACACTGCACATGCGAGGCTTTGACCGAATCACCTGGAACCCGAACCAGATGAACGGGCAGCCGTGCATACGGGGCATGCGGCTCACGGTGCGCCGCGTCGTTGAGGCCGTGGCTCTATATCCCGACCGTAACGACCTGTTCCGCAACTATCCTGAGTTGGAGCCCGAAGACGTACGGCAAGCCCTTGCCTTCGCTGCCGCGAATCTGGAAGACATCGCGACGGAGACCCCGGCCGCGTGAGCAATAGCTCCGGTATTCGCCTCGTTCTCGATCAGGGAATTCCACGAAGTCGGGCCCGCGCCTCCTCTACTGCACCAGCTCCGAGTTCATCGTGGCTCCGCCCATGGAGGACAGCACGGCCGATATCTTCACCGGAACGCGCGTGTCCTTGGCGATCCAGACTGTGGCCTTGTCGGCGCCGCCGTCGGCGGAGGCAATCTCGATCTTGAACGCCTCGAATATGCCCGCTGCGACCGTGACCGATTCGCTGCCCACCACCTTCAACTCGTGCAGCGTGGCCTTGCCCTTCTGCACGTCGAAGTTGCGGTAGGTCGTCGTGTAGCCCTCGGCCAGAGGCAGGCAGCCGAGGACGTTCAGGTTGGCGGCGCCATCGGCGAACAGCGGGCCGCCGAGGTCGGCATCGACCGGGCGCTCCTGCCCGCCCATGCTCATCTTGCCGGTGACCTTGCTGCCCGGGAATTCGAGGTCGATCGCGACCGGTCCCTGATGCACGCTCCGCTTACGCACGACGAGCGTACCCTTCTCGATGGTGGTCACGTCCGTCGCGGCGCCCATCGGGGTCTCGACCGATTCCGTAGCGACCCACGCGCCGTTCTCGTCCTTGATCGTAGTCGAGGTCTTCATGCTGAGCTGCTGAGCGCCGAGCGCGATCTTCGCCGCATACTTCCACGTGCCGGCCTTGAGGTCGCTCGCGGGCTTGGGCACCCCGACCGCCGCGGCGTCCACCTTTTTCGAAATCACCACGGTCTTCGGATCGACCGTGATTTCGGCCAGGCGCTTCACCACCTCGGGCGTGCCGCCTTCCTGGTAGCGGCCGTCGAGTTGCTTCGCCAGGAACTTTTCGGCCGCCATGAACATCGCCATGTTGTTCACCGGACGCGCAAAGCCGTGGCCTTCGTCGGGCGCGAGCAGGTACTCCACCGGGAAGCCGCGGTCGCGCAGCGCGATCACGATCTGCTCGGCTTCGCGGCGGTTGACCCGCGGATCGTTGGCGCCCTGCACCACCATCAGCGGCGTCTTGATTTTGTCCGCGGAGTGCAGCGGCGAGCGTTCCTCCATCCACGCCTTGCCGGCGGGCGTGCCGGGATCGGCCATGCGCGCGTACATCAGCTTGCGGCCGGCCTCCCAATACGGCGGGATGGCATCGAGCAGCGTAATCAGGTTGGAGGGCCCGACGATGTCCACCGCCGCGCGATACAGGTCCGGCGTGTACGTCACGCCCGCCAGCGTGGCGTAGCCGCCGTAGGATCCGCCGAGGATGCCGATTCGTTTGGGGTCGGCGATGCCGCGGTCGATCAGGTACCTCACTCCCCACGTGACGTCGTCCTGCATCTTGCGTCCCCACTCTCCGTTGCCGGCGTTGAGGAACTTCTTGCCGTAGCCGGTGGAGCCCCGGAAATTCGGCATCAGCACCGCGTAGCCGCGATTGGCGAAGAACTGCGCCAGGCTGTTATAGCCCCAGAAATCGCGCGCCCACGGTCCGCCGTGCGGGACCACGAGGGTCGGCAGGTTCTTCGCCGGCAGTCCCTTGGGGAGCGTGAGGTAGGCCGGGATCTCCAGCCCGTCGGAAGACTTGTAGCGGACGGGCTGCATGGAGGCGAGCCAGGCGCGGTCGATCTTCTCGCGCAGTTTGTACTGCGGCTTGAGCGTCTTCGCCTTGCGGTCGAAGAGGTAGACTTCGCCGGGATCGGTATCGCCTGAGGCGGAGATCAGCCACAGGCGCTCGTCGCGCGTGCTCGACGTGGGCGAGATCTCCTTGCCGGGAAACTTCGCCGCCAGCCACTTGTAATCGGCTTCGTAGGACTTATCCCTGAAATAGTGACGCGGCTTGTCGTCGATGTAAGTTGTGGCGGCGAGTTCGTCGGTGACGTCGGAAAAGTTCGCGCTGCCGAAATCCACGCGCTTGAGCGGATCGGACTCCACCTTTTCGGTCTTGCCGGTGGCCGCGTCCATCAGGACCAGTTCGGAGAGATCCACCGCGTCTCCGTGGTTCGATTCCATGTAGACACGCTTGCCGTCCTTGTGGAAGCGCACCGGGGAGCAGTCCTCGAACACGCTGCACGTGTAGATCTTCGTCATGCCGCCGGCGTCCACGCGCAGCACCTCCTGATCGCCGTTATCGGCCACGTGCATGGCCAGCCGGAGTTGTCCGGAGAGGTCGAATATCCAGCCGGCGATCTTGTCGGTGTTCTTGCGCACCAGGGTCTTGTCGCCGGTGGAGAGCTTCAGCTTGTAGAGATCGTGCCAGGCCTTGTCGCGATCGTTGATCCCGATGTAGGCGGTGTCGGGATCGTTCTTCGGCAGGCTGTAGAACTGCACCACCACGCCCTTCATGCCGGTGAGATCGCGCGAGGCCGGCGCGTCGGCACCGGCGGGGGCGGGCGCCGCGGGATCCACCGCGTAGAGGTTGAAGTTCTCGTCGCCTTCGTTGTCCTTCACGTAGAGGATGAAGCGGCTGTCGCGCGTCCAGAAATAACCGCCCACGGGACGCTTGGCTTCGGTGGTCAGCAGGCGCGCGGAGGCGAACGGCTCGTCGATCTTCTTCACCCAGACGTTGCGCGTGTCCTTCCAGGGTTTGAGGAAGGCGATGAATTTGCCGTCCGGGGAGAGTTGCGCGGCGGCGATCTCCGGATTGCCGAAGATGAGTTCGCGGTCGATCAGGGGCGGTAGTCCCTGGGTGGCGGCGGGCTTGGGTTGGGCGGAGAGGGCGCAAGACAGGAGCGGCAGCAGCAGGCAGAGGCGTTTCATGGAGACTCCTCGGAAATGATGGTAACAGGAGAAATACGCGCCGCACCTCCGGTATGTTCCTCGCCGTAAGGCGGATAACTTAACGTTCTTAACCGGTTTTTTTGCTTTCCGCGCCGCGGGGTGTGGGGTAAGGATAGGGTAGAGGCGATTTTACAAGTGCAACGCACCCTGGTATTCGCAGGATTGGTGCTGGCCCTGGCCGCGTTGGCGCCCGGGCAGCGGGGGCCGCGCAGCGGCTTCCGCGGAGGCTCCCGCGCGGAGACCCTCCCCAAAGGCAATTCCGAGGCCGAGCAGAAGGTGCTGGCCGCCATCGACCAGGCCCAGCGCGATGGCACCATGTTCCAGAACGTGCCCTCGTCCGACGGCCGGATGCTGCGCCTGCTGGCGGAGACCTCGGGCGCGAAGAACGTGGTCGAGATCGGCACCTCCACCGGAATCTCCGGAATGTGGCTGTGCCTCGGGCTGGAGAAAACCGGTGGCCACCTCAACACGTTCGAGTACGACAGCGGACGCGCTGCCACGGCGCGACGCCACTTCCAGGCCGCCGGCGTCGACGGCATGGTCACGCTGGTGGAAGGCGATGCGCACCAAACCCTGTCGCGCGTGAAGGGGCCCATCGACATGGTGTTCATCGACGCCGATAAAGAGGGCTACGTGGACTACCTGCGCAAGTTGCTGCCGCTGCTGCGCCCTGGAGGACTGATCCTGGCGCACAACATCGGGATGGCGCCCGATTACGACCAACTCGTTAACAACGATCCCGCGCTGGACACGGTCTACTTCTCCGTGGGAGAGGGCATGGCGATCACCTTGAAGAAGCGCTGACCGCGACGGGCGAACTTACTCCATCCGCCATGGGGAGAACCACGACTTCAGTTGCGCCGTAGCCCATTCCGCGCCCTTGTCCCCGTGGCAACCGCCGCAGCCGTCGGGGATCTTCAGGCGCGCGCCCTCGGCCGGCGTGACGAAGCGGAAGGTGTGCGCGCGCACGTTCACGTTGGCGATGGTCTGTTCGATCGCGGGCATGTGGCACGCCGTGCACTCGTTGCCGCTCGACCCCGCCTTGTGATGCGTATGCGCTCCGATGCTCGCGCCGCGCGGGCCGTTGGGCGAATGGGGCCCGTGGCACTCCAGGCACATCACGCTCGCCGGCTTGATCAGGTCCGCGTTGTTGGCCGTGCCGTGCACGTCGTGGCAACTGAAGCAGGCCACCCCGTGGGTGTACATCGCGCTCTGCACGAAATCGTTACCCTGCATCCGGTTCTTGTGCGCGGTGCCGTCGGCGAAGTGGGTGAAAGTGGTCTCGCCCAGTTTGTGATCCTCGAGCTGCCAGAATTCCTCCAGCGGACGTCCGGGTTCGTAGCCCACGGGCCAATCGTAGTAGCGATCGCCGATTGGGTTGGTGCGCGGACGCCCCTGTGAATGGCACTGGATGCACACGTCGCTGGCGTGGGCGGAATCCATGCGCGCGGGATTCACGATGTTGGCGCGGCTGGGCTGCGCGGCGTGAGCGGCGCCCGGACCGTGGCACTTTTCGCAGCCCACGTTCCACTCGGTGACCTGGTGCGTCTCCAGGTTGTAGTTCACGGAGTGGCAGCCGTCGCACAGCGGACCGGTGGGCCGCTTCATGTTGTCCGCGGGATAGTAGGCCACCCACCAGTCGGCGCCCTTGGGAGCGATGTAAGGACGCCAGACCTTGTTGGCGATGTCCCACTGCGCGCCCAGCGGAAAGTAGTCGTTCCCCACCTTGGTGAAGTATCGCTGCTTCCACTTGCTGCCGTAAACGAAGGCGATGTCGTCGCGCTTGAAGGTGACCAGCGGATTGGGCTGGGAGAGATCCGGGATGATGGCGTCGGGGTGAACGCGCGGATCGCGCACCACGTTGGCCATGCGGGTCCGGCTCCAGCGCGCGTAGACTTCGGCGTGGCAATCGCGGCAACGGGCGGAGCCCGTGTATTGCGCCCGCAGCGCGGCGCAGAGAATCAGGGCGGAAAGCGCGACCCGGAACATCTGTCCATTCTATTAGACGCAGCCGCTGCCGTTCCATGCGGTACCATAAGATCCCGGAGTCTGAATATGAGGCAACACGGCGTCTCCAGGCGGCACTTTTTCTTCGGTTCCTTACTCGCGGGCGCAGTCCCGCACGCGGGGTTCGGCAGCGTTCCCTCGCTCAAATCGCTGGGCTATAAATCCCCCAACGAAAAACTGAACATCGCCGCGATCGGCGCGGGCGGCAAGGGCGCGAGCGACATCGCCGGCTGCGCCGCCAGCGAAAACATCGTGGCCATGGCGGACCCCGACGACCAGCGCGCGGCCAAGACCTTCGCGGCCTGGCCCAAGGTGCCCAAGTACAAGGATTTCCGGCGCATGTTCGACAAGGAGACCGCGAACATCGACGCCGTGCTGGTGTCGTGTCCCGACCATCTGCACGCCACCGCGTCCATGTGGGCCATGTCCCGCGGCAAACACGTCTACTGCCAGAAGCCGCTCACCCGCACAGTCTGGGAAGCGCGGCAGTTGACGCTGGCGGCGGAGAAGTACAAGGTCGCGACCCAGATGGGCAACCAGGGCTACTCGCAGGTGGGCACGCGCGAGTGCTGCGAAATGATCTGGCACGGCGATATCGGCAACGTGACCGAGGTCCACGCGTGGACCAACCGCCCGGACCCGTATTGGCCGCAGGGCCCCGACGTCGTCCCCAAGGAAGCGCCCGTGCCCGCCTCGCTCGATTGGGAGGCGTGGCAGGCCGATACCGAGCCGCGCCCCTACAGCCCGGCGTACGTGCCGCACAACTGGCGCGCGTTCCCCGATTTCGGCTGCGGCGCCATCGGCGACATGGCCTGCCACATCCTGGGCACCCCCAACATGGCGATGCGGCTGGATGCGCCCACCAGTGTCGAGTGCCTCAAGGTGGAAGGCAAATCCAAGTACACGTTCCCCTACCGCGTTGCCATCCGCTTCGATTTTCCGGCGCGCGGCGCCATGCCTCCGCTGAAACTGTTCTGGTACGACCGCCTCACCGCGCAGCCGAAATTCGACGGCGTCCCCGAAGGCGAACTGCTCGGCGACAAGGACATCAACGGCAGTCTGTTCATCGGCGACAAGGGCATGATCACCACCGGCTGCTACGGCGAACGCACCCGCCTGGTGCCGGAAGCGAAGATGAAGGACTACAAAAAGCCGCCGCAGGTGCTGCCGCGCTGTCCCGGTCCGGAAGACGACTGGGTGAAGGCCCACTACCGCGACTGGATCCGCGCGGCCAAGGGCGGGGAAGCCGCCTGCTCGAACTTCAGCGTCTCCGGCCCGTTCGTGCAGTGGATGCTGCTCGGCGTCATCGCCATGCGGATCGAAGGTAAGCTGCTGTGGGACGCGCGGCAGATGCGCTTCACCAACAACAACGAGGCCAACCAGCTTCTGAAGCCGAAGTTCCGCAAAGGCTGGAAGTTCGTGTAGCAGCCGGTAGCAAAAGTCGCTCTGAAACCGCGGAGCCGCGCACGTTAGTAAGCGGTGTTTTGACACTTCTGCCACGGGCCGCCAGGCCGCGCCGCCATAGCTCTTTTGAGTAGTACACGCTCTGATACTCTGAAATTCGAAGAGGGCGAACACAGAGGTCAGGCATGCGCAAGAGTCCGGCGATTTTCACGCTCAAACTGCTGGCCGCGATTGCCGCCCTGGCGGTGGCGATCGCCGCCGCCGTGTCCGACCCGGCCGCGCCTATCGCGATCGACAGCCCGCTGGATGGATCCATCTTCCCGCCCGAGATCACCGCCCCGATCTTCGAGTGGCGGGACAATGCGAAGGACGCCGTCCGCTGGCGCATCGATATCGCCTTCGCCGACGGCTCTCCGCCCATCCACGCCCTATCCAAGGGCGAACCTCCGCGCATCGGCGCCATCGATCCCGATTGCATCGGCGACACCAACGAGCCGCCGAAACTGACGCCCCGGGAAGCTGCCGCCCACACCTGGACGCCCGACGCGCCCACCTGGGCGGCGATCAAGCGGCACTCGGTGAGCGCGCCCGCCACCGTCACCATCAGCGGCGAGCGCGGAGCGGACCGCGCCTCCATCCGCATCTTCACGTCCCGCGATCCCGCCGGCGCGCCCATCTTCTATCGCGATGTTCCGCTGATGCCGTCGGAGGTGGAGAAGGGAGTCATCAAGCCGCTCGCCGCCGCCGCCATCCCGTTGGTGAAATGGCGATTGCGCAACCTTGCGGAGCCCGCCAGCCGCGTGGTCATGGAGAACATGCCGGTCTGCGCCAATTGCCATTCCTTCTCGGCCGACGGCAAGACCATGGGGATGGACCTCGACGGCCTGAACAACAATCGCGGCCTCTACATCCTCGCGCCGGTCAGACCCGAAATGACGGTGGCCGAGCAGGACCTGGTGCAGTGGAGCACCGCGCAGGGACCGCTCAAGGGCAGCGTGCGGGTGGGCTTCATGTCGCAGGTCTCGCCGGACGCGCGCTACGTCGTCACCACCATCAATCCCCTGCAGGCCTCCGGCGCGGGTGATGCGCCCAGCAACTACTACGTGGCCAATTTCAAGGATTACCGCTTTCTGCAGGTGTTCTATCCCACGCGCGGCATCCTCGAGTGGTACAGCAAGGCCAGCGGCATCCTGCAGCCCCTGCCCGGCGCGGACGATCCTCGCTACGTGCAGATGGGCGCTGTGTGGAGCCCGGACGGCAAGTACCTGGTGTTCGCCCGCGCCGAAGCCCGGGACCCTGCCGCGCCCGGCGTGCCGCTGGCGAAATTCGCCAACGACCCCAATGAGCTGCCCATGCGCTACGACCTCTACCGCATCCCGTTCCACGACGGAAAGGGCGGGGAAGCGGAGCCCATCGCCGGCGCCTCGCGCGACGGCGTGAGCAACTCCTTCCCCAAGGTCTCGCCCGACGGCAAGTGGATCGTGTTCGTGAAATCGCGCAACGGTCTGCTGATGCGTCCCGACAGCGAACTCTACATCGTGCCCGCCGCCGGCGGTGAAGCGCGCCGCATGAGCTGCAATACGCCGCTGATGAACTCGTGGCACAGTTTCTCGCCCAACGGCCGCTGGCTCGTCTTCTCCTCGAAGAGCCGCTCGCCCTACACCCGGATGTTCCTCACCCACATCGACGGGAACGGCAACGACAGCCCCGCCATCCCGATCGAAAACGCCACCGCGGCCAACCGCGCGGTGAACCTGCCCGAGTTCGTCAACATCCCGCCGGACGGCTTGCGCTCCATCGGCGGACCGGCGCTGGATTACTACAAGCTCGTGGACCGCGCCACGTACTTTCAGAAGCAGGGGCGGCTGGAAGATGCCATCGCGGCCTGGCGCCAGGCGATCGCGATTCGGCCCGCGGACGCGCTCGCGCAAAACAGCTTGGGCACCGCGCTGCTGATGACCGGCCGGCGCAAGGAAGCCGGCGCGCACCTGCAACTGGGCGCGGAACTCAAGCTCCGCGCCGCCGTGGTCGCGCATCCCGCCGACGGCGCGGCGCGCCGCAACCTGGGGCGCCTCCTGCTGGAGCGCGGGCGCGTGGATGAAGCCGTCGCCAACCTGCGCCAGGCCGTGGAACTCGACCCCGCTTCCGCCCCCGCCCACACCGACCTGGGCGCCGCGCTGCTGCGCCAGGGGAAGCTCGACGATGCCCGCGCGCAACTGCGCCGCGCCATCGCGCTGGACCCGCGTTACGCGCCCGCGCTCTACAATCTGGGGCTCGTGGAAGATCGCGCCGGGCAAACCGCCGATGCGATCGGCCAGTGGCGCCAGGCGCTCGCCCTGAACCCGGACTACCGCGAAGCGCACGACCGTCTCGCCGATGCCCTGTACGCGCGGGGCCAGGCGGCGGAGGCGCTGGCGCACTGGCGCGAAGGCACGCGCGACGCCGCGACGTTGCGCCAGGCGGCCTGGGTGCTGGCGACATATCCCGACCCCGCCGTCCGCGACGGGCACGAAGCCGCGGCGCTGGCCGCCCGCGCCGTGCAGCTTTCCGGCGGCACGGACGCGCGCGTGTGGGATACGCTGGCCGCCGCCTACGCCGAATCCGGCCGCTTCGCCGACGCGGTCCTCACCGCGCGGCGCGCGCTCGCGCTGGCGCGGCAGCAGAATTCCGGCGCGCTGGCCTCAGCGATCGAGGCGAGAATCCGGATCTACCAGGCCGCCACGCCGTTCCGCGATGCCGCGGCGCGTGACGGCGCCCGTCCGCGCTAATACTTGGTCCGGGCGGCGTTGCCGAGCCAAGCTTCGAACGGCCGCGCGGCCGCCTCATCTTCCACTCGCAGCATCGGAATGCGGCGCGACTCGGGCGGCAGGGCGATTTCGCGGTAGATGAATTCGTCGTCGAAGCCGGCGGCCGCGGCGTCCTTCTGGGTCGCAGCGAAGAACACGCGCTCCGGACGTGCCCAGTAGATCGCCCCCAGGCACATCGGGCACGGCTCGCACGACGTGTAGAGGTCGCACCCGGCAAGCTGGAAGGCGCCGAGCACACGGCAGGCTTCGCGAATCGCCACCACTTCGGCATGCGCTGTGGGGTCGTTGGCGCGCGTGACCTGGTTGACCCCGGCCGCGATAACCGCGCCGCCGCGCACCACCATGGCCGCGAACGGACCTCCGCCCCGACGGACGTTATCCACCGCCAGTTCGATTGTTTGCAGCAGAAAGCTGTTGGGCATCGTCTCCGTTTCCAGAGTACAGGATCCCGGCAGGGCAATGCCCATCAGCCCGCTGCTTGTCGCGCCGCTCAGGCCTCGATCAGCCCGGCGCGAATCGCGTACCGGACCATGCTGGCGGTCTCGTGAACCCCCAGCTTCTCGAGAATCCGGCTGCGATGGGAATCCGCCGTCTTGTAGCTGATTCCCAACGTCGATGCCGCTTCCTTGGTGGACCTGCCGTTGGCGATGAGCACCAGCACCTGGCGTTCCCGCTCGGTCAGCGAGAAAACCATGCGCACACTTTGCTCATCGGGGGTAAACGCACGCCGCCGGCGGTCGCTGATATCGATCGCCGTCCCCATGAAGCCGGTAAAGCTTCCGTTGGTCACCCGCGGCATTCCGTGGTCTTCCACCCAAGCAAACTCGCCCGAGGATTTCTGCAGGCGATACTGTACCCGAAACGGCTGACGCGCGGAAAATGCCTTCAGGTACGTTTCCAGACAGAGGTCGCGGTCGTCGGGATGAAGGCCTTCGGTCCACCCGTTCCCCACCTCTTCTTCCAGTCGCCGCCCGCGGTATTCCAGCCACGCGCGGTTAAAGAAGGTGCACAGTGCATCGGAACCCGAAATCCAGGTCATTACCGGAGATGCGTCCAATAATTCCCTGAATTGTTCCTCCGCGGTTTGAGTTTCGCGCCCGAGTGCCGCCTCCGCATCGGCCAGTCTCCGGCGCAGCATGGTTACTTCGTCGATTGGTTGTCCGGCTGCCATCGCCTCTCCGTCTTTGGCCTCTTCCATCATCCGCACAGGACCACACTTCACCCTGCCCCGACGTGTAGGGCCTTAAAGTGAATAATAGTGTAGGGGATACTAGCCGTAAAGTACCAATTTCGTTATCTTTAGCAGAATTTTCATTTCTATCCGGGATTGACCGGAGCCGGCCTCGCATATTCTCGAACTTTCATGGCCGGTGACACGAATGTATAGTGAGAGGCAAATGAGGCCCAACCCCCAGGAAACCGACGAGGAACTGCTGTTCCGGATTCGGAGCGGGGACGAGGACGCGTTTCTCGCCCTTTACCATCGACGGCAGGCGGCACTGTATCGTTTCGCACTTCACATGAGCGGTTCGACAGCGGCCGCTGAGGATATCACCCAGGAGATTTTCCTCACCCTGCTGCGCGACGGCTGCGGTTTCGATCCGGAACGGGGAACGCTCTCGGGATACCTCTTCGGCATCGCCCGTAAGCTGGTGCTGCGGCACGCGGACCGGGCACGCGCCGATGTGGCGCTGGTCGCGGAGTCGGACGAAGCCGCGCTGCCCGAACTGGCGGTGGATGACGACCCGCTGGTGGACCTGACCCATCGCGAGGGAATCGAGGCGCTGCGGCGCGCGGTTCAGGCCCTGCCGCGGCGGTACCGGGAGGTTGTGCTGCTCTGCGACCTCGAAGAAGTGGATTACGCGGACGCCGCCGTGGCGCTGGGCTGTCCGATCGGCACCGTGCGATCGCGCCTGCATCGCGCGCGCGCCCTGTTGCTGGATAAGTTGAAGCAGGATCGAAGTCCCCGGAAAGCGACCCCGCTGCATCCGGCGAATCCCTGGCCGGGCGGCATCCAACCACCCCTGGCCGCGCGGACTGCCGGGAGGGACGGGTAACACGGTCCTGCCGTGTGGACGGTGAGGTAGATGCCATGACGTGCCAGGAATTCTGGAAGAACATGCCCGAGACCGGAGGCGGCCAGGCCCACCTTCAGGAGTGTGCCGCGTGCGCCGCACGCCTGCGCCGCGAGGCCGAACTGGCGGGGGGAATGCGCGCGCTGGCGTCGGAGACCGCGCGCCTCGGGGCGCCGCCGCGAGTGGAAGCCCGCCTGCTGGCCGAGTTCCGCGCGCAGAACGGCACGCCGGTTTCCGCCGGTTCCCGCCGCCGCTGGATCCTGCCCGTGACCTGGGCCGCGGCCCTGGCCGCCACGGTCGCCGCCGGCTTCTTCCTCACGCGCCAGCGCACACCGGAAGCCGACACCAATCCCCCGGCGCGGCACGTGGAAATGGCCGTGATGGAGGGCGCGTCGGGCACGCTCGACGCGGCCATGGAAGAGGGTTATCTGCCCCTGCCCGGAGCGCAGCAACTCGCGCCCAGCGACGACTTGAGTGTGGTGCATGTCGAATTGCCGCGCTCGGCGATGATGCAGGTGGGCATCGACGTCAGCCCCGACCGCGCCGATGAGACGGTCCTGGCCGACGTCATGGTGGGTTCCGACGGGCTGGCTCGCGCGGTCCGCTTCGTGGATACCACCGGCGGCGAGTGACGGCCGGGGTTCGTACGGATTTGATCCTTGGAGAATTGACCATGACTCGAATGACATTTTTGGTATTCTTCGCTGCGGCGCTGACCGCAGGCGCTCAAGGCCCGGGTCCGATGCCCGGACGCGGACCCGGGCGCGGCTTCGGACCCGGCGGAGGAGGAGCACGTTTCCTCGGCGCCGAAGCCGGTATGCCCGGACGGGTCGTGAAAAACGCGCCGTTCTCGGCTGACATCGTCACCGAATCCACCCAGACCCTGCCGGACGGCAACCACATCCGGCAGACCAACACCGTGAAGATGTATCGCGACAGCGAAGGGCGGACGCGGCGCGAACAGTCGCCCAACCTGGGCGGTCTCAGCGGCGGAGCCGCCATGCCCTCGCTGGTGTTCATCCACGACCCCGTAGCCGGCGTCAGCCTCTCGCTCAACGCCACCGATAAGACCGGTACCCGCTCCACCTTCACCCCCGGCGGGCGTGGACGCGGCGCCGCCTTATACCAGCAGAACGGGATTCAGTCCGCCCGTCCGCGGCGCAACGCCGCCAACCTGAAAACCGAATCGCTGGGCACCCAGAACATCGACGGCGTGATGGCCGAGGGGCGCCGCACCACCATGACCATCCCCGCCGGCCAGATGGGCAATGAACTGCCCCTCCAGATCGTCACCGAAACCTGGTATTCGAGCGAGCTGCAGACCGTGGTGTATGAAAAACGGACCGACCCGCGCTACGGCGAGACCGTCATGCGCTACACCAACGTCAGCCGCGCCGAGCCTTCGCCCACGCTCTTCGCCGCGCCGTCGGATTTCAAAGTGACCGAAGCCGCGCGCCCGCGTCCCCGGGCCGCCGGTCCCGGCCAGAACCAGTAGCCGGCAGCGCAGGCTGCTCCCACCGAACGGCCTCTCCTCCGGGGGAGGCCGTTTTTACGTTTATCCCCCGCGCCGCGGCGTCTCCTCCAGCCGCCCGATTGCCTTGGCCAGGTCTCCCGGGCTGCGGATCGTGATCGTCTTGCCCCCCATGCGGGAGACCGCGTACCCGATGCTGTCCGGCAGGCTCGCGTCGGGCAGGTACGCGATGTTCCCGCGGCCCATTCCGATGCGCGCGAACGGCGCCAGCCGGAAGAAGAGAAACCGCGGATGCTCGGCCGGCAGTTCCAGCGCCGGCGGTTTGTCGGAGTAGCGGCTCACCGGCCCCAGAAACACCACCGCGTCCGGCGCCGGCTGCGCCGCGAGTTCCCCCTGCACCAGCCCCGCGATGGTCTCCACGTGGCCGCGCCGGTTGGCCAGCACCTTCACATCCACCAGCCCCAGTTCGGTCCGCATCATGACCCCGCCCAGCGCCGGCAGGTCGGCGAGTTGGAAACTCTCCTTGCGGTACAACTCCCGCTGCTGATCCAGGTTGAAGGCCACCAGGCGCACGCTGGTGGCGGGGACGTGCTCCAGCAGCGAGGAGACGCTCGACAGGAGCATGAGGACATCGTTGGGACGCAGCCGCGTCCCCCGCGGAAACGCCGGCGCGGCATGCAGCAGGATGCTGAGCCGGATGGGGCGCGCGTCGTCCGCCGCCGCCGGCGCCGCCACGCCCGCTCCGCGCAGCGACACGTCCAGCACGCTGCCGGGCGCGATCGCCATCCGCACCTTGCTCTCGCCGCGGTTGCGGTGCGCATCCACCCGCCAGTCCTGCCGGCAGGCGCGCCCGGTTTCGTCCAGGAACACGAAGCGCACCTTGTATGAGCCTTCTCCCAGCAGGTAGACCCCGCCCACATGGAGTTGCACTTTGGTAGCTGGGACCGTGGGCAACCGGAAGTACGACGTCAGGTACACCGGACCGCCCCCCTCCGGCGTGATGCGCGCGATCATCCGCCAGCGGTGCCCCGCCCCCGCGAATTGCTCCATCGGGACCGCGACCGTGTAGCCCGCCTGAAAGCGAAACCCGTAGTTGAGCTGCGGATGGATCGGCGTGACGGAGCAGTGCAGGGTTGCCGGCGGGGCCGGGTCCGCAAAAGCCGGCAGGACGCGGCTGAGGCGCCGTTCCTCCACCATCACCTGCGCCATGCAGGCCGCCGAAGCGAGCGACAGCAGGAGTACAAGCCGGCGCATGCCTGCATCATATCAAGCCACCGGCGCGGCGGATTCGCCGGCCGGCGCGGCCGCGCGAAGCCAGGCACATTCCCGCGAGAGAAAGCCGGCCAAGGTCCCACTAAGGTTTTCGAAATCCCCTGTCGATATTCCGACCAAGGTACATCACTGTGACCACCATAGCCGTCTGCGATGCCGAACCTGTCGCCATGGAAGGGCTGCGCTGCCTTCTGGAGTCCAATCACGGCCCGAGAGTAGCCGCTACCGTGAACACGATCGAGGATGGCATCGCCATGGTTCGCGAACTACGCCCCACGTTGCTGATTGTGGACCGCGCGTTGGGATCGCACGCGGTTCTGGACTGGCTGCGCATCCTGCGCAACGAGCAGTCGCCAACCTCGGTGGTGGTCTGGGGCGGCGCCATCACGGAGTCCGAGGCCTTGCGCTACGTGCAGGCCGGAGCCGGCGGCGTGGTCCGCAAAACCGCTTCCGTGCGCGTGCTGCGCACTTGCATCGACACGGTCATCGGCGGCGGCACGTGGATGGAAGAAGGGCTGCTTCCCGACGTGGACCTTGTCATCCGCACCGGGCACAGTTCGCTGACGGCGCGCGAAGTGCAGGTCCTCGAACTGGTGGAACGCGGCTTCAAAAACCGCGAGATCGCGCTGTCGCTCGGCATACAGACCGGCACCGTGAAGATCCACCTCAAGCACATCTTCGAAAAGACCGGAATTCGCGGGCGCTACGGTCTCGCCTTGAACGGCCTCAAGCAGAAGGGGCTGGCCGGCGTAACCACGGTCGGGTGCTGATCCGGGCGGCGCCGGAGCGCGCGTTGGCGCGCGGACGCCGATGTTATTCTGGTAACTTGATCGGCAGATTCCTGTTTTCCGTCACGCTGTGGCTTTCGGCCCTGTCCCTGGCCGCGGCGCAACCCTCCATCCTGCTGGACACCATGTCGCAGGAACTGAACCGCAACTTCACCGCCCTCAAGCAGAAGGCCGAACCGGCGCCGTACTTCCTCAGCTACGAGATCACCGAGCAGCAGTTCAAGGAAGTGGGCGGAACCCTGGGCACAGTGGATGGCACCGGCGGCGGCAAGTCGCGCCGGCTCGACGTCTCCATCCGGGTCGGCGACCGTAAGCTCGATAACTACCATCGCGTGCGCGGCGACCAGGGCCAGGTCACCAGCGGCGCCGCCATCACCTATGAGGACAGCGTGCCCTCCATCAGGAACCGCATCTGGCTGGAGACCGACCGCGCCTACCGCGCCGCCGCCGAGCGCCTGATCCGCATCCGCACCAATACCCAGGTCAAGGTCGCGCAGGAGGACGATTCCGACGATTTCTCTGTCGAGCCGGCCGCCGCCTACGTGGAAGCGCCCCCCGCCCTGCACTTCGACGAGGGCGGCTGGCGGGAGAAGATTCGCCGCTACTCCGCGCGCTTCGCGAACTACCCCAGCGTGCTCACCAGCCACGTGACCGTGATCTGCCAGACCGACACGCGCTACTTCGTCAGCAGCGAAGGCTCGCGCATTGAACACGGCCGCGGCTTCGCGCGCATCATCGTCAGCGCCTCGGCCAAGGCCGCCGACGGCACCGATATCTCCTCCTTCGACACCTTCGAGGCGGTGGACGAATCCGGGTTGCCCGACGACAAGGTCGTGATCGCCGCCATCGACCGCGTCGCCAACGACGTCGCCAACCTGCTCAAGGCGCCCGAGGCCGAGCCCTTCGTCGGCCCCGCCATCTTCAGCGGACGCGCCGCCGGCGTCTTCTTCCACGAAATCTTCGGCCACCGCGTGGAGGGCCACCGACAGCGCGACGAAAGCGAGGGCCAGACCTTCACCAAGAGCGTCGGCACCAAGGTGCTGCCCGACTTCCTCTCGGTGGTCTTCGACCCCACCCGCCGCAAGGTCGGCGGCATCGATCTGAACGGCTGGTATGTCTACGACGACGAAGGCGTGAAGGGCCAGGTGGTGCGCGCCGTGGACAAGGGCGTGCTCAAGGAATTCCTCATGTCGCGGGCGCCCATCAAGGGCTTCCCCCACTCCAACGGCCATGGGCGCCGGCAGCCCGGCCTCGAGGTCGTGTCGCGCCAGAGCAATCTGATCGTGGACAGCGCCAACACCGTGCCCGAGGCCAAATTGCGGCAGATGCTGATCGATGAGGCGAAGAAGCAGAACAAGCCCTACGGCCTCTACTTCCGCGAAATCACCGGCGGCTTCACCACCACGCAGCGCGGCGGCATGCAGGCCTTCAAGGTGCTGCCCATCGTGGTCTACCGCGTCTTCACCGACGGCCGCCCCGACCAGCTCGTGCGCGGCGTGGACATCGTCGGCACCCCGCTGGCCAGCTTCTCCAAAATCGTGGCCACCGGCGCCAAGCTCGATGTCTTCAACGGCTACTGCGGCGCCGAAAGCGGCAGCGTCCCGGTTAGCGCCGTGTCGCCCGCCATCCTGGTGAGCGAAATTGAAACCGAAAAGAAGAGCAAGTCCAGCGACCGCCCCCCGCTGCTCCCCGAACCCAGCAACCTCGAAGGCTTCAAAGGGGACGCGCGATGAAGAAACTCACCGCTCTCGCGCTCACTTTCGCCGCCATCGGCTTCCTCTGCGCGCAGGCGCCCGCGCCGGACGAACTGCTGCGCGCGATGCACGATGAGCTCGACCGCGCCTCCAAGTTGCGGCTGGCCAACCTCGACGCGCCCTATTTCATCGAGTACACCATCGCCGAACAGGACGGCTTCACCGTCTCGGCCAGCCTCGGCGGCATCGTCAACCGCCGCCACGAGCACTTCCGCCTGCCCGATGTGAACGTCCGCGTGGGCGATTACAAGTTCGACAACACCAATTACGTCGGCAGCGGGTTCAACTTCGGAACCCGCTACGACCTTGAACGCTTCCCGCTCGAGAACAACTATCCGCTCCTGCGCCGCTACCTCTGGCTGCTCACCGATTCGGCCTACAAGTCCGCCGTGGAAGCCATCTCGCGCAAACGCGCCGCCCTGCGCGACGTGCAGGCCACCGACCGCCTCAACGATTTCGCCCACGCCGAACCCGTCAAGAGCATCCGCTCCCTCAGCCGTCTCGCGCTCGACGAAGACGAGTGGGCCGGACGCGTGCGCGCCCTCTCCGCGGTCTTCACTTCCTACCCCGGGGTCAAGACCAGCAGCGTCGAGTTCGAAGCCAGCGCCGGCGGTTTCACCCTGGCCAATACCGAAGGCACCGAGGTGCGCGAACCCGAATCCGCGGTCTCCTTGCGGGTGCGCGCCACCGCGCAGGCGCCCGACGGCATGACCCTGCGGGATACCGTGGCCTATCACTCCATCTCCGCCGCGGAAATGCCCTCCGACGCCGAGATGCGGAAAGGCGCCGCCGCCGTCGCCGAAAACGTGATCGCGCTCGCCAAGTCTCCCATGGGCGAGGACTATAGCGGCCCGGTGCTCTTCGAAGGCGCGGCCGGAGCGCAGGTGTTCGCCGAAGTGCTCGGCCGTAATCTCACCGTCGCCCGCGCTCCCACCGGCGGCCGCGGCGGAGGCGCCTCCGGCGAACTCGAAGGCCGCATCGGCGCCCGTGTCCTGCCCGATACTTTCGACGTGGTTGACGATCCCACCCAGACCGAATGGCGCGGCCGCCCCCTTTTCGGCTCCTATAAAGTGGACCAGGAGGGCGTCCCCGCCCGCCCGCTGCACCTTATCGAAAAGGGCGTCCTCAAAGGCTACCTGCTCACCCGCCAGCCGGTGCGCGGCTTCGAAGGTTCCAACGGACACGCCCGCCTGCCCGGCGCGTTCGGTGCCGCCACCGCCGCCGTCAGCAACCTGTTCGTGCGCTCCGGCGATGCCGTGTCCGTGCCGGATCTCAAGAAGAAGCTGATCGAGACCATCGGCGCGCGCGGCAAGCCTTACGGCATCCTCGTCCGCAAGATGGACTTCCCCTCCACCGGCAGCCTCGGCGAATTGCGCGCCCTCGCCGCCGGACAGCAGGGCGGCCGTCCCGTCAGCCTGCCCCTGCTGGTCTACAAGGTCTACCCCGACGGCCGCGAGGAACTCGTGCGCGGTCTCCGTTTCCGCGGATTCAACGCCCGCTCCCTCAAGGACATCCTCGCCGCCGGCGACGATGCCAACGTGCTTGAGTGGATGGAAAACACCGCCCCCTTCGCTCTCATCGGCGGCACGGCCACGACCACCGAATCCTGCGTCGTCGCCCCCTCCATCCTCATCGACGATCTCGAACTCCACCCTCTCGAAGGGGAACAGCCCAAGCTGCCCATTGTCTCCCCGCCCGGGATGTTGCCCTAGAGGTCCACTGTGCTCCGGCTGCTTGGCCGCTACGTTTTCCGCGAGATCCTCTCCAGCGCCCTTCTGGGTACGCTGCTGGCGACCTTCGTCCTCTTCCTGCGCGGCGTGGATCCCATCTTCGAACTCCTGGTACGTTCCAACGGCGCTGGCACCTGGATCGTCGTCGAACTCTTCGCCCTCGCCCTGCCCGCCGTGCTGCCCTTCACCATCCCCTTCGGCGTGCTGGTGGGCATCCTCATCGGGCTTGGCCGCATGGCCGGCGACGGCGAAATCGTCGCCATGCGCGCCGCCGGCGTCCCCTCGCGCAAGGTCATCGCGCCCGTGCTCCTGTTCGCCAGCCTCGGCGCCGCCTTCAGCTTCTACGTCACCCTCCGCCTCAAGCCCTACTCCGTGAAGCGCTATACGGAACTGGTCAACCAGCTCGAAAAATCCCAGCTCAACGCCAACATCACCCCGCGCGTCTTCGTCGAAAACCTCAACCCCAACACCATCCTCTACGTGGGCGACGTGCGCGAAGGCGATCGCGCCTTGTGGAAGAACATCTTCGTCGCCGACGTGACCCCGCCCGACCAGCGCACCAGCGGCATGCGCGACAAGGCCGTCGGCCCCATGATCACCATCGCCGACACCGCCGTCGCCCTGCCCGATCTCAAAAACAACCGCATCCAACTCGCCCTGCGCAACTACGCCACCCACGAAATGGGCAAGGACATGCGCTCGCGGGACACCGTCGCGCCCACCGGCGAACAGGCCTTGCAGGCCGCGCCCCCCACCCAGACGCCGCTGCGCAGCATCGGGATGAACACGCGCGCGCTGCTGCATTACCCGCGCGACAAATCCGACTGGATCGAAACCCAGATCGAACTGCACTCGCGCTTCGTGCTGCCGCTGGCCTGCATCATGCTGGCCATGGTCGGGATCCCTCTCGGCATCGCCACCCGCAAGGGCGGCAGGAGCGCCGGATATGTCAACGCCATCGCCATCGCCTTCTTCTGCTACTACCTGACCTTCGTTTCGCTCACCGGCATCGCGCGCCAGAAGAAACTGCCCGTCATCCTGTGGATCCCCAACGTCGCCTTCTTCATCGCCGGTACCGTGCTGCTCTCCCGCATGGAGCGCGCCGGCGACACCAGTTGGTGGACCGGTCTGCGCGGCAGGATCGCCGATTTCTTCGAATCCGTTAAAGGGCGCTTCACCTCCAAGGGCGAGTCGCGCGGAGCCACCCTGCGCCTGCCCCTCCTGCCGCAACTGGTCGATACCTACATCCTCTCCAGCTTCCTCACGTACCTTGCGCTGGTGCTCGCCAGTTTCGTCTGCCTGACCCTGATCTACAACTTCTTCGAGCTGATCGGGGACATGCTTCGCAACAACATCCCGCTTGCGACCATGTTCACCTACCTGTTCTTCCTCACCCCGTCGCTGATCTATACGCTGATGCCGGTGGGCGTGCTGGTGGCCGTGCTGGCTACCTTCGGGGTGCTCAGCAAGAACAACGAGATCACCGCGTTCAAGGCCTGCGGTGTGAGCCTCTACCGCCTCGCCGTCCCGATCCTGGTCTTCACCACCGTGCTCAGCGGCGGCCTGTTTGCCTTCGATTTCTATTACGTGCCCGGCGCCAACCGCAAGCAGGACGCGCTGCGCGACCAGATCAAGGGCCGCACCACCGCCCAGACCTACCTGCACCCCGAGCGCAAGTGGATCATGGGCGCCAACTCCAACCGCATTTTCTACTACCGCTTTTTCGATAACTCGCAGGAGGAGGCGGTCATGAACGAAGCCAGCGTCTTCGAACTCGACCAGCACCCCTTCCGCCTCGCGCGCCAGATCTTCGCCCGGCGCGCCATCTACCGTCGCTCGCTCAAGGCCTGGGTCTTCGAAGACGGCTGGATCTGCGAATACCAGGGCGCCTTCTGCATGAACTACACGCCCTTCCAGGTGCAGACCTTCAAGGAGATCACCGAGGCACCCGACTACTTCCTCAAGGAAGCCCTGCAGGATAAGCAGATGAACTTCCTGCAGCTCGACCGCTACATCCAGGACCTCCAACAGAGCGGCTTCGAAGGCACCGTCCGGCTCCAGGTGAGTTTCTTCCGCAAGTTCAGCGTGCCCCTGTTCGTGCTGATCATGGCCATGATCGCGATCCCCTTCGGCTTCCTGGTGGGCAACCGCGGCGCCATGACCGGCATCGGCATCAGCATCGCGATCGGCATCACCTACCTCGCCATCGGCCCGCTCTTCGAAAAACTCGGCGACGTGAACCAGTTGCCGCCCATCATGGCCGCCTGGGCGCCCGACGCGCTGTTCTCGCTCGCCGGCCTCTATCTGCTGCTGCGCATGAGATCATAGGCCGGCTCGTTCCACGCGAGTTTGTTTCCATGGTGTCGTATTCGGTACCATAAGATTGTGTCCAATGCCAACAAGATCCTTGCGGGCATGCGAAAGAACCCCCGCAACTGGCGCATGGAGGACCTGAAGGTCGTGGCACGGTTTTTCGGAGTGGACATCGATAGCCAGGGAGGCACCAGCCACGTGACGTTCCGCCATCCGAAGGCCGGCCGGACCACGGTGCCCAGGCGCATCCCGATCAAGCCCTGGTACGTGCGGGACTTTGTGGAGTTCATTGGCAGACTGGAGGACCTCAGGCATGAGTGAATTCGTCAATATCGACAAGTATCCATTCACCATCCGCCCACTCGGGGCTGAAGACGGCGGCGGGTTCCTGATCGAATATCCGGACCTTCCAGGGTGCCATTCGGATGGCGAAACGGTCGAGCAGGCGATCGCCGGCGGCCGCGATGCCGTGCGTTCTTACCTCGCGAGTTGCCGGAAACACGGCGACCCCGTACCGAAGCCCGGTGCATCCGCGGCATCGAGTGGGCAGTTCCGGGTACGAATGCCCAAGACCCTACACTCAAGACTCGTGGCCCAGGCGGAACGGGAGGGCGTGAGCCTGAATATGCTGATGGTCGCCGCTGCGGCGCAGGCGTTAGGCCGTCACGAGACCCTGGCGCGCGGAAAGAAGCCGCGCGGCCGCCACGCAGCGTAGCGCGCTCTTCGGAATTCGGGCCCTGACGCCAGCCGGATTCCCCCGGCACACTCCGTCTCTCCTCTGGCCGGCCCTACCCCAGGATCCCCATGCGCCGCGCCACCGTGCGGAAGATTTCGAGCGCCCGGTCGAGTTCCTCGCGGGTGTGTGTCGAGGTCACGATGGTGCGGACCCGCGCCCGGCCCTTCGGCACCGTGGGGAAGCCGATGCCCGTGGCCAGCACGCCGGCGTCGAACAGCGCGCGCGAAAATTCGAACGCCAGCCTGGCTTCGCCCACCATTACCGGCGTGATCGGCGTCTCGCTGATGCCGGTGTCGAAGCCCGCCGCCACCAGCCCCTGCTTGAAATAGCGGGTGTTCGCCCAGAGTTGATCGATCCGCTCCGGTTCCTGTTCCAGCACGTCGAACGCGGCCAGGCAGGCGGCGGCGACGGCCGGCGGGTGCGAGGTCGAAAACAGGAACGGACGCGCCCGGTGGTAGAGGAACTCGATCAGGTCGCGGCTGCCGCAAACATATCCGCCGAGCACCCCGACGGCCTTAGAAAGAGTGCCCACCTGAACCTGCACGCGGCCGTGCATGCCGAAATGGTCGATCGTCCCCCGGCCGTTGCGTCCCAGGACCCCGGAGGCGTGCGCGTCGTCCACCATCATGATCGCGCCGTGGCGTTCGGCGGCCTCGACCAATCCCGGAAGCGGGCCGATGTCGCCGTCCATCGAGAATACGCCGTCGGTGATCAGCAGCTTGCGCCCCGCCACGGAGTCGAGTTCCGCGAGGATCTTCTCCGCGGCGGCCGTGTCCTTGTGGGGGAAGACGTGGATCTTGGCCTTCGACAGTCGGCACCCGTCGATGATGCTGGCGTGGTTCAACTCGTCGCTGACGATGTGGTCCTCGGGCGTCAGGATCGCGCTCACCGTTCCCGCATTGGCCGCGAAGCCGGACTGGAAGACCACGCAGGCTTCGACGTTCTTGAAGGCCGCGATGCGCTCCTCGAGCTGCATGTGCAGGCGCATCGTCCCGCTGATGGTGCGGACCGCGCCGCTGCCCACGCCGAATCTGCGCACCGCTTCCAGCGCGGCTTCCCGCAGGCGCGGGTGGGTGGTCAGCCCCAGGTAGTTGTTGGAGGCCAGGTTGATGACCTCCTTACCGTCGAAACGCGATTCGGCGGCGCTCTCCGATTCGAGCACGCGCAGGCGCTGGTAAGTGCCCTGTGTGCGCCAGTCTTCAAGCTGATCGTGCAGGTATGCCAGAGGATTGCTCATAACAGTTCCAGTTTCCGATAGGCGCCGGCGAAATGGATGAGGGGGTTGCCTTCGCTCACCTCGCAGTGCATCATTTCGCCCACGAAGATGTCGTGATCACCCATTTCGACGCGGCGGTGAACCGCGCATTCCATCCGCGCCAGGCAACCCGGAATGAGGGGCACGCCGCTGGCGCCTTTTTCCCACGGGATGGAGCCGAACCGGTCATGGCCCTTGCGCGCGAAATGGTCCGAAAGGGCCTGCTGGTCCTCATTCAAGACGTTGATTCCAAAATAAGTTGCTTCGCGGAATAGCTGGATGTTGGAGACCCCGTGGCCCAGGCACACCAACACCAGCGGCGGCTCCAAAGATACGGATGTGAAAGAACTTACGGTGAGTCCGTGGGGAGCCCCGGCGGCATCCAGCACGCTGGCGATGGTGACGCCGGTGGCGAAACGGCCGCAGGCGCGCCGGAATTCCGCGCCCGTGACCCGCGCATGGTCGCTTGACATGGGAATAAATTCAATCCTATCATGAGGTTGACCGTTGCGGTGCGCGAGGAGGCTGTTTTGATCAAGCTGGACATCATCAACGAAGTTGTGAATCGGACCGGCATCACCAAGACAAAAGCCGAGATGGCCGTGGAGACGGTTTTCGAATCCATGAAGAAGGCCCTCGAGCAGGGCGACCGCATCGAGTTGCGCGGTTTCGGAGTGTTCAACGTGAAGCCGCGCAAGACGGGCATCGGACGCAACCCGCGTACCGGCGCGGAAGTCTCCATCCCTCCGGGGAAGGCGGTACGTTTCAAGCCCGGCAAGGAGTTGCAGACGCTGCAGTAGGAACCCGGCTGCACCGCCGCCGTTCATCGTGTCCTCCCAGGATTTTTCTCCTGCGCCGTACCCTCTGTTCGCCGGCAACGGCGCGGGCGGAGCCTATATCCCGCTCGTACACCGCACGCGCGAGCGCTACTGGCTTTATTCCCTTCTGTTTGCGCTCACCATCCTGACCACGTGCGTCGTCGGCGCGTCCATGCAGCTCGATTTCGAACGCAATCTTCCGTTCGATATCGAACGCAGCCTCGATCTGTGGGGCGTGATCTGGCATCACCCCCTGCTCCTGCTCGAAGGCCTCCCCTTTTCGCTGACGCTGCTCGGCATCCTGCTGGCGCACGAGATGGGCCACTACCTGGCCAGCGAGTATCATCGCGTGGATGCCAGCCTCCCCTACTTCCTGCCGTCTCCCTTCCTGGGCACCTTCGGCGCGTTCATCCGCGTGCGCTCCCCGATTTACACCAAGCGCGCCCTCTTCGACATCGGCATCGCCGGTCCGCTTGCCGGCTTCGTGTGTCTGGTGCCGGCGCTGGCCGTGGGCCTCGCCTTCTCGCGCATTGTCCCCGGAGTCGCCCACCAGAGCGACATCCACTTCGGGGTGCCCTCGCTCGAATGGCTGCTGATCCAGGCCATCTTCCCCGGCGCGTCCACCAGCGACATCTGCCTGCATCCGGTGGCGCGCGCGGCGTGGATCGGAATGTTCGCCACCGCCATGAACCTGCTGCCCATCGGGCAACTCGACGGCGGCCACATTCTGTACGCATTCTTCCCGTCGCGGCACCGGCAGGTGGGGCGCCTGCTGTGCCTGGCGATGCTGCCCTGCGGCCTGTTGTGGAAAGGATGGGCCTTCTGGGGCCTGGTGCTCCTGTGGCTGGGACGCCGCCATCCGGCGATCGAGGATCCCGAACCGCTGACCGCCGGCCGGCGCAAACTGGGGCTGGTGGCGCTGGTCGTTTTCGCCATCTGCCTGACCCTGGTCCCCTTCAGCGACGGCGGCTTCTAGCGATGAAGATCACCGCCACCATCATCACCCAGGATGAGGAGCGGAATATCGCGCGCGCCATCGAAAGCCTGCGCTGCTGCGATGAGATCCTGATCGTCGATTCCGGCTCCACCGACCGCACCGTGGAACTGGCCAAGAACCTCGGCGCCCGCGTGGTCGAAGCCGGCTGGCGCGGATTCGCCGGGCAGAAAAACTGGGCCGCCGAGCAGGCCTCCCACGACTGGGTGCTCTCCCTCGATGCCGACGAGGCGCTCAGCGAAGCCCTCGAAGCCGAAATCTGGAGCCTGAAAAAAAGCGGTCCGCGATTCGACGCCTACACCATGCCCCGTCTCGCCCGCTACCTGGGCCGCTGGATCTACCACTCGGGCTGGTATCCGGACCGCAAGGTGCGGCTCTACCACCGGAGCAAGGCCAGGTGGGTGGGCGACTTCGTGCACGAAAGCGTCAAGCCGCAAGGCACCGTCGGGCACCTGGAGAGTAACATCCTGCACTTCACCTGCGATTCGCTGAGCGAGCACCTGCGCACGCTGGACCGCTACACCACGCTCGCCGCCCAGGAACTGGCGGCGAACAAGGTGCAGGTGCCTTTGTGGAGCCTGATCCTCGACCCGCCCTGGAATTTCGTCAGGGCCTACGTCTTCCAGCGCGGTTTCATGGACGGCCTGGAAGGGTTGATCATCTCCTACATGGCCGCGTTTTACACCTTCCTCAAGTATTCCAAGGCGAGGAACATGAGTTGAGTCGCGCCGGTCACCCGGCCGGCAGCGGGACGATGAGTGCCTGAAATGCGGATCCTTCACCTGGATGCGGGACGTGAAATGCGGGGCGGGCAGTGGCAGGTGCTGCGCCTGATCGCCGGGCTCTCCGAGGCCAACGTGGAATCGACCCTGCTGGCGCGCCCCGCTTCGCCACTGTACGATGCGGCGCGGAGCGAGGGCTGGCGCGTGGAACCGCTCGGCCTGACCCGCGCGGTGCGCGAATTGCCCGCGCACGACATCGTCCACGCGCACGACGCGCGCAGCCACACCATGGCGGCGCTCCTCCGCGGCCGTCCGCTGGTGGTGGCGCGGCGCGTGGCGTTCCCCGTCGGGTCGCGCTGGAAATACGGGCGCGCCCGCCGCTACATCGCGGTCTCGGAGTTCGTCAGGGGCGTGCTTATCTCCGGCGGCGTGCCCGCGGAGAAGATCAGCGTGGTGTACGATGGCGTTCCGGTGCTCGACGTGGCGCGCGGCGGCGAGGTGCTGCGCCTCGAAAAGGGCAAGGCCCCGCCGGACCTGGAGCGCGCCCTGGCCGGCGCCGCCGTGGTAGTCTACGTGACCGATGCCGAGGGCCTCGGCTCGGGCGCGTTGTTGGCCATGTCCGCCGGGATTCCGGTGGTGGCGAGCAATATCGGAGGGTTGCGCGAAGTGATCGAAGACGGCGTGAGCGGTTTCCTGGTGAACAACGAGGATGAGATCGAAGCCGCGGTGCGGCGGCTGCGCGGCGACGGCGAACTGGCCCGGCGAATCGGCGCGGCCGCGCGTCATCGCGTGATGGAGCGATTTACGGTGCAACGCATGGTCGAATCGACGGTAGCGGTTTACCGCGAGGTGCTGGCCCCATGATCACGGCCCTCGCGGTGATTTTCGGGCTGCTGATCGGCAGCTTTCTCAACGTGTGCATCCACCGCTGGCCGCGCAACCGCAGCGTGGTGCGCCCGCGCAGCCACTGCGTGCGCTGCCGCAAAACCATCCCCTGGTACGACAATATTCCCGTCGCCAGTTGGTTCCTTCTCGGCGGTCGATGCCGCTACTGCAAGGCGAGCATCTCCCCGCGCTATCCCCTCGTCGAGGCGTTGACCGCCGCCGTCTTCGGCTGGATCGTGTGGACCCGCGGCGTGACCCCGGCGGGCGCGCGGCTGTGCGTCTTCTCGGCCATGACCATCGCGCTGATCTTCTGCGACCTGGAAAAACGCATCCTGCCGGATGAGTTCACCCTCGGCGGCACGGTGCTGGGGCTGGCCTTCTCGCCTTTCGTTCCGGTGCCGGACATCACGGCGCACGCGGTCCTGTGGCTGTTCGGCCAGGAGTGGAGTACGCGCTGGGGATCGGTGGCCGAATCCGCGTTCGGCGCCGGGCTGCCGGCGCTGCTGCTGTGGGGCGGCGGGTGGCTCTACCTCAAGATCCGCCACCGGGAGGGGCTGGGGCTGGGCGACGTGAAGCTGATTGCCATGGTGGGCAGTTTCCTCGGATTGCGCGGCGCGCTCTTCACCCTCGTGGGCGGATCCATCGCGGGCAGCGTGATCGGGCTGGCGTACATCAAAGCCACGCGCCGCGACGCGAGCACCTACGAACTGCCGTTCGGTACTTTCCTGGGAGTCGCCGCCCTCGCCGCCGCGCTCCTCGAAGGCACCCTCGCCGGCCTGTAGTCCCCGCGCCAGCGCCGTCGTCGTGGCGCGAGTAGCGTCGGCCTCCGGCCGACCTTTGGATCGAACTGGAAGCCGCCCTGTCACGCCGCTCTGCGTCTCTGCGTCAAGACACCGGGCTTCCGCGCCACCGCGATCCCCGCGGGCTCCCTACTTGTTCAGCTTGAAATTGATGAAGGACTTCTTGCGGCTGTCGAAGGAGCTGAGCGTCTTCGTGGCGCTGCTGGCGCCCTTAAACTCGGCCTTGAGGCGGTAATCCACTTCGGTGCTGAGTTCGTAGAACCGGTACTTGCCGTCTTCCTGCGTGATGTAGGAGCGGATCTGCTGCGTCTTGGTGTTTTCCAGTTGAACCACGGCGCCGGACACGGGCTGATCGTCCACACTCGTGACCACGCCCTCCACACTGCGCGTCGGCGGATCCTTCTCCGCGGCCAGGGCCAGGCCGCAAAGCAGAAGGAGGACCACCGCCAACACCGTTCCGATTCGTTTCACGTATGATCCTCCCCGTTTCCTTGGATGCTTCCGGGCACGGTCCGGTTTCCGGCACCGCGAACCGGCCTATTTCCAGTCCTCGTCGGACTCTTCCTCTTCGTCCTCGATGAAGCCTTCCTCATCTTCCTCGTCTTCGTCGAGTTCTTCGGCGGATTCCAGTTCCAGCGGATCGGTACCCACGACTCTCAGGTCCGCGCCGCATTCGTCGCAACTGATCGAATCCCCTTCGTCCACGTCTTCTTCGTCAATATCGATCGCGCCATCGCATACCGGACACGTGACCATCGAACAATCCTCCCAAACACTTACTGTTATACGATAGTCGAGCCCTTTTGCAACTCCCATTTGCACACTCTTTTCGGGGGGCGTCCGGAGGCTGCCGGAGCCGGGCCGGATGGTACCGGGGGAGGGTGCCGTGTCCGCTGAAAGGGCGGGCCGGTCCACTATAATGGGAAGTACCCATGCACCAGAAATTGAACGAGAGGGTCGTGGATCCGAATCCACAGGAAACCGAAGAGTGGGTAGAGGCTCTGGACCAGATCATCGACGACGCGGGGCCTGACCGGGCCTCGTATCTGCTCGACCGGCTCGCCGAGCGCGCGCGGCTCAACGGCGTGGAACTGACGCCGCAGCTCAACACCCCTTACACCAACACGATTTCTCCGGAAGAGGAAGTCCCCTATCCGGGCGACCGCGCCATGGAACGGCGCATTAAGAGCCTCATCCGCTGGAACGCCATGGCCATGGTCGTCCGGCAGAACAAGTACGATTCCGGCATCGGCGGCCACATTTCCACCTACGCCTCGCTGGCGACGCTGCTCGAGGTCGGCTTCAACCACTTCTTCCACGCCTCCTACGGCGACCAGCCCGGCGACTTCGTGTACTTCCAGGGCCACGCCTCTCCCGGCGTCTACAGCCGCGCCTTCCTGGAAGGACGGCTCGGCGAAGAGCAGCTCAAGAACTTCCGCCACGAACTGCGCGGCACGCCCGGGCTCTCCAGCTATCCGCACCCGTGGCTCATGCCCGACTTCTGGAGCTTTCCCACCGTTTCGATGGGGCTGGGGCCGATCAATGCCATCTACCAGGCGCGCTTCATGCGCTACCTGGAGAATCGCGGCGTGCTGCCGCAGACGCCGCGCCACATTTGGGCGTTCCTGGGCGACGGCGAAATGGACGAGCCCGAATCCATGGGCTCTCTCACCCTCGCCTCGCGCGAGAAGCTGGACAACCTGATCTTCGTCATCAACTGCAACCTGCAGCGCCTCGACGGTCCCGTGCGCGGCAACGGCAAGGTCATTCAGGAACTGGAAGGCGCGTTCCGCGGCGCCGGCTGGAACGTGATCAAGGTCATCTGGGGCGACGATTGGGATCCGCTCCTGGCGCGCGACCACAACGGCCTCCTGCGCAAGCGCATGGCCGAAGTCGTGGACGGCGAGTGGCAGACCTACGTGACCAAGGGCGGCGCCTACATCCGCCAGCACTTCTTCGGCAAGTACCCCGAGCTGCTCGACATGGTCTCGCACCTGAGCGACGAGGAACTGGGCAAGCTGCGCCGCGGTGGCCACGATCCCAAGAAGGTCTACAACGCCTACAAACGGGCTGTCGAAACCAAGGGTCAGCCCACCCTGATTCTGGCCCACACCGTGAAGGGCTACGGCCTCGGCGAAGCCGGCGAAGGCCGCAACATCACGCACCAGCAGAAGAAGCTCAACGAAAACGAAATCGCGCATTTCCGTTCCCGGTTCGAGATTCCCATCCCCGACGAGGCGGCGCGCAACGCCTCCTTCTACCGGCCGCCTTCGGATAGCCCCGAAATGGCGTATCTGCACGAACGGCGCCGTCAGTTGGGCGGCTACATGCCCAAGCGCGCCGTGCCCAAGAGCACAATCGTGGCGCCGCCGCTCGAGTACATGAAGGAATCGCTCGAAGGCTCGGCCGGACGCGAAGTTTCGAGCACCATGGCCCTTGTGCGCATCCTCACCATGCTGCTCAAACACCCCGAGTTGGGGAAGTACGTGGTGCCGATCATCCCCGATGAGGCGCGCACCTTCGGCATGGAGAGCCTGTTCCGGCAGTTCGGCATCTACGCCAGCCAGGGCCAGCTCTACAAACCGCACGACGCTGAAATGTTCCTTTACTACAAGGAATCGCGCGACGGGCAGATCCTCGAAGAGGGCATCACCGAAGCCGGGTCCATGGCCAGCTTTACGGCCGCGGGCACGGCCTACGCCAACTACCGGGTGGAGACGATCCCCTTCTTCATCTACTATTCGATGTTCGGCTTCCAGCGCGTGGGCGACGCCATCTGGGCCTTCGCCGACGCGCGCGGCAAAGGCTTCCTGTGCGGCGGCACCGCGGGACGCACCACGCTCTCCGGCGAAGGACTCCAGCATCAGGACGGTCACAGCCTGCTTCACGCATCGACCGTGCCCACCTGCGCCGCCTACGATCCGGCCTTCGCCTACGAGATCGCCATCATCGTGCAGGACGGCATCCGCCGCATGTACCAGAACGGCGAGGACCTCTTCTACTACATCACCCTCTACAACGAGAATTACCCCATGCCGGAGATGCCCAAGGGACTCGATCCGGAGGGCGTGCTGCGCGGCATCTACCGCTACAAGGCGCCGGAGAAGGGCAAGGCCAAAGTCCACCTGTTCGGCAGCGGCCCGATTCTCAACGAGGCCCTGCGCGCGCAGCAGATCCTGGCCGACAAGTACAACGTCGCCGGCGATGTGTGGAGCGTCACCAGCTATAACGAACTGCGCCGCGACGCGCTCGAAGTGGAGCGCTGGAATCGCCTGCATCCGGACCAGCCGGAGCGCAAGCCCTACATCCTCGAAGCGCTCAAGGGCGCCGACGGGCCGATCGTGGCCGCCAGCGACTACATGAAGGTGATCGCCGATCAACTCGCGCCGTGGCTCGGCGGCCGCCTGGAGACGCTCGGCACCGACGGCTTCGGGCGCAGCGACAACCGCGAGTTCCTGCGCAAGCACTTCGAGATCGACGCCGAATCGATCGCCGCGGCGGCGCTCGCCCGCCTCGCCCGCGACGGCAAATTCGACGCGAAGAAAGCCCGGGCCGCGATCGCCGAACTCGGCCTGAACCCCGAAGGCCGCGACCCGCAGCGCGCCTAGAGTTCAAGTACCGTCGGCCTCCGGCCGACCTTTGGAGTCTGTATTGCGTTCGATCCAAAGGTCGGCCGGGCCGACGCTACGGTAGCAAGATCGTCTTCACCGCTCCGTCCGCGTAATGTTCGGCATCCACGAACGCGCCCGCGATCTCGGTCAACGGGCGGTGGTGCGTCACCATCGGGGCGAACCACGCGAGTCGCTCCACCAGCAGGTCGCGCGCGCGCTCGGGTTCGTCGTTCGACCGCCGCACGTTGAAGATCGCGATCTCCTTGCGCCGCATCGGCGATACCTCGAAGGGCACGAAGCACGCTGAGTGAATCCCCGTGATCACCACGCGGCCCCCGTTCGACACCGCGCGGATGGCTTCGTTGGTGGTGTGCTCCTTGGCCGCGCAATCGATCGCGCAATCCACCCCGCGGTTGCCCGCTTCCTGATAAATCGTCCGCGCCGCGTCCACCGCGCCGGGATCGATCGCCGCGTCCGCCCCCATGGCCCGCGCCATCTCGCGGCGGTGCGCCAGCGGTTCCACCACCCAGATACGGCCCGCGCCCGCCACCTTCAGGCACGCGATGGTGAGCAGCCCGATCGGTCCCGCGCCCCACACCGCGACGCGCTCGCCGATCTCCACCGCCGCGAACTTCATCGAGTGCATGGCCACCGCCAGCGGCTCGATCATGGTGGCGGCGTCCAGCGGCACGCGGTCCGGAATCGGCAGCAGGTTGGCCTCCGGCAGGTTGACGAATTCGCGGAAAAATCCGGGAATCGACGGATTGCTCAGGAAACGGATATTGGCGCAAATGTTGTGGCGCCCCGAGCGGCAGAATTCGCAGTGGTAACAGTACAGGGCGGGCTCCAGCGCGGCGCGCATCCCGCCGCTCCATCCCGTGACCCCCGCCCCCGCCTTCACCACCGTACCGGCGGGTTCATGGCCAAGCACCATGGGGTAGACGCAGGGCGAATCGCCGATGGCGCCTTCCGAGTAGGAGTGGAGATCGCTGCCGCAGATGCCTACGGCCCCGATACGTACCTGGACTTCGCCCGGCCCGGGATCGGCGATCGCTTGCTCGGTCAAATGGAATTCGCGTGGCGCGATGAGTTCGGCAACTAGCACTGTGGGTTCCTGGAACCATTGTAAAATAGCGGAGAATGCTGAATTTCCGTGAATTCGAAGCCGGGCCGGATCCCTTCGGCCGCAAATTCCAGGTGTTGCTCAAGTGGCTGCAGACGGCCATCTCCATCCGTCACGCCGACACCGTGGACGTCAAGTTCATTCTTACCGGCGACGACGCGGCGCGCAGCGAAAAAACCATCGCCCTGCCCCACGCCAGCCTCCAGGAAGTCAGCCGCGAAACCAATCGTCCAGTCGACGACGCATGGTGCGGGCGCATCGCGGCCTTGCACCTGATCGATCTCGTGGCCACCGGTGAGGACATGGAAAAAGATCTGGTCACCCTCACCCGCGCCGAGATCGCAAAGTGGGCCGCCGAGATCGCGCGCCAGGAACAGGCCGTCACGACGGCCCGCTAGACCACCACGTACCCGACTTGCGCGGCGGGCCGGCTGTAACTCGTCACTTACAAATCCGTAACCGATTCGTGCGCCCATTGTCCTTTTGTCCAGTCCTGCCGGATTGCTCCTGTAACCGGGACTAGCGGGATGGCGAACCAGCAGGACGTGATCCGCTTCGACGGTGTGGAGGGTTCCGGTATCATCGACGCCTCTCCCGGCAACCTGAACGGCGAATCGGCTTCCCCGGCCGGAGGCGCTACCCTGAAAAGGTTGGCGGTCTCCGGCCTTTTTCTGTTCGACGATCCTTCGCGCCGCGCGCGCGCAGCGGCCATTCTGCGCCGCCTTCCGCCCTTGCGCGGCGCCCCGGTGCGCATCCAGGGCGCGCGCGGCTTGCGCGACCGCAGCGGCCCGGTGCACGCCGGATCCTTCCTGCGCGAACGGCGCATCGCCTTCGACTGCACCCGCGACGAGTTCCCCCGCATCTTCGTTCACGAGGTGGCGCACTTCGTCTGGCTGCGCCTCGGAAATCCCGCGCGCTGGAGCTATGAACGCGTCCTCCGCGCCGAGTTCGCCGCCGGCGTCACGGGGGAGTTGGGCTGGAGCGCGGAGTGGCGCAAGCGCGCCCTCTCTCCCCGCGCCCGCCGTGCCCGCTCCGTCGCCTGGCGCGAGTACTGCTGCGAAAGTTTCTGCGACACCGCGGCGTGGCTGTGGAGCGGCATCCGCCGCCACGCCGAATTCACCCTGCCCGCCGGACCGCGCGCCGCCCGCGCCCGCTGGTTCGCCCGGACGCTGGGCCGCGGTCCGTTGTCGATATAATTGGAAGAGGTATTATCGTGCTCAGTTCGCGACTTTCCGCCCCCCTCCTTTCCGCGCTCCTGGCCGTCCTCGGATTGGCAGCCTGTTCCTCCGGCGTCCGTGCCGCCGAGCCGGTCAAAGCAGAAAAGGATCGCAAGCCCGCGCCCGACTTCACCTTGAAAGACGCCGACGGCAAGACCGTCCACCTGAGCGACTACAAGGGCAAGGTCGTCCTGCTGGACTTCTTCGCCACCTGGTGCGGTCCCTGCAAAATCGAGATCCCCTGGTTCAAGGAGTTCGAGCGGCAGAACAAGGACCGCGGCTTCAGCGTCCTCGGCGTCTCCATGGATGACGACGG
>JAFDVU010000219.1 GCA_018268835.1 Acidobacteriota bacterium | reverse complement strand
GCCGCGGAGCCGGAAACCGCCTGGGCGTTGTGCGAACTGATGACCTGCGGAATCGGATTTCCGTTGGGCGTGGCGTATCCGCTGAGTTCCCAGTTGGTGGCCCAGCGGGAGCCGTTGGACACGGAGAAGGGCAGGCCGGAGGTCTGGCGCCACGTGGTGGTGATTTCCCATCCGCCGACAATGGCGTCGAGCGCCCGGTTCATGCTGGCGCCGAACTGCCTGCCGCGGCCGAAGGGCAACTGGTAAACGAAGAAGGCGTTGGCCTGGTGCAGGGCGTCGTAGCGGGACACCGCGCGAAGCTGCTGCGCGTTCCACGAGTTGATCATGAAATCGCTGGAGTAGGCGCCGACGCTCTCCGAGCGCGAGCCGATATCCATGGACTTCGACAGCGTGTAGTTGAGCGTCATGGTGAGGCCGGAGCTGAGGCGCTTGGAGACCGTCCATTCCATGGCGTGGTAAGCGCCCGAGCCGAGCGAAGACCAGGCGTTGAGCGCGGAGTACTGCGAACTCCACATCGAGTACGGCCCCAGTACGCTGCAGCCGACGGTGTTGACGTGCCCGCTGCCGCCGAAGCTGGAGATGCCGTTGGCGTTGCAACTCTGGCCGTTATCGATGTCGCTCAGGACGCTGGTGAAATCGCCCGGGTTGGCGTTATACAGGTAGTCCTGCGCAACCACCTGCGTCGGCGTGAAACCGTTGCCGCCGGCCTTGGCCCAGAAATGCTCGAAGAAGGGGATGGCCGGCAGGTTGGCGATGGGTACGTGCTGGAGGTCCATCAGGGTGGCCAACTGGGTCATCGCCTGGAAGTAGGTCTGGCCGGACACCGGATCCTTCAGATTGGTGGGCATGGCGAGATCGCGCTGCACCAGGTTGTGGCGCGAGAGGCGGCCGACGTACGACGCTTGCACGAACCATCCGTGTGGCAGTTCACGGGCGATGCTGAAGTTCAGGTTCATGGTGTACGGCGCCTGCAGGCGATCGTCGAGCGAACTGGCGATGGCGAAGGCGTTAGGATACGACACCGGGAAGGTCGGCTTGGGCGCGGGCTGGAAGAAGAGCGGCGCGTTGGGAGCCGCCGGGATCTGGTTGAAGCCCGCGTAGCGGGGCAACTGCGACGACGTGTACACGTTCGGCGGAGTGGCCAGCGACGTGGAGAGGCCGTAGGAATTGGCGGCGATGAATCCGGCGAGCGGCTGGCCGATCAGGTCGTAGTACATGCCGGCTCCGGCGCGGATAGAGGTCTTGCCCTCGCCGAACAGGAAGCGGGAGATGCCGCTTTCGCCCTTGGGCGTGTAAGCGATGCCGAGCCGCGGTTGCCAGTTGTTGTGCTGGGGGTAATAGGGACGGCCGTTGGGCGCATACGAAAGAAAGCCGGCGCCCTGGTCGGAGAGTCCCTGGGCGCCGAGCGCGCCGCGGGTGTCCATCCACTGGCCGATGGGAATGTTGCTGGAAAGTTGCTGGCCGTTGGCTTCATGCACCGGAGGCATGATCGAGAGGCGCAGGCCGTAGGTAAGGGTGAAGTTGCTCTTGATGCGCCACGAATCCTGCGCGTACAACTCACCTTCGCGGCTCACGAAGTTCCGCGTAACCGGAGATCCCGCCGGGATGATGGTGCCGTCGGTGGTGTTGTTGTAATTGGCCGTGGCGGAGGTGACGATGCCCAGGACCGCCACCATCCCGTACTCGTAGCTGGTGGTGTCGCCCTTGGCGAGTCCGATCGAAGCCGGCACCAGGTCGTTGCCGCTGCCCTTGATGACGCTGGCGTTGGTAGTGGCCGAACTGAACGCCTTGGAGTAGTCCACGGTCTGGTTGGAAATCAGGCGTCCGACAAAGCCGAACTTGAAATCGTGCGCGTTATGGCTCCAGGCCAGGTCTTCGGAGAAGGTGTGGACCGGGACGATGCGCGAGAGTCCCGTGTTCGTGCCGCTAATCGGGTCGATGTTGCGGAAGGTGACGTAGTTCGAAGAGAGTATTCCGGTAGTCTCACCGCCCTGCCGGGTGAATCCGTAGCGGAACGTGCTGACCAGGTTCGATTTCAGTACGGAGGTCAGGCCGGTGGCCATGCCTTTGTTGTTCGAAAGGATGGTGGAGTTCGGCGGCTGGCCCGGGAACTGCGGCGTCCCGGCGGCGTGGTCGTTCTGCAGCGTGCCGCGCCAGAAGAGGGACTCTTTGCCGCTGCTGTCCACCTTGTAGTCCAGTTTGGCGGTGTAGGTATCCTGCTTGCTGTGGATGGGTGCGTTGAAGGTGTAGCCGGTGAAGTTCAATCCGTCGCCGAGCGAACTGTTGTTGCCGACCGGGTACTTCTGGAGAACGGCGAGAGCCGCCTGGCTCACGCCGACGCCAAGTGGATCGACAATAGACTTGATCTGGTCCGGTCCGATGGTGCGCAGGGCGCCGCTGGTGTCATGGAAGGCGACGATGCCCTGCTTGAGGTTCTCGGTGGGCACGTTGCGGTTGACGCTGGTGGAACTGGCGTCGCGGCGGCCTTCGTAGTTGACGAAGAAGAACGCCTTGTTGCGCTTGATGGGTCCGCCGACCGAGGTGCCGAAAAGGTTGATCAGCAGAGGAGCACGCGCGACTCCGTTGCGATTATTGAAGAAGCTGTTGGCGGCGGTTTCGGTGCCGCGGCGGTATTCGTAGAGCGAACCGTGGACGTCGTTGGTGCCCGAGCGGGTGACCAGGGTAATGTCGGCCCCCGAACCTCGCCCGGTGTCGGCGCCGCCATTGGTGGTGGTGGTGCGGAACTCCTCGACCGAGTCCGGGGTCACGCGCAGGACCGAGGTGAAGGCCGCGCGGTCGGACTGCGAATTCACGTCGGCGCCGTCGAGGGTGATGTTGGACTGGTCGGAGCGTCCGCCGTTGACGGAGCCGCTGCGATCGTCGGAACCGCCGAAGTAGGCGACGCCGGGCTGGAAGGTAAGCAGGTTGGCGACGTTGCGCGCGTAGGACGGCAGTTCGACGATGGCCTGCGACGTGATGACATTGCCGAGCGAGGCATCGACCGTATTCAACTGCGCGGCGGCAGCCTCCACAACGACGGAAGTCGCGGTGGAGCCGACGTTCTCGAACTTCACGTTCATGGTGGTCGGCGTATTCACCAGCAACTGGATCGGCGCGATCGTGACGTCGGCGAAGCCGGCGGCTTTCGCGCCGAGGCTGTAGGTGCCTGGCGGCAACTGCGGAATCGTGTAGCGTCCTTGTGTGTCGGACGTGTCGGTGCGCGTGGCACCCGTCTGCGTGTTGGTCACGGTAAGCGTGGCGTTGGGGATGACCGCTCCCGTTGGGTCCGTGACGGTGCCCGACAGACTTGCAGTCTGGCCGAGCAGGCCGCCGGCCGCGCACACACTAATCGCGCATATCGCGAAAAGCTTTTTCATTTTGTACCCTCGTTCCGTAGGCTGAAACATCGACAGTACTCCGCCTCAAAAAGCGCGGAGATTCCCTGAGATGGGGTTTAGTATACACCCAGCTTCAAGTGGGTCAATAACGAAAGTTGTTATCAGCCGGATCGAAAATCCGAATTTAACCAGGGCTGAAAGACCGGCTTTGAATCTTCACTATTTGGCAATGGCGCAACGTTGGCCTTGGGTTACGCGGAGCAGGTCGTCCGGGGTGAGCAGCATCTGGCAGCCGCGGACGCCGGCGCTGACGCTGACGGCGTCCCAGAGGTCGGCGGTCTCGTCGAGGTAGAAGGGGTAGGGCTTCCTGGCGCCGACAGGGGAGACGCCGCCGCGGATATAGCCGGTGAGGCCGAGCACCTCTTTGACGGGGACGAGGTCCACTTTCTTGTTGCCGCTGGCGGCGGCGAGGGCTTTCAGGTCGAGTTCGGTGTTGGCGGGAATGCAGGCCATCAGCACGCCCGTGCGATCGCCGCGCGCGACCAGGGTTTTGAAGACCTGCTCGGGCGGCATCCCGATCTTTTCGGCGACGCGCGGCGCGCTCAGGTCGTCCTCATCGACTTCGTAGGTGCGCAACTCGTAGTGGATGCCGGCGGCATCGAGGATGCGCGCGGCATTGGTCTTCGTCATGGCCTCTACCGATGATAACCGCCCGCGCCGGCGTGACTCACCAGGTGTACGGAGGTGGTTTTGATGATGGCGCTGACAGCGTCGCCGGGCCGGAGGCGGAGTTCGGAGGCGGACTGCGCGGTGACGAGCGCGGCGAGGGTGAAGCCGCAATCGAGTTCGACGCGCGCAAGCGGCCCCTCCGGCAGCACGGCGCGAATGGTGGCGGCGATGCGGTTGCGCAGGCTGGAGTGGTCGGCTTCGCGCGAGATACCGACGTCTTCGGCGCGGATGCAGACGAAGACCGCGCCGGTTTCGCCACTGTCCACGCACTGGATGAGCGTGCCGTTGGCGCGCACGGTGAGCAGGCCGCCGCCGCGGCCGGCGACTTCGCCGGGCAGCACGTTCTCCACTCCTACGCTGGCGGCCACCTCGGGATCCGAGGGGCGCCGGAAGACATCCTGTACCGGGCCGGACTGGCGGATGCGGCCGCCGATCATGACGGCGATCCAATCGCCGAGCGCGATGGCTTCGGTGCGGTCGTGCGTGACCACGATGGCGGGCACGGCCGAGGCGAGCAGCAGGCTGCGCAGATCCTGGCGCATGCGGGCGCGGGCGGGCGCGTCGAGCGCGGAGAGGGGTTCGTCGAGCAGGAGCAGATCGGGGCTGGCGGCGATGGCGCGCGCGAGCGCGACGCGCTGTTGCTGTCCGCCCGACAGGGTGCGCGGGCGCTGCGCGGCGAGCGCGGAGATGCCGAAAGCGTCCATGGCGCGCCGCGCGCTCTCCGGCGTCGCGGCGTAGGCCACGTTCCCGGCGACGGTGAGATGCGGGAACAGGGCGTAGTCCTGGAAGAGGAAGCCGGCGCGGCGCTGTTGCGGCGGCAGTTGGGTCCATTCGCGGCCGCGGAAGTGGATTGCGGCGCGGTCCATGGGCTCGAGTCCGGCGATGGCGCGCAGCAGCGTGCTTTTTCCGGAGCCGGAGGGGCCGAACAGGACAGTGACCGGAACATCGCCGGGGATGCGCAGCGCGGCATCGAGAGTGAAGCCGGAAGGGAAGCGCTTGCGGCAATCGCAGATCAGTTGGTCGGCCATGGTGCCCATGCGCGGCGCTGGAGCGAGTAGGTGAGCACCAGCACAAGGAAACTGAACAGCAGCAGGAACAAGGAGGTGGCGCCCGCAGAGGCGTAGTCCAGCGCCTGGACCTGGTCGTAGATGGAGATGGAGGCGGTGCGGGTGATGCCGGGAATATTGCCGCCGACCATGAGGACGACTCCGAATTCGCCGAGCGTGTGGGCGAAGCTGAGGATGGCGCCGGTGGCGATGCCCGGACGCGCCAGCGGGAGCACGACGCGGCGGAAGGTGGCGGCGCGCGAGACTCCGAGGCACCAGGATGCCTCGATCAGCCGGCGGTCGAGCGCGGCGAAGGACGCGGCGACGGGTTGTACCGTAAATGGCAGGCTGTAGAGCACGCTGCCGATGAGGAGTCCGGCGAAGGAGAACGGCAGCGTGCCGCCGGTAAGCCGTAGGTAGAGGGCGCCGATGGGGCTGCGCGGTCCGAGCGCGAGCAACACGTAGAAACCGAGCACCGTGGGAGGAAGCACAAGCGGCAGCGCGACCACGGCCTCCAGCACGAATTTCCAGCGGCGGGTGGAAGTGGCGAGCCACCATGCCAGCGGCACGCCGAGCGCGAGCAGAATCGCGGTGGTGGCGGCGGCGAGTTTCAGGCTGAGGAAGATGGCCTGCCAGTCCATTTCACTTTCCGGGGGGCGCGAAGCCGTACTGTTTGAGGATACGACGGCCGGAAGCGGTAAGCAGGTAGTCGCGGAAGGCGCGGGCGGCGGGGGAATCGTGCAGGACGAGCCCTCCCTGCTCGATGGGCGGGTAGGCGTCGCGCGGGATCTCCCAATAGCGGCCCTTGCCGCGTGCGGCGGGAGCCATGGCGAGCGAGAGCGCGACTATGCCGGCATCGGCGGCGCCGGTTTCGGCGAATTGGAAAGTCTGCACGATGTTTTCGCCGAGGACGAGTTTGGGCTGAAGGGCGTCCCACAGGCCCATGTGGCGGAGCGCGGCCTCGGCGGCGCGCCCGTACGGGGCGTGTTGCGGGTTGGCGATGGCAAGATGACGCACGGCGGGGGAGGCGAGGGCGGCGGCGGGATCGAGCGGCGAGGCGGCGGGGACCCACACCACGAGGCGTCCGGCGGCGTAGGTGAAGACGTCGGCCGGACGGCGGGCGAGGCGGCGGGCGTATTCGACGTCGGCGGAGAGGAAGACGTCGAAGGGGGCGCCGTTGGAGATCGCCGTGAAAAAGTTGCCGCTGGACCCGTAGGAGACGCGCAGTTGGCCGGGATAATGCGCGGCGATCTCGTCGAGCGCGAAGTTGAGGTCGGCTGCGGCGGCGATGGAAATGGGTGCCTGGCGCCGCGCGCCTCCGCAGCCCGCGAGCAGGACCAAGAGGAGTGGCGCGGCGCGTGTCAAAACTGGAGCCTCGCGGAAAACTCGAAGACGCGCGGATCGCCGGCCGAAGTGATGGAGCCGAAAGCCGCGGAGCCGAAGGTGCCGTTGGGCTGGCCGAGCGGCGGTGTGTTGGTGAGGTTGAAAACTTCGCCGCGCAATTCGGCGGTGAGGCTCTCGCGAATCGGGAAGAGGCGGCCGATCATGAGATCGACGGCGGAGTAGCCCGGGCCGCGCACGGGGTTGCGCGAGGCGGTCCCGATGGCGAACTGCCCGGCTTGAGTGAAGGCGGCGGTGTTGAAGAAGCGCGCGGTGCTGCGCGCATCCGCGGGCAGGGCCGGGTTGCCCACGATGTTCGGGCGCTGGATGCCGAAGCCGAAAGCGGCGTTGTAATTCGTCGCCTGCTGCACCGTGAACGGCATGCCGGATTGCGCCTTGAGGATCACGGATGCCTCCCATCGGCGCGGCTGCCAGACGACGCCGGCCGAGAAGACGTGCGGGATGCTGCCGTTGGACTCGTCCTTTTCCAGGCGGCGGTTGTAGCTGTCGGCGGCCTGATAGTTGGCCACGGGGCCGGTGAGCAGCGCGGAACTGAACACGGAACCCGCGTCATCGATCAGCTTGGAGAACGTGTAGGAGAAGGTGGCCGCCAGGCTTCGCGAGAAGCGGCGTTCCAGGTGCGCTTCGAGGGCGTGCCACGTGGAGTTCCCCACATTATTGCGGTAGAGCGTGACGGTGGTGAATCGCGGGAAGCGCCGCAGGAGTTGCTGCTCGGCGATCGTGGGGGCGCCGAGCGAAGTGGCGGCCGGAATCATGCCATAGAAGGGATTGGCCACGCGCTGGGTGAGGGCGGTGCCGAGCGCAAAGGCCGAGACCGGCAACTGGTTCAGGTTGGTATCGGGCACGCCGAGACCCGTGAGTTTGCTGCCGGCGTAGCCGACTGAAGCGGTCCACGAGGTGCCGAAGTTGCGCTCCAGGGTCACGTTCCATTGTTGCGCGTAACCGGAACCGGTTTCGCGCTGCACGCCGAAGACGCCCTGGCCGAGGCCGGAATCCGCCGAGGGCGGCGCCGCCTGCACGCTGGCTCCCTGGGCCAGGTAGAAAGCCGGAGTGATGTTGTCGAGCGAACTCTGCGCGAGCGTCTGGATGAAGGGGAACATAGGGGCGGTGAACGGGGTGGTGATGCCGGCTTGTTCGATCCAGACCAGGCCGTAGCCGGCGCGGATGGCGGAGGAATCCGAGAGGCGATAGGCGAGACCCATGCGCGGACCGAAGTCGTGCTTATGAAGGTTGCGGGCGTTTTGCGGGAAATCCAGCTTCCGGGTGGCGAGATTGAAGACCGCGATGCGGTTATCGGCTTCGGTGGAGGGGAAGTTCAGGGTGTAGCGCACGCCGGGGCTGAGGGTGAGCCGCGGCGTCACGCGCCAGTCGTCCTGCACGAAGAATTCGGTGATGTGCGCCCGCGGGCGGAGCGTATCCTGCTGCACGTCGCGGGAGTAATTCTGTACGGCGCCCAGCAGGAAGGAAGCGAAGCTGTTGCCCGTGAGGGCCGCGGTAAATTGGTAGTCGCCGGAAGGGAAGGGCGGTTGAAAGACGTTGAGATGTTCCCAGCGCAGGTCGGCGCCTACTTTGAGGCTGTGGGCGCCGCGGTTGAAGGCGTAGTCGTCCACGAACTCGGTGACCGAGGTCGACATGTGTCCGTTGGTGGTGGTGGCGGGGCCGAGGGACTGGAAGCCGGCGATGTCGTAGGTGGCCCCGGGCTGCGCGGTGCTTTGGACGAGCGAGCGGCGGGTGTAGCCGAGGCGGGCCTGGTTGCCGCCGATGGCGTGCTCGACGATCAGGCTGTCGCCGCGGGTGATCGTGGTGGTGTCGGCGGGGGCGAAGGTGGCGGGCGCGCCGATGTGGTCGCGGAGGTAGGAATAGCGCGCGAAGATGCGCTGGCGGGTGCCGATGTAGTGGTCGATGCGGGTATCGAACTGGTCGGTGCCGTCGGTGTTATCGGCCGCGCGGCGGTAGTCGCTGGAGCCGGAGGCGTTGGGGAGGGGGTAACTGGAGAGCACTGAGCCGGCGGCGGTATCGAAGCGCGAGGTCGGGATGGTACGGTTGGGGAAGAGGGTGCGGGTCAGCGGATCCGTGATGTCGGTGGTGAAGACGCCGGCGCGCTGAGCGAGAGTGGGGACGGTGCCGAGGCGCGTGACGCCGGTATCGAGTCGGATGCTCTGCCAGTCGGCGAAAAAGAAAGTCTGGCCACGGCGGATGGGGCCGCCGAGGGTGCCGCCGAACAGATTGCGGCGGAAGAGCGGCTTGGGGCCGGCGGCGGCGAACAGGTTGCGCGCGTTCAGCGCCTCGTTGCGGAAGTATTCGAAGAGGGAGCCGTGAAAATCGTTGGTGCCGGCCTTGGAACTTACCTGGATGACGCCGCCGTTGGAGCGGCCGTACTCGGCCGAATAGCTGTTGGTTTCGACGCGGAACTCGCCGATGGAATCGAGTACCGGGTAATACGCCACCTGCCCGGGCTCGGGTTGGAGCACGCTGACTCCGTCGTACAGGTATTCGCTGGTGCGCGGGCGGCTGCCGTTGATGCGCGGCAGGAACTGGCCCGGCGGGAGCATGACGCCGGGGGAGAGCGCGATCAGGGGGATGAAATTGCGGCCGTTGAGCGGGAGAGTGGAGACCTGCTCCTGGCCGACCACGAGGCTGAGCGTGCCGGTGGTGTTCTGGACCAGCGGGGCGGCCGCGGTCACTTCCAGGGTCTGCGAGAAATCGCCCAATACGAGCGAGAGATCGAGCACGACGCGGTCCGCCACGCGCAGTTGGATATCCGGGCGGCGCAGGACCTCGAAGCCGGGTTTGCGGATTTCGAGTTGGTAGACGCCGGGGAGAAGGCCGGAGAAGTCCCATGCTCCGGACGCGCTGGTGACGGTCTGGTAATGGGCGCTGGTGGCGGGCTGGGACAGCGCGACCTGCGCGGTGGCGACGGGGAGTCCGGCGGGATCGGTGACGGTGCCGAGCAGTTCGGCGCGCCCGCTCTGCGCCGCCGCCATCGCGGGCAGGAGTAGAATTAGTGCGACACGGTGGTTTATAAACGACGATGTCATCTTTAAAAGACAATACCACGGCGGAAAAGGCGGTGACGAGCCGGCTGGCGGCGGCGCGCCGGCAGCGCGGCATGGCGGCGGCGGAACTGGCCCGCGCCGCCGGGGTGACCCGGCAGACGATCTACGCCATGGAAGCCGGCGACTATATTCCGAACACCGCGGTGGCGCTCAAACTGGCGCGGGCGCTGGAGACCAGTGTGGAGGAACTGTTCGCGCTCGAGGAGGCGGCCGGGACGGCGCGCGCGGTGCGGGCCGAAGTGATCCCGGCGGGCGAGTTGTTCGCCGGCGCGCCCCTGGAACTGTGCCGCGTGGGCGGGCGCCTGGTGGCGGTGCCTTCGGCTCCGGCGTCGTGGCAGTTGCCGCCGGCGGACGCGCTGCTGGAGGATCCGGCGCGCTCGCGGGTCCACCTGCTGCGCGACGAGGATCCAGCGGGGCGGCTTTTGATCGCGGGATGCGATCCGGCGGTTTCGGTGCTGCGCCGGCACCTGGATCGCGCCGGCGTCGTGCTGGTGGCGGCGGCGGTGAACAGCTCGGTGGCGATGGAGTTGCTGGGGCGCAAGCTGGCGCACGTGGCCGGCACGCACCTGAAGGGCGCGGAGCCGCCGAAGCGGGTCGCGATGTACCGCTTCGCGCTTTGGGAAGAGGGGCTGGTGATGGCGCGCGGGAATCCGAAGAAGCTGCGCGGCGTGGAGGAACTGGCGCGGGCGGACGTGCGGCTGGCGAATCGCGAAAAGGGGTCGGGAAGCCGGCAATTGCTGGACGAGCGGCTGCGCGCGGCGGGAGTCGCGGCGAAGAGCGTGGCCGGGTACGGGGACCGTCCCGCGGGCGGGCACCTGGAGGCGTCGTGGCGGGTGCACGCCGGGCTGGCGGATTGCTGCGTGGCGACGCGGGCGGCGGCGCGCGCGTTCGGGCTGGAGTTTCTGCCGTTGGCGAGCGAGCACTACGACCTGGCGATCCGCGAAGAGGAACTCGGTACGCGCGCGGTGGAGCGGCTGCTGGAGACGCTGGCGCACTCGGCGCTGCGGCGCGAGTTGGAGGCGCTGTGCGGGTACGACACGAGCGAAACGGGGAACCGGGTGGAGTAGGAGGGTTCAGGCACGGTCCCCAAGTTGAACCCGGGAGGGTAATCCGGTGGATCGCAGAGGATCGCAGAGGCGAAACCGGCCGGCGGGCATACCTGATAGAATGACCCGATCCGGATGACCCGATTCCCCAGGATTTCCATTGCCGCCCTTGCGGCCGTTCTCCCGATGTTCGCGCAGACGGGTACCCCTGTCCCCGCGCTGTCCTCCTTCGACGCAATGATCACGGCGGCGATGGCGAAGTACAATGTCACCGGCGCCGCGCTGGCCGTGACCCACAACGGAAGGCTCGTTCTGGCGCGCGGCTACGGGTTCGCAGACCAAGAAAACAAGATCGCGGTTCAACCGGATTCGCGCTTCCGCATCGCGAGCCTCAGCAAGCTGATCACGGCGGTGACGGTGATGCACCTGGTGGAGCAGGGCAAGCTGTCGCTCGACCAGCCGGCCTTCGCGCTGCTTCCGGACCTGCAACCGCCGGCGGGCGCGACCGTCGATCCGCGGCTCGCGTCCATCACGATCCGGCAGTTGTTGACCCACTCGAGCGGCCTGCACGACAACAGCGACGGCGATCCGATGTTCCTCTCGGCGCAAATCACGAGCCTGCTGAATGTGCCCGCTCCGGCTTCGACCGAGAACATCAT
>JAFDVU010000218.1 GCA_018268835.1 Acidobacteriota bacterium | reverse complement strand
AAGGCGAGCAGCCGTCCGGCGGGGTCGTTCCTGTTCCTGGGGCCGACGGGCGTGGGCAAGACGGAAGTGGCTCGCGCGCTGGCCAGTTTCCTGTTCGGCAGCGAGAAGAGCCTGGTGCGCTTCGACATGAGCGAGTACATGGAGAAGCATTCGGTGAGCAAGCTGATCGGCTCGCCGCCGGGATACGTGGGCTACGAAGAGGGCGGCCAGTTGACGGAGCGGGTGAAGCGCAATCCGTACTCGATCATTCTGCTGGACGAGATCGAGAAGGCGCACCCGGACATCTACAACATCCTTCTGCAGGTGTTTGAAGACGGCCAGTTGACCGACGGCCTGGGCAACCAGGTGGACTTCAAGAACACGATCATCATCATGACCAGCAACCTGGGGGCCCGCTTCCTCGAAAAGCGCGGGCACCTGGGCTTCTCGGCTCCGGCGGCGGAGGGCATTCCGGGCAAGGTCGAGGACATGGTGCGGGGCGAGGTGAAGAAGGCGTTCAATCCCGAATTCCTGAACCGCCTGGACGAAGTGATCCTGTTCACTTCGCTGGCGGACGAGGATCTGTTGAAGATCATCGATCTGCTGGTGGAGCAGGTCAACGGGAACCTGGTCGCCAAGCAGGTGCGGCTGCGGCTGACGCCGGATGCGGCGAAGTACATTCTGGAGAAGACGTGCGGGGACCGCAGCTACGGTGCGCGTCCGCTGCGCCGTGCGCTGCAGAAGTACATCGAGGATCCGCTCAGCGAGGCGCTGATTCAGGGAAGCCTGCCGCGCCCGTCGGAGCTGGAGGTGTACCTGGGCGAGACCGGGATCTTCTACCGCCAGGTGAACGCCGAAGGCGAGGCCGCGGTTACGGCGGGGGGTCCGGTGGAGACTCCGGCGGGAGTTTTGCTGTACACGTTCTAGCGAAAAAGTACTACGAATCATGGGCCGCGCGGCATCCGCCGACGCGGCCTTTTTTTTGTTCCGCTCGGTTAACTTGCAGTCATTCAGGCACTTCTGCGCAATCGTTTCATACGATACAGTGGCTAGTACCGGGTTCTCATCACGTCATGCGGCTCTTCATTTTGAGCGTGATATTCTGCGCTCACGAACCACGCACTAACGAGGGTATGCATGAGGTGCTGTCCAGCCGTATTACTAACCGCGCTTGTGCTCCCGTGTGTCCTGACGGCTCAACAGAGCGTCACGGTGGACTTTGAAAGCCTGCCGGAAGGTCAGGCCGCCGGGACACAGACACCGGGATACACATTCACCAACGCGATGGTGCTGCAGTCTGGCGTGTCGCTGAACGAGATTGAATTTCCGCCGCGCAGCGGATCGAAGGTGGTGGCGGACATCGGGGGCGCGATGACGATCAAGTTCAACGCGCCGGTGGCGACGTTCAAGGGCTACTTCACGCACTCGGTGCCCCTGACGGTGCGAGCGGTGGACCAGAGCAATCGCGCCTTCACGCAGGTTTCGGCGAGCCAGGACAACCGGGCGGGCAGCGGAGGAGCGCCCAACGAGGCTGTACAGGTGAGCGCCGACGGGGGGATCACGCAGGTGACGATCACGGGCGCGGCGGCGGGCACGTCGTTCACGCTGGACGACATGACCCTGACCGCGTGGGTCCCGCCGGCGCCGACATTCTTCATCGACACGACGCAGATGACGTTCAACGCAGTGTTCGGCCGGCAGGCGCCGCCCGCGCAGATCGTGACCGTGACGGCGGCCCCGGACACGGCGTTCACGGCGGTGAGTTCGGTGCCGTGGCTGACCGCGATCACACAGCACTTCGTGACGCCGGCCAACGTGGCGATCAGCGCGAACCCGGCGGGGATGAATCCCGGTGTGTACTACGGATCGATCGCGTTCAGTAATACGCGCGACATCACAGTGAACGTCGCGGTGACGCTGCGAATCGCGGGCAAGCCCTCCTTGTTCTCCACACCTTCGAGTTTCAGCTTCAGGTATCGCAAGGGGGATCCGGCGCCGGTGCAGCAGTTGTATGTGGGGGCGAACAACGCCAACGTGGACTACTTCATTCTGACCAAGGATCCGTGGGTGAAGGTTACGCCGGACTACGCGACCACGGGCAATCTCGCGCTGCAACAGCAGGTGACGCTGGACGTGACGAAGTTAGATGCGGGGCACTACGAGAGCGCCTTGTACGTTTACGCCAACGAAGCGACGAACAGCCCGCTGACGATCCCGGTGACGGTGGACGTGACAGCGGCGACGGCGTCGGCAGGAGGGAACTGAGATGCGCAGACTGGCGGGCGTAGCAACGGTGGGGCTGTTGCTGGCGGCGGCGCTGGGCGCCGCTCCGGCGATCGGTACGGTCACGGTGACCCCAATGTCGATCGTGGCCGGAGTGGCGACGCAGGTGACGTTCACGGCGGCGATCAGCGACCCAAGCGTGATCCCGAGCAGCGTGAACGTGCAGCGGAGGGACGACCAGGACCGGTTCGTATCGATTCTCGGCACGATGCACGACGACGGGCAGAACGGGGACGCGACGGCGGCAGACGGTATTTACACGCTGCGCACGACGCTGACCATCGCGACCACGGGGACGGTGATTTTCAAAGTGTCGGCGGCGTTCCACGGGTCGCCGCTGCGCACACCCTCGACAGGCATCGACGGAACCGTGACGGGGAGTTCGGGTCCGGTGGTGATCACGATCACCTCGCCCTCGAACCTGGGGTACACCAACATCACCCCGACCACGGTGACCGGGACGGTGGCAGGGAACGTAAGCTCGGTGAACATCAACGACGTGACGACGCCGGTGAGCAACGGGCGGTTCAGCGCGGCGGTGCCGCTGCGTGAAGGCCCGAACTACATCACGGCAACCGCGACGGTGGGCGGTACGGCAGACACGGCGACGGTGCAGGAGACGCTGGACACGACACCGCCGCACGTGGCTGTGACGCAACCGGCGGACGGATCGACGACGACGGCGAACAGCGTGGACGTGACCGGCATCGTGAACGACATCGTGGTGGGCACGGTGAACAGCCAGCAGGCGACGGTGACGGTGAACGGGATGAGCGCGAACGTCTCCAACCGGACGTTCGTGGCTTCGAACGTGCCGCTGAACGTGGGCGCGAATCCGATCCAGGTAGTGGCCACGGACCGGGTGGGCAACTCGACCACGATTTCGATCACGGTGAACCGGGCCGCGCCGGCACCGAACCAGATTCGCTACGTGAGCGGGAACAACCAGTCAGGCGCGATCCTGACGCAGTTGGCGGCCCCCCTGGTGGTGCAGTTGTTCGGGGCAGACGGCAATCCGGCCGGCGCGGGTGTTCCGGTGGTGTTCCGGGTGACGCAGAACAACGGGCTGGTGAGTAACGGCGGCGCGCCGGTGCCGTCGCTGGCGGTGAGCACGGACGCCAACGGCAAGGCGCAGGTGAACTGGACGCTGGGCGGGCGCGCGGGCGACGGCGGCAACAACCTGGAAGCCACCAGCGCCGGCTACACGGGCACGGTGGTGTTCACGGCGACGGGGGCCCAGGGCGGGCCGCACAATATCGTGGTGGATACGGGCGACGGGCAGGTGGCGGCTACCGGGCAGCCGCTGCCCCGGCCATTGATCGCGGTGGTGGTGGACGGCGGGAACAATCGCCTGTCGAACGTGCCGGTGACGTTCACTGTGACCGCGGGAGGCGGGAACATCGGCGGACAAAGTTCGTACACCGTGAACACGGACGGGGACGGGCGCGCCGCGGCAACGCTGACGCTGGGTCCGGCGGACGGGAGCAACTCGGTGTACGCGAACTTTCCGGGGAATCCGGGGGCGACCGCGGCGGTATTCACGGCATGGGGCCGCACGCCGGGGGATGCGGCGAACACGACGATCACGGGAGTGGTGCTGGACAACGCCAACCAGCCGATCCAGGGCGTGACGGTCCGCGCGGTGCTGAACAGCCAGTTGACGGCCAACGCGCAGATCGTGGGCTCGCTGCCGTACGTGCAGAGCGACGCGCACGGCCTGTTCACGGTGACCGGAGCGCCGGTGGGTTACGTGAAACTGCTGGTGGACGGGAGCACGGCGAACCGGCCGGGGACGACGTTCCCGACGCTGGATTACGACATGGTGACGGTGTCGGGTCAGAACAACACGGTGGGGCTGCCGATCTATCTGCCGGCCTTGAGCAACAACGTGCTGTGCGTGACGGAGAACACGGGCGGCGGGACCCTGACGATGCCGGAGGCTCCGGGATTTTCGCTGACGTTCGGTCCGGGGCAGGTTACGTTCCCGGGAGGATCGAAGAGCGGGTGCGTGAGTGTATCGCTGGTGCACACGGACCGCATGCCGATGGTGCCCGGTTTCGGGCAGCAGCCGCGTTTCCTGGTCACAATTCAGCCGTCGGGGGCGTTGTTCAGCCCGCCGGCGCCGCTTTCGATGCCGAACGTGGACGGGTTGCCGCCGCACGCGGTGACCGAGATGTACTCGTACGATCACGACATCAGCGCGTTCGTGGCGATCGGGACCGGGACGGTGAGCGCGGACGGAATGTCGATCGTGTCCAACCCCGGGGTCGGGGTGATCAAAGCGGGGTGGCACTGCGGCGGCAATCCGAATTCGTCGGGAACGGCGGCCACGTGCCCGCAGTGCCAGACGTGCAACGGCAATGCGTGCGTGCCGAATCCGGGCGCGAGTTGCGACGACGGGAAGTTCTGCACGTCCGCGAACGGAACGACGCCGGGGCCGGACCAGTGCGTGAACGGCAGTTGCCAGGGGCGGGCGATCGCGGACCAGGACAACGTCGGGGGGCAGCAACAATGGGATTTCAGCGGTCTGGCGAGCCTGATCAAGGGAACCGCCGAGGTGCTGAACTTCGCCCCCGGATGCCGGGCGACGGCGCCATCGTTCAGCGGGGCGATCAACCTGACGGGATCGAAGATCTGCTGCGAGTCGTCGCAATCGATCGTTAGCGCGTTGAAGTACGGCGGACAACTGCAATACCAGTTGCCCGGCGTGGAGTGCTTCGTGCCGGGGCTCTCGGTGAACCTGGAGTACATCGGGGTCGGGGTGTCGGTTGGGGTGGCGCTGGCCGGGAACCTGACGGGGACGGGGACATCCAGCAACTGCCAGGGCGCCTGCGGATGGCAGGTATCGGGAGGCGGTCAGGTGACGCTGACCGGATCGGTCCGGGTGGCCACGATCATCGACCCGGCGTATCTTTCGGCGGCGATCGGGGTGCAAGGGCAGGGAACGTTACAGGTGCAGGATGCCTGTGACCAGGTTCAGATCCAGGCTTGCGCCGGGCCGGTACAGTTGTTCGGCAACATTACGCTGGCCGGATTCATTCAGAAACAGGTTTCCTACACGATTCCCAATTCACAGATCTGCACGCCATGAGGACACTTCTAATCGCCGCGCTGGTCCTGCTGCCGCAGGTGTTGCCCGCGCAGAAACTCGAGACGCAGGGCGGTAACCTCGTCTTGTCATACCTGCCTTCGGATGAGCCGGATGGCGCGCCGCTGCAAGTGGTCGCCAAGGGAAAGCTACTGACGGGCGACACGACGCCGCAGGCGGAACGGCTGAAGAAGTTCACCTCCACGCTGGTGGAGGCGAACGCGTCCGGCGAACCGGAGAAGGTGCTGGCGCTGTGGATGGAGGATGAGCGGCCGAATATCCGGAAGGTGATGGAGGACGCGAAGGTCGCCGGCGCCAACAAGGCGCTCTACCGCAACATGAAGAAGTCCGAGCCGCTGGCGTACATCGAGTACGGCACGTACCTGCTGTTATTTGTGCGCCACGAAGGCCAGATGGGGGCGTTCGTGAACACGTACCCCATCAAGGAAGTGCAGGGGAAACTGTATTTGACGAATCGGTTGAGAGACGACGCGGCGTTTTCTTCGTGGTCCCACCTGTTCGAACGTGAACTCGGAAAAGTGGTGCCCAAAGGGAAGTAAGGGAAGGGAACGGTAGTATGCGCGATACCATCAGGCGTTTTCAAGGGAATCAGCCGGCGGCGGCGCAGTGGGTATTGGCCGCGGCAGCGACGCTTCTTGGGCCGATTCCCGCGGCTGCCCAGCTCAACCAGAACTGCACGGTGAGCGTACTGAACCGCAACACGCAGGTCGCCGCCGACGGCAGTTGGCTGCTGCCCAACATCCCGGCCGGGTTCGGGCGCGTGCGCGCGCGTGCTTCGTGCGTGAACAACGGGACGACCACGTTCGGCCAGTCGGACTATTTCGTGGTGCCGGTGAACGGCGGCATCAACATTCCTCCGATCCGACTGGGGAACACCACGCCGGTGCCGGTATCGCTCACGGTGACCGCGCCCAACACGACGGTGACGAGTCTGGGCGGGACGGTGCAACTCACGGTGCTGGGAACGTATCCGAGCGGACCGCCGCAGAACATCACGGCGAGTTCGACCGGGACCTCCTACACGAGCACGAACCCGGCGATCGCGACGGTATCGAGCGAAGGGCTGGTGACCGCGGTGACCACGGGCACGGTAGTGATTCAGGCGGCCAATGAAGGCGCGTCCGGCATGATCGCGATCCGAGTGCTGCCCAGCGGCAACCTGGACAGCGACAACGACGGCATCCCGGACCAGTGGGAACTGGATCACGGGCTGAATCCGCACGACCCCAGCGACGCGCTGCTGGACCCCGATCAGGACGGCCTGACCAATCTGCGGGAGTACCAGATCGGCACCGACATCAACAATCCCGATACCGACGGCGACGGGTTGCTGGACGGCGAAGAGGTGAACGCGACGGGCCACAATTGCACGGTGGGGGCGCACCCGGTGTGCTACCACACCAATCCGCTGCTGGCCGATACCGACGGCGACGGTGTCAACGATTACACCGAGATCCGCACGGGCAGCGATCCGACCAACGCGGCGAGCCTGAACCTGGCGGCGGCGATGGACCGGGTGGATGTTACGCCGGCGACTTTCACCCTGATCGTGAATTCGCTCAACGGCGTTGCCAGCGTGCAATTGACCGTGACGGGGCACCTGATCGACAACCACACCATCAACCTGACCAGTACGACTCGCGGGACACAGTACTCCTCCGACAACCTGGCGAGCTGCAACTTCGGCTCGCCCGACGGGCGCGTCTACGCGAGCAGTATAGGCTCCTGCAATATCACGGTGCGCACCAACGGCTACACCAGCACGGTGCGGGGTAACGTGCAGAACTTCGCGCCGCTGCCGCTCTCCTACGTGAGCATTCCCGGTTTCGCCAACGGGGTGGCGGTAGCCGGCGACTACGCGTATGTCGCCGCCGGCAGCGCCGGATTGCAGGTGGTGAGCCTCTCCTCCAACCGGCTGACGCCGACGCTGGTGGGTTCGCTGGCGATGAACGACGGCACGGCGTGGCACGTAACGGTATCGGGCTCACGCGCTTACGTATCGGGCACGTTCGGCTTCCGCGCGGTGGACATCACGGATCCGACACATCCGGTGCTGCTGGGCACATACAGCGCGCTGGGTACGGCGCGCGGCGCGAGAATCCGCGGGCAGGTGGCGTACGTGGCGGCGGGGAGCGGGATCACTATGGTCAACGTGTCGAACCCCTCCACGATGCTCTCTCCGGGATCGCTGAACATCGGCGGGACGTGCTACAACCTCGATGTCACGGCGGATGCGCGGCTGGCGGCGGTGGCCTGCGGCAGTTCCGGCGTGCGCCTGGTGGACGTATCGAATCCGGCGGCGCCGGTGGGCAAGGGGTCGATCAACACGGGCGACGCGCGCGCGGCGGCGTTCGCCAGCGCCAGCCTCATGGTTGTGGGCGACTATTCCAACGGCATGACCAGCGTAAACATCAGCGACGTCAACGCTCCCACGATCGTCACGTCGCTGGGCATCTCGCTGGGCGGCAGGGACACGGACGTGGCGATTGCCGGATCGTTCGCCATGGCTTCGGAGGTGTACTTCGTCAATGGCGTGCCGATCGCGGACATCAGCGATCCGACGGCCTTTCCGGCACGGGCGATTCTCAACTTCTGCACGCCGGGACAGGCGAACTGCCCGCAGTATTCGCCATCGCTCAACGGCGGGCGCGACGATAACGGCATGGGGATCGCGGTGGACAGCGCGTTCATCTACCTGGTGACCGACCACAGCAACCTGGACCGGGGTGGATCCAGCGGGGACAGCCGTCTGTACATCGGGCAGTATCAGCCCCGGCAGGACCTGGCCGGAGTGCCGCCGACGATCAGCATCTCTTCACCGGCGAACAACACGACCGAGTATCAGGGCGCGTCGCTGACGATAACGGCCAATGCGACCGACGACGTGGCGGTGGCGTACGTGGACTTCCTGGTGAACGGACAGGTGGCGTACACGACTTCCACCGAACCGTTCGAGTACACCTTCCAGGTGCCGGCCGGCGGCAACCAGATCGTGATCGGGGCGCGGGCGACGGACCTGGGCAACAACGTGGGGACGGCGCAGAGCATCACGCTGCCGGTGGTGCCGGATCCGCTGACCGTGGTTTCCGGCCTGGTGGTGGATCCCGCGCACAATCCGGTCGCGGCCGCGACCGTGATCACGAACGGCGGGCGCACGGGCGTAACCGGCGCCGACGGGCGGTTCACGATCGTCGGCGTGCCCACCGTGCAGGGGAATATCGTGGCCAGCGCGCGGTTCACCGACGCCAGCAACACGCAGTTGACCGGGAGTTCGGCGCCGTTTGCGCCGGTGCGCGGCGGGACCACAGATGTGGGTACGATCTCGCTGGCTTCGGCGCAGTTTGAGGCCAACATCGGCAATGATGTGATCAACTGCGACGACTGCAACTACACGCTGACACTGCCGTTCCCGTTCCCGTACTATGGAACCAACCAGACGCAGTTGTACATCGGGTCGAACGGCTACCTGACGTTCGGGCACGGCGACAACACCTACACCGAGAGCCTGGCCGCCTTCCAGAACACGCCGCGCATCTCGCTGTTCTTCGACGACCTGGACGAGCGCTGCCACGGGGGCGTGTATCTGAACACGCAACTGCCGGGCAAGGTGGTGATCACCTACGATCACGTGGATCACTACTCCTGCTACAACGGGCCGAATACGATGCAGATCCAGTTGTATCCGGACGGCAGGATCGTGTTCATCTACAACGGCATCACCTCCACCACCACAGGTATGATCGTGGGCATCAATCCGGGGCCGAACACGCCGTCGCAGGCGATCGACTACCGCACCCAGACCAATGTGAACGTGGCGGCGGGGACGGCGATCTACGAATACTTCACCAATGGGACGCCATTCAACATCGACTACAGCTCGATCGTTTTCACGCCGCAGCCCGGGGGCGGATACAACGTGCTCACGCTGCTGCAGCCGAACCAGCCGGCCAACAACGTAGTTGCGGGAAGCAACAGCGCGGCGCAGGCGGGCAATGCGCAGGCGGCGCAGGCGATGCGCAACGCGATCCGGCAGAGCGTGCTGCGTGCCTCGGACCTGGCCAACGCCGAGGTGATTGTTCGCTCGAGCGGGAATCCCGACTGGGTGGGGATGACCAACACCGACGCCAACGGCAACTTCCTGCTGACCGGAGTGCCGGCGGGCGGGATCAACGTAACGGTGCGGCGCCGGGGGGCGGTGGTCGCGCAGGGATCGGGACTGATCCAGGGCGGCAGCATCGGGGCGCAGCAGATTCTGCAGGTTGGGCTGCAGGCTCCGGTGATTCCGCCGCCGAAGTGAAGGGAGCTGTATGCAGCGAATCCTCCTCCTGATGCTCATGGCAGGGGCCGTGCCCGCGGGCGCCCAGACTTCGCAGATCGGCCGCGAGGCGGCGATCCCGCGCCACTTGCAGGATGATGAGGAGTTCAAGATCCCGCTTGCCGACCTGCTGGCCTACGGCAAGCAGCTGTTCGACGCCAAGTGGACGATCGAGGACGGAGGCGGACGCCCGCTCACCAAGGGCACCGGGCAGCCACTAGCGGATCCCACGCGGCCGCTCACCGGCGAGCGCGCGTTCAACCGCATCTCGGGTCCGGACGCGAACTCCTGCGCCGGCTGCCACAATTCGCCGTATGGAATCAGCGGGGGCGGCGGGGACATCGTGGCCAACGTGTTCGTGCTGGCGCAACGCTTCGACTTCGCCTCCTTCGATGCGAAGGACACAGAGCCCACTCGCGGCGCGGTCATGGAGACGAACGATCCGGCGACCCTGCAGGACATCGGCGATTCGCGCATCACCACGGGAATGTTCGGCGCGGGCTATCTGGAGATGCTGGCGCGGCAGATGACGGCCGACCTGCAGTCCATCCGCAACACCATGAAGCACGGCGAAACGCGGGAACTGGTGAGCAAGGGGATCCATTTCGGAAGCCTCACGCTGACACGCGACGGCCGCTGGGATTACTCCAAGGTGGAAGGGTTGCCGCGGCTGAGCCTGCTGACCACTACCTCCAACGATCCGCCGAGCCTGGTGATCCGGCCATGGCACCAGGCGGGAGCCGTGGTTTCGATCCGCGAGTTCACCAACAACGCGTTCAACCAGCATCACGGGATGCAAGCCACCGAGCGGTTCGGGCGTGACCAGGATCCCGACGGCGATGGCGTCAAGAACGAGCTCACGCGCGCCGACATCACCGCGATTTCGCTGTGGCAGGCGTCCCTTCAGGTGCCCGGGCGCGTGATCCCGAACGATCCGGCGATCGAAGACGCGGTGCTCACCGGCGAGAAGGCGTTTGAGACGGCGGGCTGCGCGAAGTGCCACGTTCCGGCGCTGCCGCTCGAAAGACCGGGCTGGGTCTTCACCGAGCCGAACCCTTACAATCCCCCGGGCAACCTGCGCACCGGCTGGGCCAAAACCTACTCGATGGACCTGACCGCCGCGGGCCTGCCGGAGCCGCGTCTTCGTGCGGCGCATCCGAACGACGGGGTGATCATGGTGCCGGCGTACACGGATTTCAAGCTGCACGACATCTGCGCGCCGGACGAGAAGGAGCCGCTGGACCAGAACTATCCGGCGTGGTCCAGACAGTTCCGCGCGGGCAACCGGCGATTTCTCACGCGCCGGTTGTGGGGCGCGGGCAATCAGCCGCCCTATTTCCACCACGGGCTGTTCACCACCATGCGCCAGGCGGTGCTGGCGCACGATGGCGAGGCGGTGGAATCGCGCCGCGCGTTCCAGCACCTCACCAGGTACGAACAGGACAGCGTGATCGAGTTCCTGAAAACGCTGCAGGTGCTGCCGCCGGGCGTGAAGGACCTGGTGGTGGACGAACACTTCAGGCCCAAGGTGTGGCCACCGCTCCGCGGCGGACGTCCGGGGGGCGCGGCATCGGCGGTGGTGGCTCCGCAGCCAGGCGCGGCGCGGTAAAGCACCGCTCCGGCGGAGCCGTTGTAGACTATCACCTATGGTAAAAAGCGTTCTCCTGCTGGGGGCAT